>JBKQIP010000236.1:0-37676 GCA_052148295.1 Acidimicrobiales bacterium
ATCAAGCTCGAGCCCGACGCCGTAGCGGCCATTACGCGCGACTACCTGGTGGACCCGGTGGGAGGACGGCGCGCGAGGTGGCACATCGAAGCCGAGGATCCACCCGATACCTTCCGAGAGGACGATGGCGACCTGGCGCGCCGAATCCGGGCTATGGCGACCTGGGTGGGCGAGCAGGCGAGCATTGTGCCGCTGTCGGCGACCATGCCCAATGTCATCGATCCTCCGTATCCCGTGCCCACGACGACTTTCGGATGGGCGGCCGGCGACGCCGCCTACGCCAGCGGCGCCTTCGATCTCGCTGGCGACGAGGCACTGGTCATCCGGGGCCGATCACCCGAGTGCGTCTTTTGGAACATGTCCCTGTGGAACCGGCTGCTACATACCTACAACTACGACTATGAGAGGGTGACCATCAACGGGGCGCAGGTCGAGACCGAGCCCGACGGATCCTGGACCATTGTGGTGAGCGCCCGGCGTCCGAACCACCCCAACTGGGTGTCCACCGCCGGGCACCGCAACGGGCGGATCTGGTTCCGCTGGTTCCTGCCCGACTGCACGCCCCAGCAACCGGAGGTCGAGGTTCTCCCTGTAGCAGACGTCTGAACACGACCTGACCTATCCAAGCCGCTGTTCAGCGAGGAGATCAATGTGATACCCAGGTATGGTCGTATCGGTTGGAGACCCCGTCGCAAGCGGGCGTGAGACCCAACCAGTGGAGGTAGCAGATGGCCGAACTCCCACCGCCCCCAGAGGGAATCGTGCTGGCCCATTTCATCGTCTCGGACGATGTCGAGCGCTCTCGGCGCTTCTACACCGAAGTGCTCGGCGGCAGGGTCGCCTTCTCCGGCCCCGGAGGGCTGACGTATGTCGCACTTTCCAACAGTTGGATCATCATCAACGTCGGCGGAGGTCCGACCGACGACAAGCCGGAGGTCACCCTCGAGACGCCTGGCCAGCCCAACCGGGTCAGCAGCTTCCTCAACATTCGGGTCGCTGACATCCAGGCCGTATACGCCGAATGGAGCGCGCGGGGTGCTCAATTCCTGACGCCGCCGAAGCAGCACCAGTACGAGATCCGTTGTTACATCCGCGATCCCGATGGTCATCTGATCGAAGTGGGGCAAACCACGGACCCGGAGGGGGACTGGACACCTGCTCACTGGCCAACACATGCGTCCGCTGAGGCGTCCACGTGACTTCTGCGCATCGGTCGGAGTCGGATGGACAGTACACCTGTGGCGCGCGGGGCACCAACATTCCGGAAGCAACTCCCCACCGTCCTCTGCCCTCAGAGACCCGCGGCGAGATGGGTGGGGGCCGCCGCTGGCCGAGCTGAAGTTGTTCGCACCGTGACGTAGGGGAGGTTTCGAGCCCTCTGGTCACTCAATGATGTGAGTGCCCTCGGGCTCGTGCGGTGAGATCGATCTCGAGCCGTCGGAGGGTCGAGATCGTGATGTCGATCTCCTCGGGGTCGTTGATGATCCCGTCGAGCAGTCGGCTCCAAACGGTGCGGAGACGCACCAAGTTGTCATGCGCCTGTGGGGTGGGATAGAGGCGCACCCGCCGGCCATCGTGCTGATCAACGTCGCGCCGTACCAGCCCTTTCGTCTCGAGACCTCTCAACGCCCTGCTGAAGTTGCTGGAGATCAGCTGCGTGGCTTCCGCAGCGGCGCTGGCCGACGTGCCCGGATTCCGGTCGATGAACCGCATCACAGCAATCTCCAACGGCGTCCACGGCTCAGCGGGAACGTCCTTCGACGCATAGATCAGGCGGCCGACAGCCAGGATCAGATCCGCCAGCTCGAACAGCCGTGCCGCCTTCGCGTCATCCATTGGAGCATGGTACAGTATCTATCAGATGATAGTTAACTTCTGATAGAGGATGGTAGGACGTGACACTGATCGCTATCGAAGAACACTGGATCCTTCCGGAGCTGGCATCCGCACTAGGACGCCTGCCGAAGGACCGTGGCGATGAAAGCTTGGCGTTCAACGAGATGGGCGACCACCAGCAGCGTCTGGAAGACCTGGGATCGGGCCGGATCGCAGCCATGGACGCCCAGGGCATCGACCTGTCGATTATCGCTCTGACGCCGCCGGGCACCCAGCCGCTGCCGCCCAAGGACGCGGTCGGATTGAGCCGCGCCGCGAATGACGCTGCGGTCGCAGCGGTAAGCAACTATCCATCGCGCCTCCGGTCGCTCTCAACTCTGCCCATGTCGGCGCCAAAGGAGGTTGCCGCCGAACTCGAACGAGCGGCGGGTTTGGGTCACGTGGGCACCATGGTCTACGGCCGATCGGGCGACCTGGTCTTGGACGACCCCGTGTATAACGACTTCTTCAGGGTTGCCGAGCGGCTCGGCCAACCGGTATTCATCCATCCGCAATTGCCGTCGCCGGCGGTGCGTGAGGCGTCGTATCGGGGTTTCGATCCAATGACCGAACTCGCCCTCGCCACGTTCGGATGGGGGTGGCACCTCGACGCCGCCCTCGCCGCACTACGCCTGATCATCCGCGGGACCTTCGACCGATACCCAGACCTTCACGTCGTGCTCGGCCACTGGGGAGAACTGCTGCTGTTCTGGTTGGACCGAGCAAACAGCCTGTCCCGCATCGCCGGCCTGCAACGATCAGTATCGGACTATGTGCAGTCGAACTTCTGGATCACCTCCTCTGGCATGCTCAACCCGGCCCTCCTGCATCACGCCCTGTCAGCGACCTCCGTCGATCGGCTGATCTTCTCCACCGACTACCCGTTCCAACAGCCGAACCAGGACGAGATCGGATCCTTCCTCGGACACTTCGCCTCCGACGAGGACCGAGAGAAGTTCTCCTCCGCCAACGCGGCAGCGCTTTACGGCCTCGAGATACTGGGCCTTCCCGACGGCTGAACCCGCGCCGGCGCCTCAGGCAGCGGCGTCGCCCAGGCACCGACGTGCGGTACCTGCCATCCCGGCCATTTCCAGGGTTCGGCGGATCTGGTGCTTCGCCTCGTCGGGCAGGAGTCCTTGGGGAGGCCGCGACTGCGGGTATGCCCCGACGGGCAGCCCGATGACCGAGGCGGCGTACTTGAATGCCTCGCCCCAGTGGGTGAAGTAGTCGGGGCGTCCGGGATACTGCACCAGCCACGAACCCATGCCGGCACTGCGGGCCTCGAGGCCGGATCCCCTCCAGAACGCGGCCGCCTCGTCGAGCTCGCCGGACCAGATGAGGTTCCAGTAACGCGAATAGGCGAGGTTGTCGGGCGTCTCGTAGAGATAACCCGAGGTTCCGAGCTGGGCCGGACCGACGATCCCTTGCTGTAGCCAGCCCGCGTTGTAGACGATGAGGTCGCACTCCCAGATCACCAATTCGGGCGCCAGTGCGTGCAGCGCTGGCGTCCGGGACACCGAATCCTGCACGCCCTCCTTCACGGCGACCACCGCCGGAATCTGATGGTGGATGGCCGCCATCTCCTGCGCCGTGAGCACATAGCCCGATGATGGTGAGTTGAACATGCCGAGCGCGATGTCGGTGCGGTCTGCGACGTACTGGAAGAACCGGAGCACACCCTCTCCGGCATGGACCTCCATGGGTGGAGTCTGTAGGAAACAGATGTCCGCGCCCTGCTCCTGTGCGTGCAGGGTCAGCTCGACGCAGTCCTTGGCGGACGAGGCGCTCGTGCAAGCCTGAATCACCACAGCGGGCGTGATGCTGCGAGCCTCCTCGACGGCGACCTCGAGGAGACGCTTGCGCTCCTCCATGGTCAACGACCACCACTCGCCGATCCCGCTGGTCAGCCACAGCATGTCGTGGTGGAGCTCGCTCACGCAATAGCGCACGAGGGTCCGGTAGGCGTCCCAGTCGATGTCCTCACCGTCCGGGCCAGAGAACGGCGTATAGAGGGAGTCACCGATCCCATGCAGTCCGCCGCCAGCCGCCCACTCTCGTGCCTCCCGTGCCTCTGGCATCGCCAGCCTCCTTTAAAGAATCAGAGAGATGATGGAGCTTTGACGCTAGCGGGTTGAGCGGATCAAGACGCTTCTGATGGCCGAGCCTCGGCTACCTCTGAGTGGATACGGCGAAGAACCTGCAGATTGCGCGTGCGGGGCTCACCGACTGGATTCCGTCAGGGCAAGAGGGCCAGGTTCAGATGCCGCTCGGCGAGACCATCTTCTCGCCGGCGCACGGCATGTGCATCGACCGCCTCGGCACGCCGTGGATGGTGATGGTCGAGCTTCGGCTACAGGAGGCCTGATCGGATCTCATGCTGCATCCCTGATTGGTCTTTCGTTCAGGTGTGCTCCTCGAGTCCGGCCACGTTCTGTGCCGTCGACGACACCTGGGTGAGATGGACCCCGACGTCCACCGGGAGCGTCGCGAGTTGTCGGCCCGAACCGGTCCCCAGTTGCCCACTGCCGTTGTCGCCCCACGCCCAGAGCCGTCCGGTCGGGTCGACGCCGTAGCTGGCGTAACCGCCTGAGGTCACCGTGACGAAGGTGATGCCTCTCGGGACGTGGACCATCACCGGTACCTCGGCGTTTGTCAGGGTGCCTATGCCGAGCTGACCCCGATCGTTGTCCCCCCATGCCCAGGTGTCCCCGTCCCCCAGGATGGCGATGGTCTGTCCGTTCATCGGCCCGCTCCCACCCTGAAGGACGACCCGTACACGGTGAGGAAGATCGACCTTCACGGGCACGGCACTGTTGGCCGTGGAACCGTTGCCGAGTTGGCCCGCAGCGTTGTATCCCCAGTTGTAGTAGGCGCCATTGGCCAGCAGCGCGCCCGAACCCTCCCACGACGACGTGAGTGCGGTGATTTTCACCCCGCTCGGCAGCCCGACGACGGGCGTCGGCGTACTGGCGGACGCCGTCGATCCGTTGCCGAGCTCGCCGGCATCGGCGCTCCCGCATGCGAAGAGGCTGCCCTTGGAGTCGAAGAGGGCATGGGTGCGGGCGCCGGTGGCCAGCGTCACGTCGCTGAGAGGCAGTTGCTGGGGATGGGATTCGACGAGCCCGGACAGGCAGAGGTCGTCGAAGCCATTGAGGCCCCAGCCCCATGCGTGGCCGGTCGAGTCGATGGCGAGGCCGGCGTCGAAAGGCATCGGGTTGGCGAGCGCCGTGATCGTGACGCCAGCCGGGAAGTCGACCTTGACCGCCTTGGTCTCGTAGGGCGTCAGCTCTCCATCCCCCAGCTCGCCATAGCTGTTGACCCCCCAGCCATAGACGGCACCGGTCGAGGTGAGGGCATAGCCGTCGGAGTTCGAGGTAGCGATCTGCACGACCTTCCCGCTGATGTCGGCGATGGCGGTCGGCGTGTCGAGCTGGAGTTGAGTGATCGCACCCTTGTTGCCGACGACGCCCCATCGGTAGACCGTGGATGGCGGCTTCGATGCATGCTGGTTGGAGGTGCTACCGCTGGTGCTGCCGCATGCGGCGAGCACCATGGTGCCAATGATCAGCATCGTCGGGGCCAGCGCGAGGGACAGGGCTCGGGTGGCGAGCACATGGCGTGCCCTGGGTGTTTGGTTCATCGGGGTCCTCACGTCGGGTCCGGCAATCCTTCCGAAGTTGCCATCTTGGCGGACCGATGTGAGCAGAATGTAAACGAAGTTGTCAAAAACGGTTAACGGACGTCGAGACGAGGCCTCGGCTCGGGTCAGTGGTCACCGCCCGGCCCGGCTCGATGGGCCCAGGTGGAGGGCACGAGGGGTCGACGAAGCCACCCAAGCCGTCCCGTCGGCCGGGTAGAAGTTGCAGTCGTAGCCGCCGTAGTAGATGCGCCCGTCGGGGAACGGGGAGGGGGTGATCGTGCGGATGGAGACGTAGGCCTGACCCGAGCGGATGGGGGGGCCGGTCCGGCCCGTCGGCTCGAAGTCGGAGCCACTGAGACAACGCAGGACGTAGCTCGGCGTGCCCGAAGACCCGGTGCGGACGGCGAAGCAGGCCGCCGCGTCGAACTGGGCCAATCGATCGGAGATGGGTCCACACGTCCGGCCCGGCGGGCAGGGCCCGGCGTAGGCCCATTCCAAGCCGATGAGCTGCCTGGCCACGCCTCCGATGCGCACCGCGGTGAAGCGGTTGTACGCGGCGATGACGTAGACGACGGAGCCCTTGCCTGTCGCGGGGACCGTGGTGCCCTCTCGGGCGAGCATGTTGCGGATGGCAGGAATGGGGGAGAACTCGAGGGTGACCGCCAGGCCAGCCGCGGGGTGCCCGGGGCTCACGGGGTGGGTGCCGTGCAGCGGGCCCCGCGGGAGACGATCGAGGCGGTAGACGTCCCCGTCTCCTTCGGTCGACAGCAGCAGCGCCGACGCACCGTCGTAGGTGACGCAGGTCAGCCCTCGTAGCCCGCTGTTGTGCGGCCCGACCGGTGGCTCCTCGTAGAGCAGCGACCATCGTGGAGTGCCGCCGGAGAGTCCCCCGTCATTGCGCCGATAGAGCTTGGTGTTGATCGTGGCGAAGAGCGCGCCGCCACAGTCGGCGAAGGCGGTGACCTTCTGGGAAACCAGGCTCGATGAGGAAGCTGTGGCAACCGTGAGCTCGGGGGTGGGGCTGAAGACCAGCGTGTGGCGCGTCTTGGACCAGGTGGCGCGGAGGATGCCGGTCGGATCCACCCCGGCGTAGACGGACCAGATGTCCCCGGTTTCGTGCGCCCCAAAGGATCGGACGTCCACCACGTCTGAGGGGAGCATAAAACTGTCTGCGGGCGAGAAGGACGTCGCGCCGTCGAGCAGCCACTGCAGCTCGTTGTGCCCGTGGAGCGTAGCCACGGTGATGAGCAGGGAATGGCCATGCCCCACGCCCTGGTCCGCCGGGATCGGGAAAGAGGCCATCGAGTCCTCGACGCGTAGCCCTTGGGTCTGCTCGAAGACCTTCCAGGGAGCGTGCGCCGAGTCCTTGACCAGGATCTGGCCCTCTGCCGGCGAGCCCGGGTACTCCCACTGGTCGGTCGAGGCGAACAGCCGGGTGCCCTGGGCGACGAGGACGTCGTTCTCGGTGTCGTGGGCGACCGTGCTGTCGGGGTCCGTCGTCAGCAGCTGGCGGGCTGCCGGCACCGCGTAGAAGGACGAGGGCGCTGACGAGGTGTGTGGTGCTGCCGCTCCGGCATCACACGACCCGGTGACGACCGCTGCAACCACAATCAGACCGACGGCGATGAGCCTCAGGCGACGGGTACCGGTTGGGGCGCGTGGAGAGACCGTGGGTGTTGCGATCACCATGGGTGTGCGTGTTCGCGCCACCGGTCGTTGTCAGATAGAATGACAACCATGGTTGTCAAACTATCACCATGGTGACCGTGAGCGAGCGCGAGGCCAGTCCGCCGTCCGACGAGGGCGGCGAGGTCGGCGGAGGTCGAACAAGGCGCCGACCGCCCGTCCTCGGTGCTGCACTGCGGCGGGCCTGGGTCGGTTACCAGCAGCGCTTGGACCAGAAGCTGGCGGCCGCTGGCTTCGCCGACCGAGGTTTTCCCGATGGACGAGTGCTTTGGCTGTGCGCCCAGTTCGAGGACGTCACGGCCTCCCAGATCGGTCGGGAGATCGGCATCACTCGTCAAGGTGCGGGCAAGGTCGTGGCCGCTCTGCACGACCGGGGTTTTGTGACCCTACGGAGTTCCCCGAGTGACGGCCGTGAGAAGGTCGTCAGTCTTACGCCTCGCGCCCACGAATACCTCGCTGCGCTACGGTCCGGCTCCCGTCAGATCGAGCGGGACCTTCGGAAGCAGATTGGCTCTGAGGCATTCGAGAGCCTGTTCGCGCTGCTCGAGGCGCTCGGCGGGGAGGACCAGCCTCGGATGCGGACCTATCTGCGACGCACCCTTCGTGACACCGAGGACATCGAAGGTGATGCAACGCACGGATAGTTGGCCCACGACGATGCGCCGTTGCGTGCAGGGAGGTAATCCCGCGGTCCGTTTGAGGCGCAGGTCGACGGACATCTCAGGCTGTCCGTCGGACGTGCGGCGGTGGGTCCACGCGTCGTCCGATGGACCCTTGTGCCTGAACCCCAACGGGTAGGGGTCGCGCAACCCATGAAACTTCGTGACGTTCGCTCCCTTGACACTTCGGACCTAGCGATTGACGAAGGGAAGGCACGCCGCGTACGCGAGCAACAGGACGATCGCGTCCGAGCGTCGGAGTGTTGCCCCTCTCGCCATGGCGAGCCACGACGCGACCACGACCACGGTCATGAGCACGAGCGCGACAGTGCCGATATGCACCGACTTGACCGATGCGAGGAGTCCGACAACCGCACCGCCACCCAGGGCGATGAAGAGGTTGCCGCCGAGCACGTTCCCGACGACGAGGTCGTGCTCGCCCTTGCGCGCGGCCTGGATCGAAGCTGCGATGAGCGGTGCCGAGGTGCCGATGCCAACCAAGGTGAGCCCGGCCAGCCCGTCGGAGAACCCGAGATGTTTCGCCACGCCGAGCGAGGAGGTCACCATGATCTCGGCGCCGCCGAGCATGAAGACGAGCATGGCGATCGCCCGAATCGACTCGACAGGCGAGTGCCGTGTCGTGGTGGAAGCGAACTCGGCCATCTCGGATCCGAGCGGGTCCTCCGTTTCGCGTCGCTGTCCGAGCAGCAACGCCGCAACCGCGACGCCCAGCGCGACCAACATGACGAGGCCCTTGACCATCGTGACACCCCCAAGGGCGAGGACGGCGAACAGCACCACCGACGCGACGCTGATGGGCGCCTCCCTCCGGACGGTCGCCGAGTCGACCTTCAGAGGGATGATCAGAGCCGCTATCGCCAGGGCCAGGCAGACGTTGGCCACGATCGACCCCACCAGGCTCCCCATGGCCAGGGTGGGCGACTTGGCAGCGGCCACACCCGCCACGATGAGTTCCGCGAGGCTGGTGCCGAGGCCCCCGACCAGTGCGGCGGCCACCGTCGGGCGGACACGCAGCGAGGCGGAGATACGTGCCAGGGCGATCACGAACTGATCCCCGCTGATGGCGAGCACGACGAGGCTCCCGAACAGCCCGACGAGGTCGAGCCATAGAGGGGCCGTGGAGGGCACGAGGAACGCAATCATGGTGCCGACCAGGCTTCCCGGCGCCCCGCTATGGAGTTGTATCGCCGCATCGTACTGCGAGAGTGGGAGGACGGGCGCTGAGCTACGACGACGCGGCTGGCGGCGAGGCCGGAGGGCCGCTCGGGACCCGCTGGCGCTGCGCCGAGCACTCGATGGCGCCCTCGCACTGATCGCGAGCTATCGCCCGATGGAGTGAGGGCCCGAGCGCCATTGGGCACCGCCTCGACGGCTCCACCTGTCGTTTGCCATCATGGCCAGAGGAGAGCTCGTCAGCGAAAGGGAGTCCGTCTGATGCCGGATACCGCCGATATGGACTATGACACAGGGATCATCACCAAGGTCGGCTCAGGATCGGTGACTGAGGCCGTCGCTCGGCTATCTGAGCTCGTTGCATCTCACGGTATGAAAGTCTTCACGATCGTCGATCACAGCGGTGAAGCCAAACAGCACGGACTTCAGCTTCGCGAGACGAAGCTCGTGATCTTCGGCAGCCCAACCGGTGGTACCCCGGTCATGGTGGCGTTTCCACTGGCTGCGCTCGATCTCCCCCTCAAAGTACTTGTATGGGACGATGACGGCCAGACCAGCATCAGTTATACCGACCCCGCCGTACTTGCTGCTCGGCATCACCTCACGGCCGATCTGGCAGCCCGGCTTGCTGGAATCGGTCCGTTGACCGACGCGCTCGTCGGCTGAGCGACGACGCTGTCACCGGTATCTCCGTCGACGTAGAGACCGCGGAGGTGTACGGGGCGGAACAGCTCGCTGGAACGGAAGCGTTGTACCAGCATCTCCTCGGAGGAGCCAGGTCGAAACCCTGAGAGCCACCCGTTCGCACATTGCGTTGACGTCTCCCGCGAAGCGATGACCGGCCAACCAAAGGCCCAGGTCAAAGGCGTGAGGTCGGGAACCGGAGAATGCTCGTAGCCTTCAGGATATGGCGCGTGACCCCATCGATTCGCTACCTGTTGGTCCTTGCCCGTCTCGCAGCGATGGCGAAGGGCTCGACGCACACTCGGCGCGCCTGACGGGCGACCGAACCCAAATCGTCCAGAGGTGGTCGCACTGAAGAACAAGGAGCATGTCATGGAGCGTTACGTCGTGATCTCTGCGGACGGCCACGCGGGAGCCGACCTGGCCGATTATCGACCGTACCTCGAGGGCCGCTACCGCGACGAGTTCGATCGCTGGCTTGACGGTTACCAGAACCCATTCCGCGACCTGACAGCCCCCGACGCCGATCGCAATTGGGACTCTGACGTACGTCAGTCGGCGCTCGAGGCCGACGGGATCGTCGCTGAGGTGGTATTCCCGAACACTGTTCCACCGTTCTTTCCAACGAGTGGCCTGGTCACGCCCACACCAGCTGCAGCCGACTACCCGCTCCGTCTGGCCGGTCTGCGTGCTCACAACCGGTGGCTGGCCGAGTGGTGCATGGCCCTTCCAGGTCGCCGGGCTGGCATAGGACAGATTCTCCTCAACGACATCGACGAGGCTGTGCATGACATCCACTGGATAGCGGACCATGGTCTAACGGGCGGTGCCCTGCTCCCCGGGGTGCCTCCAGGTAGCGGGATCGAGCCGCTCCATTCGCCGACGTACGACCCAGTGTGGCGAGCCTGCGAAGAGCGGGGCGTCGTGGTCAACGTCCACGGCGGCGGCGGCTCGCCGAATGAGGGCTACTTCCCTGCCACACTCGCCCTCTTTGTGCTGGAAGCGAGCTTCTACTCGCATCGACCGGTGTGGTCACTCATCATGTCCGGTGTGTTCGACCGCTTCCCCGGTCTCAAATTTGTGGTGGCCGAAGCAGGGTCGAAGTGGATTCACTCCACACTCCAGGCGATGGATGATATCCAGGGCAAGCAAGATGAAGGGCGCATTGGCGCCTTGAAGTTCCTCGAACCGTTCCGCCTCGGCCGAAAGCCGAGCGAGTACTGGGCGACAAACTGTTGGGTCGGAGCCAGTTTCATGAGTCGCGAGGACGCGCTCGACCGTGCTCGTATCGGGGTGGATCGCATCATGTGGGGAAGCGATTTCCCGCATGAAGAGGGCACGTTTCCCTTCACGCGTGAGGCGCTGGCGCATACCTATGCCGGCATCGACTCTGAGGAAGTCGCCAAGATGGTGGGTACCAACGCCGCGGCTGTGTACGGATTCGATCTCGAGCAGCTGGTGCCGTTGGCGGCCGAGATCGGCCCTGAGCGTGCACAAGTGGCAGCCGGGATCGACTGTGTCCCCGAGACGCTCAGTCTGGCCTTCGAAGCACGCTCGGCAGGAGTGTCGTGAAGCCGACGCGCTCCGGCCCAAGGTGAGGTGTCTCGCGTGCAGATCCACGCTTGGATCCGATCCCAGAAACGGGCCAACGGATCCGGACGCCGCCTTAGCGGACAGCGTGGTGACCGGCCAGGACATCGGGCTTGGCCATCAGTGCTCCTCGACGATGCTCAGGGAACTGTCGAGCAGCAAGTCGGTCTGCTTACCGAAAAACTCGTGGACCGCCTTCTTCGATTCGCCGCGAACGAACTTCGCATAGCTGCCCTCCAACACGATGGCCAGCTTCCAGCGGGCGAACACATGGTACCAATCGATTCCGCCAACGTCGCGACCGGAACGCTCCGCGTAACGAGCGATCAACAACGAGCGCGCCGGCATCCGAGACCGATCGAACCCGGTATTCGCCGCGACACCGAGGGGTATGGTCCCCTCCGGCCCGGGATGGAAGATCATGGCCCAAGCGAGATCGATCAACGGGTCCCCGATGGAAGCCATCTCCCAGTCGACCACCGCGAGCAGCTTCGGCGGCGCATCCGGCGCGAAGAGCACGTTGTCGAGCTTGTAGTCCCCGTGCGCGAGCGTAGGGACCTGATCGACCGGTCGGTGATCGTCCAGCCACGATGCGACGCGGGCGGCCGACGGAAGGGGGCGACCGTGGTACGAATCGAGCTGCGACATCCAGCGGTCGACCTGCCGTGCGAGGTAGGGGCCGGAGTGGGCGAGATCGCCCAAACCGCGCTGCTGCCAATCCACCGCGTGAATCGCCACGAGTGCATCGACCAGTTGATCGAGCGCCCGTGACTGCTCTTGCGGTTTCGCTGTCCAGGCGGATGGGATCTCGGCGCGCACGGGGACACCCTCGATGCGCGCCATGACGTAGAACGGCGCGCCGAAGACACCTGGATCGTCGCACGCCAAGACCGGCCGGGCGATCGACACCGCCTCGTCCTTGATCGCATCGAGGATACGGAACTCGCGCAGGACGTCATGAGCCGTCGCCGAACTCGCGTGGCCGGGGGCGCGCCGCAGGACCCACCGCTCCCTCCCCCGCTGCAGGGCGAAGATGTCACAGGATCCGCCCCCGACCATCGCCTCCACCTCGATGGCACTCGAATCACCGAACCAACCGTCGAGAAAGTCTCGCAACCGGTCGACTGATTCCGTCATCCGATCGGCTCCTGCTCGACGATCGCCACGACTTGCCCGAGGCGCTCGATGACGAAGTCGGGGGAGCAATCCTCGGCCCCGGGGCGGGGGTCGGCGACGAGAAGCGCCGTCAACATCCCCATCGTCTGAGGTCCCCTGACGTCGTGCGCTGGACTGTCACCGACGAAGAGCACCTGTGCCGCCGTGCAGCGGGCCTTCTCGAGCGCGCACTCGTAGATGCCACGATCCGGCTTGCACGACCGTGCCGATTCCGAACTCGTGCAGGCGTCGATCGCCGACTCCAACCCCAGACGACTGACGAGAGCTTCGAGTTGCTCTTCGTCGATGTTCGAGACGATCTGGACATGCAGTCCACGTTCCCGAAGGCCGCGCAAGGAATCGAGGCAGTCGGCGCGCAACTCGGCGGCCTCGATCGTCGATTCGTACTGGCGATCGACCGCGTATCCGACCTGTTCGTGATCCAATTCCCCCCCGAACGTTCGCGCCATGGCGAGAAAGGCCTGGCCGAAGAGCTCGCGGTGGAGATAGAAGGGACGCGATGCCACCGATCGGTAAGCGACTCCCAACCCCTCGCGATAGCCCGCCCGCAGTTCATCGTCGGTGGCCGTCACCCCGATGGAGTCGCCCACAAATCGCAACTGACGGAGGTGCACGTCACGCAGCATTCGGCTGCTGAACAGCGTGTCGGCAAAATCGAAGAAGACCGCGTGGATCGGCTCCCGGCCGGACCACGCACCGGCGTGACCGGCCACGGACTCCCTTGTCATGGAGCGCCCTCTGCCATCTCGTCGACGCCCACGCCAGCGTGCACCACCGGCGTCGCTTCGGGGTCACGGGCCCTCCGGACCGATACGCACGTTTCGGTCAGTTCGGGCATGGACCTTCTGTGTTGTGCGCGGTCATGTCAGGCCCACCTCGGCCCGCAGCGACGCCCATTTCTCCTCGGCCGCCGGGCGACGGCTGGGGATGTGTTCGGTCGGCCATCCCTCAACCGGTGTGTAGCCCTTCAGAACCGTGCGGGCGAGCACCGACTTGTGCAGCTCGTCGGGCCCGTCACCAATGGGCCCGAACCGGGTCGAGCGATACCACTCCTCCACGGGGAGATCGCTCGAGTACCCGAGCGCGCCGCAGACCTGGATCGTCCGATCGAGCACCGCCAGCACCACCTTCGACACATGAGCCTTGACCATCCCCAGATCGGCTCTCACCGTGCTGGCCCCGTACCTGTCCATCTTCCAAGCGGTCTGGAAGGTGAGCAGCCGCGCCGCCTGGATCTCGGTATGGGACAACGCGACGTAGTCCTGGACCATCTGGTGCTGCGCCAGCACCTTGCCATGCGACCTTCGCGACACGGCCCGCTCGCACATGATGTCGAGCGATCGCTGCGCTTGACCGAGCCAACGCATGGCGTGGTGGATACGGCCCCCGCCGAGACGCTGTTGAGCCAGGACGAACCCATGGCCTGGCGCACCAATCAAATGGTCGGCAGGAACACGGCAGCCGCGAAACACGAGCTCGGCATGGTTTCCGATCTGACCGAATTCAACCTCGGGGTGGGCCATCGTGGCGATGTCGCGCACGATTTCCATGCCCGGCGTTCCGGCGGGAACCACGAGGATCGAGGCGTGCCGGTGCGGCCGCCCTTCGGGGTTCGTCTCGGCGAGCACCAGGATGATGTCGGCGACTGACGCGTTCGTGATGAACCACTTGTGACCCTCGATCACCCATTCATCGCCGTCCTTCGTTGCGCTCGTTCCGAGAACGGTCGGATCGGAACCGGCGAGAAAGGGCTCGGTCAGTGCGAACGCGCTCGAGATCTCGCCCCGGAGGTTGGGCCAGAGCCAGCGCTCCTTCTGGGCGTTCGTCGCACCGTGAGCGAGCAGCTCCATGTTTCCACTGTCGGGTGCTTGGACCCCGAAGATCGTCATCGACATCATGCAGCGCCCGATGATCTCCGACATCAGCGCGAGCTTCAGCTGTCCCAATCCGGGCCCGCCGAGGCTCGGATCGAGAAATGCTCCCCACAGGCCGCGCTCTTTGACCTTGGCCTGAAGGTGTGCCTTTACCGTCGCCCATTCTTCAGCCGGAAGGTCCCGGAGAATGGGTTCGAGCGGGATCAGCTCGGTGTCGATGAATGAGCGCATCCATTGCAGCTGCTCTTCGAACTCCGGTTCAGTCTCGAAGTCCCAGGCCATCGTCAGCCCCCTTCGCCCGGGAAGCTCTCGAGTATGCCGGTGAAGCGGGCCTCGACCGTCGGAGCTTCGCCGGGATGGGTGATGATCCAGAATTCCCCGTTGTGAATGGCTTCGAGGACGCGGACGGCGACCTGTGCGGGCGTCAAACCGGTCGGACCTGTGAAGCTCTCGCGGATCATGAGGCGCACCGATTCCGCCATCTCCGTGCGGAGCTCGACACCCAACCCGGCTGGGCGGCCGCGTTCGGATTCCATCACCTTGGTGTCGACCGAGCTCGGACAGAGGACGCTCACGCCAATGGGTGTCTGGTCGATCGCCAGCTCCTGCGCCAGGGTCTCGGAGATCGACACCACCGCCACCTTGGTGGCGCAGTAGGGGCCTATGAAGGCGACGCCGCTCAGAAGTCCCGCTATAGAAGCAGTGTTGACAATGTGCGCCGGAGTACCTTGGTCGCGCATGATCGGCACAAAGGTGTGAACGCCGTGCACAACGCCCCAGAAGTTGACGCCCACCACCCATCGCCAGTCGTCGAGGGTCTGGTTGCTGATCAGATTGAACGTGGAGACGCCGGCGTTGTTGCACAAGACGTCGACGTGCCCGAACCGTTCCAGCGCCGTCGCTGCGAGCCGGTCGACTGCAGCGGCATCGGACACATCCACCTTGACGGCCAGAGCGACGCCGCCCCTGTTCATGATGCTCTGCGAGACGACTTCCGCCTCGCCGTCGTCGAGATCGGCGACGACCACGGCCGACCCCGTTGCCGCAAAGGCCTCGGCGAGTGCACGTCCAATGCCGCTGGCGGCTCCGGTGATCACTGCCACCGTGCCCGGGCCGATCACGACGTTGTCCTGGCTCTCGGTCATGTGCCGTTCTCCCTGTGTATCTCTCAACCGCCGTCGAGCATGATGAGCTCACCGCTCAGGTAGGACGATGCGTCGCTGGCGAGGTACAGCGCCGTCCCCACGATCTCTCGGGCGGAGGCGATTCGACCCAGGGCCACCTTCGATGCCATCTGCGCCTGCGCCTCCTCCGACGGCAGAGAGGCGTGGAGGCTGTCGGTGTGGAACGTTCCGCACACGATCGAGTTGACTCGGATGCCGCGCGACCCAAACTCCTGCGCCGCCGCCTTCGTCAGCGCGTTCAAGCCGGCCTTCGCAGCGGCGTAGACGACGGTGAACGGCGAGGGGTACATGGAGGCCTTGGAGCTGATGTTGACGACCGAACCCCCTGGGGGCATGTGCTGGGCGCTGAGTGCCATGAGCCGGAGCGGACCCTTGAGGTTGACCGCGATCGTCTTGTCGAACAGGTCGGAGGTGACGGCGAGCAGCGACGGCGGGACGGGCGCGATTCCGGCGTTGTTGACGAGCACGTCGATGCGCCCGAACTCCGCGACGGTGACGTCGACGAGCGCTTCGCACTGCTCCCAGTCGCCGACGTGGCAACTCACCGCCAGGGCACGCCGGCCCACCCCACGTACCTCATCGGCCACGGCCTCACAGTGCCCGACCTTGCGGCTGACCACGACGACATCCGCGCCCGCCTCGGCGAACCCGAGTGCCATCTCGCGACCGAGGCCCTTGCTGCCGCCGGTCACGATCACGACCTTCCCGGTCGCGTCGAGACTCGGGATCACGGCACCATCACAAGCTTGCCGACCACTCGGCGGTCAGCGACGCGTTGGAGCGCTTCGGGCAGCTCGTCGAACGAGACTTCCGCCGTCACTGCATTGGTCAACTGACCCGTGCTGACGAGTCGGGAGAGGTTCGCGTGAATATCGTCGAGCTCATGGCGGGTATAGCCACCGGCAAACACGCCGACGAGCGACGTGTTGGTGACGACGAGGTCGAGAGTCGCAAGCTTCGGCCATTGACCGCTGGCGAAACCTACGGCGAGCAGTCGCCCACGCCGGCCCAGTGCCGCGGCGGCGTCCTCGGCGATGGAGCCGCCGACGGGGTCGAAGATCAGGTCCACCCCTCGTCCGCCGGTGATCGTCCGGAGTGCCGGAGCCACTGGACCCTCGGTGTGGTTGATCGTCGCGTCGGCCCCGAGCTTGCGGCAGAACGACGCGCGCGCTTCATCGCTCACCACGGCGACCACCTGGGCTCCGAGCGCCCGTCCCAACTGGACGGCGGCGATTCCGCTCCCACCTGCGGCTCCCAGCACGGCCAGCCACTCCCCTCGAGCGACGCCACCGAGATCGACCAGACCGATCCAGCCGGTGAGGTGCGAAATCCAGAATCCGGCCGCCTCGGGGTCGGTGAGACCGTCGGGTACGGCGAAGGCCGAACTCACCGGGACCAGGCACTCTTCGGCGAACGAACCGGACCCTTCGGTGAAGGCGGTCACGCACATAAGGCGGGTGCCGATCGGGAGGTCGACTCCGTCGCCGGTGGCGGTGATCGAACCGGTCGCTTCCTGGCCCGGGGTGAACGGCAGTGGCGGGGTCAGGGGGTAGGTGCCGCGGCACATCAACACGTCGGGAAGCCCGATCCCGGCCGCCTCGATACGGATGCGGACCTGCCCGGGTTCGGGTTGCGGAGGCTCCAGTTCGACGAGGTGCAATACGTCGATGGGCTCACCGGCACCTTGTACCTGCCAAGCGCGCATCAGGGGATCCGGACCGGAACAGTGAGCCTCGTCATGCCGCAACTCCTCCGTCCCTGCTCGTGCCAGCCCAGTCGACGGCTGAAATGACAGCGTAACCTCGGACCGATCACTCACGTCAAGGTCCCGAAGGGGTCATGGCGTGGAGTCGTGCGGGCTCGGTCGCCCCGAGCAGCCGGGTCAGCTCCGATGCGAGTTCAGAGCCGGTCGGAAGCCCTACCGGCTGGCCATCTGCCCTGTCATGGATGTCTCTGCGATGAGCACCAGAGCATTGCCGCAACCGCCTCGCCCTTGCCTCCCGCGCCAGCGAGGGTGGCCGCCGGGGGGTGGCGGTCACTATCGCATTCCGAGACCTCCACGCCCTTGCTCTTGCCGTTGCCTTGGGCCACAGTGCTGTTGGCGTCTGGACTGCCAAGAGCACCGTGCCATTCGCGCACGTCGAGGGGTCAGAGGCCTCTCCTCACCGTTCGCTCCAAGATCCCCAGCGTGGCGCGCAGAGCCCACTCGGGGACGATGGGGAAGCGGTCCTTGATGTCGCCGCTGACTTTCGACCAGTCGTAGTAAGACGTCACGTTGGTAACCCCGTCCTCACCGGGATCCAGTCGGTACCCATAGAAGTGCGGAATCGGGATATCGGGCCCGAGGTTCCACGCGATTTCCTTGTCGCGCTCAAAATCGATGATGTGCACGGTCACGTCGTAGGTGCCGAGCGGGACGTCATTGAGCGACTCGCGGTCCATGTGAATGACAAACGTGTCACCAACCATCTCGGCGGGCTCGCCGGTGAAGTCCTGCAGCATCCCGGTGGCGTCGATGGCAACATGGCCCGCCGGGCTGCGCAGGATGTCGAAGATGGCGGAGGGTGGTGCCGGGATGGGCCGGGTCACCTCGATGCGATCGGCCAAGAAGACGGTATCTGGCATGGGTAGCTCCTCATGGACATGAGCGGCTGGCCGGCCCCTCGTTGTATCGGTCCGAAGAGCATCGCACGCCGACGCCTCGCGGCGTGATTTTCGACGGTGGCCAGCTCAACGCTCCGGACGCCGATGTGACGGACTTGATGCGCACGGGGCACACTCACCCTTGGAGGCGTGCGGTCGAGCGTTCACCCAGCCTGACGGAGGCGCGGGCTCTTGTCCTCATGGAGGCGGGACACTAGGTTAGAAACCGGCTTCGGCTCTAGGGGAGGTCTGTCGTGTCGATTACTACTCCAGCTCCGACCGCGGTGCACCTGGGTGCCGAGGAGGTTCCCTTCGTCGCCATGGGCGGGGGGAACATGATCCGGGTGCTGCAAATGCGCGAGAAGGAGAGCCTCTGGATCATCGAGAACATCTTTCAGGCTGGCTTCGAAGTGGCGACCCACCGGCACACCGGCCCGGTGTGGGGCTACACCCGGTCCGGGGCGTGGAAGTACAAGGAGTACGAATACATCAATCGGGCGAACTCGTTCCTTTACGAGCCGGCGGGCTCGGTGCATACGCTGCAGTGCGTCGAGGACGACACTCGGGTGTGGTTCCACATGTACGGCGTCAACTTGAACCTGGACGCGGACGGCAACATCGAGTCGGTGAGCGATGGCCCCGGGACGCTGGCGTTCTATTTCGCGATGTGTGAGGAGCAGGGCCTGGGTCGGCCACCCGTACTCGTCGACTGAAGGAACGGGCCATGGCGCGGACGTCAAGCGATCCGGGTGTCGACATCTACGACCCCGACCTCTACGTGGAGGGGCCGATCCACGAGATCTTCGCCGAGTTGCGCCGCACGCAGCCGGTGTACTGGCAGGAGATGCCCGATGAGCCCGGCTTCTGGGCGGTGCTCAAGCACGCAGATGTGGCGCATGTGGCTCGCAACCCGAGGATCTTCTCGGCCGAGGCCCAGGGCGTCGTCCTGGAGAACCAGGCACCCGAGCAGCTCGAACTCAGTCGCAACATGCTGCTGATGATGGACCCGCCGCGTCATACAACCTACCGTAAGCCGCTCGTCGATAGCTTCAAGGCGCGCGTGATCGGCCGGATGGAGGAGCAGATCCGGGTGATCTGCCGTTCGATCTTCGCCGAGGCGGCTGAGCGCGGCGAGGTGGAGTTCGTCCACGAGGTGGCCGGACTGCTGCCCTCTCAGGTGGTGGGCGAGCTGGTGGGCATCCCCCGGCAGGACTGGCCGCAGATCCGAACATGGGCCGAGCAGGGGACCTCCAGCCAGGATCCCGACCTCTCGGCCCCTGACGGCTACGCCCAGACCGGCATGGTCGACATGGCGATGTACGCCATCGACTTCGCCGTGCGCCGCCGGTCCGAACCGCCGCGGGAGGATCTGGCATCGCTCATCTTGGCCGGGGACTTCGGGGACGGGCCGATGTCAGACGTCGAGTTCGGCAGCTTCTTCGTCCAACTCGTCACGGCCGGCAACGACACGACGAAGACGATGCTCTCCTCCGGCCTCCATGCGCTGCTGTCACATCCAGACCAGCTGGCCGCGCTGCGGACCGACCGCAGCCTGCTGTCCTCGGCTGTGGAGGAGATCCTCCGCTGGGCCAACCCCCTGCACTATTTCCGGCGCACGGCGACGGTTGATACCGAACTCAGGGACACGCCAGTGAAGGCCGGCGACAAGGTGGCGATGTGGTACACCTCGGCCAATCGCGACGAGGACATCTTCGCTGACCCCCGGCGCTTCGACATCCGGCGCCACCCGAACCCACACCTGAGCTTCGGCGTGGCCCAGCACTTCTGCCTCGGAGTGCACCTGGCCCGGCTGGAAGGACGGGTGTTCTTCGACGAGCTTCTCACGGCCTTCCCGGTCATCGAGCAGACCGGGGAGGCACGGCGCATCCGCTCCAACCTGAACAACGGGCTCAAGTCCCTGCCGGTGCGGCTCAGCCCGTCGGCCACGACGTAGAGGTCGACATCGTGGGCGTCCCGCCACGGCGGGGCCCCGGCGACGTGTGTTACTCGGGGCGCTTGCGCAGGCGTCCGCCGCCGCCCGAGCGCCCCTGGTTGGCGCCCCGCTGGCCTCGGAAGCCCGAGCGGGCCGAAAGAGTCCGCAAGAATTTCGTGGGTCGAACGTTTTAACGTCGAACCACGTTGCGAGAGCCGGCGAGCCGGCCGCAGGGGCGGAGAGGAACACGTGCGGGCGCCAAATGGCCTGGCAGCAGCGTTGCGAAGGCGTCGCGGGCGCCGTGCCGACCGGGGTGCTCACCCCGAGGTGGCGGGTACCCCGCCGCCGAGACAACGCTTGACCCTGGGCCGGCTGGTCGTCCCGCTGGCCGTGGTGGCGGTGGCCTTGGCGCTGACGAGCTGTGGCAGCCGGCAGTCCCAGGAGGCGATCGAGGCGGCCGCGCGCGGCGTCGTCTCCAACGGGTCCCAGGCCGGCGCCGCCGGGAACGGGTTGGGGACGAAACTCGCGGGCGTGGGCGGCTCCGACGGGGGGAGTGCGTCGGACCGGGTCGGCGGCACCGGGTCCGGGGCCGGCGGGACGGCCGGTGCCGCGGGGTCGACGTCGGGCGCCGCGGGCGGGACGGCCGGCGCAGCCACCGGATCGACCATCAATCTGGGCAACGTCGGAACCTACAGCGGCCTGATCGGCGCCATCTTCACCGGCGCCCAGCAGACCCTGGACGTGTGGCAGGCCTACGTCAACGCCCACGGCGGGCTCAACGGGCACCCCGTGCACATCTACAGCGAGGACGACGGCGGCGATCCGTCCACCAGCCAGACCGAAGTGGAGCAGGAGGTCACGCAGGACCACGTCATCGCGTTCGTGGGCAACCTGGTCCCGCTCACGGTGAGCGCCAGCGTGTCGTACCTCCAGCAGCAGGACATCCCGGTCATCGGCGGTGACTCGTCCAGCGTGGAGTGGTGGCAGAGCCCGGTGCTGTTCCCCCAAGGCGGAGCACTCACGCACGAGGGGGACCTGACGATCCAAACCGCCGTCGCGGAGGGCAAGACCAAGCTGGCCTACCTGTACTGCATCGAGGACACGACGTGCACCACCGGGTACCAGGACGCCATCGTGGACGGAGGGGCCCAGGCGGATGGGGCCGATCCGGTGTACTCCGCGTCGTACAGCCTCACCCAGCCCGACTTCACGTCCGAGTGCCTGGCCGCTCAGCAGGCGGGCGCCAACGTCCTGTTCTTCGCCGGCGACGGGGACAGCCTCGTGCGGATGGCCAGCGACTGCGCGGCCCAGAACTACGACCCGCTCTACCTGGCGGACAGCATCGCGGTCACCGCCTCCGTGCAGGCCGACTCCCAGCTCAACGGCCTGATCAGCACGCAGAGCGACTTCCCCTGGGTGGACGCCGACACGCCCGCCCAGGCCACGTACCAGCAGGCCATGAAGACCTACGATCCCAGCCTGCCCGGGTCGGCGACGACCGCCGCCGAGTGGGCCGCCGGCATGTTGGCGGTGGCGGCGGACCAGGATCTCGGCGCCACGCCGACGTCGGCCCAGTTCTTGCAGGGGCTGTGGTCGATCAAGAACAACAACCTCGGCGGGCTGGCGCCCCCCCTCACCTTCACCCAGAACGCCGACGCCACGCCCTCGAACTGCTACTGGGAGATGATCCTGCAGAACGGGCAGTTCGTCGACCCGAACCACGGCAACTACCAGTGCACCGACTGAGCGCGTCACGGCGCCGCAGGACCAGAAAAGGGAGGCAGTGATGGACTCGGCAAAGTGGCTCCGACTGCAATGGGACCGTGTGCTGGCGTGGGCGCTGGTGGCGGCCGGCGCGATCGCGCTCATCATTGGCTGGGCCGGGGTGAGCGGCTCGGCCTACTCGGCGGAGCAGCTGCCCTACATCATCTCGGGCGGCATCGGCGGAATCTTCCTGCTCGGTGTGGGCGCCACGCTGTGGCTCTCGGCCGACCTCCGCGACGAATGGCGCAAGCTCGACCGCATTGAGGAGGTGCTGCAGCAGGGCGAGGCGAACCGCGTCCACGCCGAGGTGGAAGAGAGCTGATGGCACTGGTCATGGCGGGGCGGCGCCCCGCTCCGGCCGCGGCGGTGCCCCGGGTGTCGCGCCCGGCGCCCTGGAGCGCCGAGGACTTCATCCGGTGGGTCATCGCCGTGGCCTTGGGCGGCATCGTCGTCGCCGTGTCGTGGTACGTGTGTGCGGGCTACGCCAGCTTCTACCGCCAGATCGGCCCTCTCGACGCGGCCGTGGCGGGGGTCCTGCTGAGCGGGCTGGGCAACGTCATGTGGCTGCTACGCGGACGACGCGCCGTGGGCGAGCGCCGCCGCGCGCTGCTCCCGGACGCGATCCCGGACGCCATCGGGGACTCGATCGAGGCCGCGATCTCGGGTCCGGTCGGCGCGGTGCGCAAGGTCTCGGGCGACGTCGGGGGGGCCGAGCCGCGGCTGATCACCGAGAAGATGGAGACGGGCGAGCTGTTCGTGTCCGGCGAGGGATTGCTGCGGTACCATCGCCCCGACTGCGCGCTGGCGGCGGACCGGCGTTGGGCCGGCGCGACCCGCTCGGAGCAGGAAGCGGCGGGCCGCCTGCCGTGCGGCGTGTGCCGGCCGTGAGCACGTTCTCGGTTCCCGCCTCCGGAGACACCGTGCGCGGCACCGACCGTGACCTCCGCCAGCGTGCGTTCGTGGCAGGGGGCGTCGTCGCCCTGGTCGCGCTCGCCGTCGTGCTGGCAGGGGTCTTCTCGCTCGGCCCCTACGTCGTCGCCGGGGTGGCGGACGGCGCCATCTACGCCCTGGCCGCGCTCGGCCTCGTCCTGACCTTCAAGACGTCGGGCATCTTCAATTTCGCCATCGGGGCGCAAGCGGCCGCCTCGGCGTACGTCTTCTACAGCTTCCGGGTGACCCTGGGCCTGCCGTGGCCCGTCGCCGCCGTGTGCTCCCTGGTGCTGGTCGGGCTGGTCGGCTCGCTCTTCCTGGAGCGGATGGCCTACTGGCTGACCGGCGCCCCCACCGCCATGAAGGTGGTCGCGACCATCGGCCTGCTCGTGCTGCTCGAGTCGGTCCTCACCGGTGCCTACGGGGCGGCCACCATTGAGTTCAGCTCGTTCCTCCCGACCAAGGGCCTGCGCCTGTTCGGGGTCAATGTGTCGGGAGGCCAGCTCATCGTGGTCGTCCTGGCCATCGTGGCCACGGTCGGGCTCTACCTCTTCTTCAAGCGGGCGCGCCTCGGTGTCTCCATGCAGGCCGTGGTTGACTCGCCTACCCTGCTCGCCCTCGAGGCCACGGATCCCACCACGGTGCGGCGCTACGCCTGGGCGATCGGATCGTGCTTCATATCGATTTCCGGCATGCTGCTCGCACCGACGTTGGGCATCGACGTCGACCTGTTCCTCCTCACGTACGTGGCCGCCTTCGGTGCCGCCGCCGTGGGCGCATTCTCCAGCCTGCCCGTCACCTTCGGCGCGGCGATCGGCATCGGCGTCATGATGAGCGTCGTCAGCGACAAGCTCGCCACGCAGACGAACCTGGTGTTGGCCGAGCTCTACACCCAGGTGCCCTTCCTCGTCCTCGTGGCGGCACTCCTCCTGGTGCCGCGGGCCAAATTGGCGGCGCGCGGGAGCGCGGCGGCGCGCAAGCTCCGATCCGCCACCACGTTCCCGCTCCCGGTCGTTGCGGCGGGCGCGCTGGCGGGCCTGGGCATCGCCGTCGCCGTCCCCTTCATCGTCCCTTCCGCCTTCGTGAACCAGTACACGACGGGCCTCGGCTTCGCCGTGGTGTTCGCCTCACTGGGGCTGCTGCTGTGGACGTCGGGCCAGATCTCGCTCTGCCAGATGTCCTTCGCCGCCATCGGGGTCACCACCTTCGGGCACGCGCTCGGCGCCGGGTGGCCGTGGCTGCTCGCCCTGCTCGCGGCCGCCGCCGTCGCCGCCGTGGCGGGGGCCATCGCGGCGATCCCGTCGTTCCGGCTCAGCGGTGTCTACCTGGCCGTCGCCACCTTCGGCTTCGGGCTCCTCCTGCAGAACCTGCTCTTCCCGACCTTCCTCCTGTTCGGGCAGAGCGACAGCGTGGTCATCCCGCGACCGCACCTCCTGGGCTTCGACGCGACATCGGATCGGGCCTACTACTACCTGGCCCTCGTGGTCGCCACGCTGTGTGCACTCGTCGTGATCGGCGTGCGCCGGAGCCGTCTCGGCCGCCTGCTGCGCGGGTTCTCCGACGCGCCGGCCGCACTCGAGGCCCACGGCACCAACACCCGGTTGACCCGGTTGTACGTCTTCTGCATCGCAGCCGCTCTGGCCGCCGTCGGCGGCGTGCTGATCGGTGGCGTCACCCAGACTGCCGGGGGCACCGCCGAAGGGCCCTTCGGCTACTTCAACTCCGTGATCCTGCTCGCCGTGCTCGCCTTCTGCGGCAGCCAGCCGCTGCTCTCGCCGGTCATTGCGGCGTTCGTCTTCGCGGTGGCCCGCGTCTACGGGCCGCTCAACAGCACGTGGTTCGCGAATTACGAGGGCGTCTTCTTCGGGCTGGCCGCCATTGTCGTGGCGGTCGTCCCGGGCATGCGCACGCTCTTCCTCGGGCGCCGGGCCCTCGAGCGCGAGGGTCGGAGCCCGGTTGCCAGCCGCGGCCAAGCGTCGAGGGCGCTCCGGCGTACCCGTGCGGGTGGGGCCAGCCTGCAGCGGGTCGGCTCATGAACGACCTGCGGCCTGACCTGGTGATTGAGGAGCTCACGGTGCGCTTCGGTGGGCTGGTGGCGGTGGACCAGGTCTCGCTGCAGGCCCCACCGGGAGCGATCACCGGCCTCATCGGCCCCAACGGCGCAGGCAAGACGACCATCTTCAACGCGTGCGCCGGGGTCGTCGCCAACGCCGCGGGCCATATCCGCCTCGGCGGCTGCGACCTGGGCCGGCTGTCCACGGCGGCCCGGGCCGCGCGGGGTCTCGGCCGGACGTTCCAGCGCATGGAGCTGTTCGACTCCATGACCGTGGCCGACAACGTCGCCCTGGGACCCGAGGCGTACCTGGCGGCGGGACGGCCGTGGAGCCAGTTCCTCAGCAGCCGCCGTCAGAGCCGTGAGATTGACGAACGCGCGACGCACGCGATGGCGTGCTGCGGGATCACGAACCTGGCGCGCCGGCGGGCCGGTGACCTCTCGACCGGCCAACGCCGTCTCGTCGAGTTGGCCCGGGTCATGGCCACACCCTTCCGCTTCGTGCTCCTCGACGAGCCCTCGTCGGGCCTGGACGTGGTGGAGACCGAGCGCTTCGGCGCCATCCTCGAGGACTTCGTCGCCGAGAGCGGGGTGGGATTGCTCCTCGTCGAGCACGACATGGCGTTGGTGGCGACCGTCTGCCGGTACCTCTACGTCCTCGACTTCGGCCGCCGGATCTTCGCGGGCCCCACGGCGGAGGCGATGGCGTCGGAGCTGGTGCGGGCGGCGTATCTCGGATCCGACGACGTCGGACTCGAGGGAACGGACGGCCCCCGGCCGACGCCCGCCACCCCGGACGACGAGCGCGCCCCGACCGTTCCCACCGAGGCGGTGCCCCGTGCTTGAGCTGCAGGGGATCCGCGCCGGGTACGGCACGGGAACGGTGCTCGAGGACGTCGACCTCGTCGTGCCCGACGGCGCGGTGGTCGCGCTGCTCGGTCCCAATGGCGCCGGCAAGACCACCCTCCTGAAGGTGGCATCCGGCCTGCTCCGCCCGAGCGCGGGACGGGTCCTCGTCGACGGCGAGAACGTGACGGGGCACGGTCCGTGTGACCTGGCCCGAGCCGGCATCTGCCACGTGCCTGAGGGCCGCGGCATCTTCCCGACGCTCTCGGTCGCCGACAACCTCCGCCTGCAGGCCCCGCCCGCCGTCGATCGCAAGGCCGTCGACGCGGCGGCGGCCATCTTCCCGGCCCTCGGGCGGCGTCGGCGCCAGCCGGCCGGGACACTCTCGGGTGGTGAGCAGCAGATGCTCGCCCTCGCCCGGGCCTACGTGGCGAAGCCCCGTACCGTGTTGCTCGACGAGGTCTCCATGGGCCTCGCACCCAAGATCGTCGACGAGATCTTCGACCACCTACGCACACTGCGCGGCGACGGCCGTTCCCTGCTGGTGGTCGAGCAGTACGTGGCGCGGGCGCTGGCCCTGGCCGACTACGTCTACATCCTCAACCGGGGCCGGATCCGCTTCGCGGGGGAGCCGGCCGAGGTGCAGGACGAGACGGTGCTCGAGACGTATCTCGGGGCGCTGGCGTCGTGAGCGCCGGCCGGGATCGCCGCCAGTGGCCCACCCGCGGGTTACGCGCCGTCCAGCTGGCGGCGGCGGCGGCGCTCGTCGTCGGGGCCGCCGGCCTGGCGCGGACTTCGGGCGCCGGCGCCCAGACGACCACGACGACGACCACGACGACGGCCCCGTCAAACCCCAACACGTACGACCTCTCCGCGCTGGCCAACGCCCTGGACGTCGTCCTCGGGGTCCCCAACCTGCCCCTCGGCCTGGTCATTGAGGCCGGGCCGTACGGCGCCTCGGCCACACTGAACAGCCTCGGGCAGTCGATCGCGGATGCCGGGACGCCCTACGCACCCACGCTGTACACGCTCCCGGGCACCATCAACGGCCTGGGCGCAGGCAGCATTCCGCCCCTCCCACCGCTGCCGGGGTACGTGTCGGCCAACTACCCGGGGACGCCCAGCGACGACGAGGCCCAGGGCGGCTACGACATCTCCTCGTCCGCATCGCCCAGCGATGCCGAGGGATCGGCCGACATGGGGGTGCAGCCGGCCGGGTCGGCCAACGACACCATGTTCGCCAAGGCCAACGTCCAGGCCAACGCCGACGGGAGCGTGCAGGTCAGTGCGTCGGCCGGATTGGACGCCCTCTCCTTCGGGCAGCTCTTCGACATCGCCAACGTCTCCTCGTCGATCTCCATGACCCAACAGGCCAACGGCCAACCCAGCGTCACCTCCACCACGAACTTGGGCACGATCACTCTTCTCGGGCAGCCCACCGGCATCAGCGCCAGCGGGGTGGGGGTGCTGGGCGTCAACGTGCCGATCGACCTCTCGACGCAGGTGATCGGGGTGCTCAACAGCGTGCTGTCCAACGAGGGTGTCACGCTCACCTACCTCCCCGAGACCTTCGAGTACACCGACGGGACGAGCAGCACCGGCGCGAGCCCGGACACGTCGAAGACGCTGCAGGGCATCGACTCCGGCGCGCTCGAGATCTCGGTCACGCAGAACCTGCCGGGCGAGGGGGCGTTCCCCTCCACCTACACGCTGGGCCGCGTCTACGTGACGACGACGGACAACCCCGGCATCGGGTCGGCCGCCGGCACCAGCGGCACCGCCGGCAGCACCGGGACCACGGGCAGCAGCCCAGCGGTGCTGAGCACGGGCCCACCGGCACCGGTCAGCACTTCGGGCGCGGGGTTGCCTGCCACCACCGGCAGCACTCCCGCCACCTCCACGCCACACGGACTGGCGTTCTCGCCCACGTACGCCATTGAGATGGGCCCGTCGGCCGAGAGCCTGTACCTCCTGCTGCTCCTGGTCGCACTGGCGGTGCTGCTGGGCTCGCAAGCGGTGCGGTTCTTCGGGGTCAAGTTGTCGCTGACGGGACAGCGGGTGACCTGATGGTCACGCGCGATTCACGACGAAAGGAGCACCCATGAGACCCACGGCCCGGTTCATGCCGGCGGCGAAGTGCCGCGGCCGGCTCGCCCTGGCGGCCGCCACCTTCTGTTGCCTCGTCGGCCTGGTCGGGATCACTCCGGCCCTGGCCTGGACCGGCCCCGCCGCAGCTGACTCGGGGAGCTCGGGATCATCGGGGTCCTCGGGGAGCTCGGGGAGCTCGGGGTCCGGCAACTCTGCGGCCGTGGTGACCCCGCTCCTCGAGATGTTCTCCTTCGGCGACACGATCGGGTTGCCGCTGGCCTGCAGCGACGCGGGGTCGGTGGTCTCCATCATCGGCGTGCAATCGAACTCGGCGCAGGAGGTCTCCCCCCTCATCGGCGAGCTGGACTCGCAGTGCTCCCAACTGGCGTCCGAGGGCAACGGGGACCTCCAGCAGGCCATGGCCGAGAGCGAGGGCCTGACGCTGATCAACCCGCTGGCGGATCCCCTGATCGCCGCCCTCTCGAGCGGGCTCACGACCCAGGGCGCGCAGGACGGCTCCGCACTGGCCCCCTTCGGGCCGACGGTGGCCGGACTCGGCGGGACGGTCGCCTTCTTCGAAGGGTCGTGAGGTGCCGGGGGGTCGGTGGCGGGCGCCGCGCGTCGCCGTCCTGCTGGTCTTCGCCTGCGGCCTGAGCGCCTGCGGCGGACGCTTCGGCATCCCGCCGGACAGCACGGCCGCCGCCCGCCTCCATCACCACGGTTCGGCACCGCTCGCCGCCACCGAGTCGAAGGCCGCATCGACGAGGGGCGCCGGGCCGTCCGGCGGCGAGGCGGGTTCGGCCGGTCCGCCCGGGCACGGGGCCACGGACCTGGCGCCGGCACCCGGCACGACAATCACCACGACGGCCGAGGTCACCGCCGCCTACGAGTCGTACCTCGGCGACCTCTCGGGGCTCGACGACACCTTGAACCAGTCCTACATCGGACCTCTGGCCTCGGTCACCACCACCCGCCTGGCCCAGGCCTCGGTCCGCCAGGCGGCAGCAATCCTCGCCGCCCACGAGCATGCCGTCGGCACGCTGCGCGACGACCACGTGGCGATCACCATGACCGGCCCGTCCTCCGCTGCCCTCGTCGACTGCCAGGACGAGCAGGATTTCTACCTCGTCAGCGACGGCACCGGCACCCCGGACCCGTTCGTGGGCCGAGGCGACTTCGTCGGGTCCGCCCAACTGCTTCTGCAGAACGGGCACTGGCTGGTCGACACGTTCACGACCACGCACCTGCCCTGCAGCTACTGACGGATGCGAGGATGACGGCCGGCACGCCACGGGCGGGTCAGGTGGTGCCATTGCCGGAGGCGGCCGGCGCCTGCCCCGAGGCGCGCAACCCGTTCCCTATGGAGACGAGCGAGCGGGCGACCTGCTCCAGGGAGGCCGACGGGGCCGCGCCGGCCAGGTGGCCCGCCTCCGCGGCCAACGCCGCCTCGGCATCAGTCAGCAGGCCCAGACGCAGCTGGGCGGACGCCCCCGGCGCTCCACTCGGGGCGGGGACGGAGTCGAAGTGCTCCTCGGCCCGTTGCAGCTGGAGGGCAAGCTGGGCCAGCTGCGGGGCGGTGGTGGCCCGCCGGTCCACCCGGGCGCGCACGGTGGCGGGGGAGGGGCCGGTCGCGCCCGCGGCGGCCCTCCAGGCCGATACGGACTGCGTGCCCGAGGGCTCGCGGGCGTTGCCGGTCCACGACGATTCGAGCGGCTGGCCCGGTGTGAGGCCCTGGGCGGACCAGTCCGGAAGGTGGCGGTCCGCCTGCACGTCCGCACCGGCGATGGAGGAGCCGAGGAGCGGCGCCAGCCCGGTCGTGCCCAGGTCGAAGGTGGCGTCGCCCAGGAGGCGAACCCGTTCAAAGCTGCGTTGCAACTGCCGCACGAGGCGGCCCGGCGGGAGGCGGGCGGCGGCTCCCTCCAGCAAGAAGGCCTGCAGGTAGAGGCCGAGGGCGGCTCGGTAGTCGGCCAGTGCCGAGGCGTGATCCGGCAGCGGGCCCTGGGTCGCCAGGTTGCTCACCGCCTGCCGCAGGTCAGCCACGTCGGTGGCGAGGGTTGTCTCGAGGGTGGACGGGCGCTCCGTGCCCGCTTGCCACTGCGACGCGGCCTGGAGGCCCCCGACGAGAGAGGTGTCGAGCGGACCCAGGTCGGCGAGGACCTGTTGGTACCAGGCAAACGCGGCCTGTGCCTCGCTCCCGGCCGGTCCCGCCCCCGCCGCCGGCGCGCCCCAGAGCGCCATCACGGTGGCCACGGCCCCGGTCGCCACGAGTGACGCGAGGCCAGCCCGCCACGGGCCTCGGGCTGGGATCGGACGATCGTGCCACACCTCAGGCGGCGGATTTCTCACGATGGTCTGTCACCGGGTCGAAGATGCACGGAGGGGGCACGGACGTGGCGGAGATCGCCCTGTGAGGATACTCGACGCCCTGGAGCGGGCCGCTGCAGTCAGAAGATGTGGGACGAGACCCGGCGTTATCGCCGACGCTACGCTCTCACTCCGTGAGCAGCGCCGATTCCCTGGCCCTCGTGCGTCGATCGTTGCTCGCGGCGGCGGCGTTGGTCGCCCCCATCGGGGGGTGGGCGGTCGCCGGCGCCGGCCCGGCCGCCGCCGGCGTGCCCAACGCCCCGGCCCGGTGTGCCGGCTACGAGACACGGGCGGCCCCCCAGGTCTGCGTGGCCAGAGGCGATCGCCGGGGCCAGCAGATCCTGGCCATCGTGAAGGCAGCCAAGACCAAGTACGCCCTCAATGCGATCATGTTCGGGGTCTGGCAACACGGCAGGGAGGTGGCCAGCGGGGCGTTGGGCACCTCGTACCCCCTCGTCCCGGCCACCCGGGACATGCACTTCCGCATCGGCAACATCACCGAGTCGATGGAATGCACCCTGCTGATGCAGCTGGTGGAACGGGGCAAACTCGAGCTGAGCGACCCCGTGTCGAAGTGGCTCCCGACCTTGCCCCATGCCAGCCAGGTGACCGTGGGCGAACTGGCGCGGAGCACCGCGGGCTACGCCAGCTTCTACACGGATCAGTGGACCAAGGAGTTCCAGGCCGACCCGTTCAGGGCCTGGACGCCACAGGAGCTGACGCAGTTCGGGGTCTCCCAGCCTCTCGACTTCCCCCCGGGGACAAACTGGACGTTCTCCGACACCAACTTCCTCATTCTCGGGCAGCTGCTGGCCAAGGCCGGGGGTGCACCCGTGCCGACGCAGATCCAGCGGATGATCCTGGACCCGTTGAGCCTCCACAACACGAGCATGACGGCCACCTCGTACATCGCGCCGCCGGTCCTCCACGGCTACGACTCCGAGCGCGGCTCCTACCAGGACTCCACCTATTGGTCGATGAGCTGGGCAATCAACTTCGGCGACATGACCTCCAACCTCGCCGACATGGGGCGTTGGGCCTCGGCGCTCGGAAAGGCGACGCTGCTCTCGCCGGCCGCCAGAGCCCAATTCTTCGCTCCGGTGACCTCCACGCTGGGGCCCTTCAACCGGACCACGTACTACGCATTGGGTACCCTCATCAACGATGGCTGGGTGCTGTGCAACCCCAACGTACCGGGCTATTGGGACGCGCTGGGTTACAACGCCAAGTCCGGACTGGCCATCGTGGTCATCTCCACCCCGACCGCCGCCTCACCCCAGAACGTCCATTATTCGGTTGCCGCCTTGACGCAGCTGGCCAAGGAGCTCACCCCGTCGCAGCCAGTGACCTTGCCCTCCTGACCGGATGCCGCTCGCCCCGACTCGATGGACACCTTCGGGGCAGGCCGGTAGCCGGTCGATGGCCCGAGGCCCACGGTCCTCTCTGATCAGGCCCACGTTTCCGACCCGCCGTGCGGCCACCGTGGCAGACTCGTTGTTCGCAACCGGGACGGGGGGAGTGGTACGTGAAGGTCTTTCTCGAGGATCTGGAGATGGACAACCAGCTGGGCCGAACGGTCCTCGCCGCCCACTCTCAGTCGTCGGATCTCGGTGAGGCCTTCGCCACCGCGTCCCGCGTCCAGCCGGGTGACTACGACAGCTGGTTCGTCGAGTGGTCGGCCACGGCCCGGCGCACCCAGGACAAGGCCGACCGTTCGTTGGCCGCAGGGCACCGCGTGACGGCCCGACAGGCGTACCTGCGGGCCAGCGAGTACTGGCGACAGGCGATTTTCTTCGTCCGCCACGACCTCGACGACGAGCGGCTCCTTCAGGGCTGGCGGGCCCACCGCGCCGCGTTCCGGGCGGCGATCCCCCTGCTCGACCACGAGGTGGACGTGGCGGAGATCCCGCTCGGGACGGCGACGATGACGGCCTACCTCTTCCGTTCGCCCACCCCGATGACCACGGGCGACGGGCGTCCGGTCGTGGTCGCACCCTGCGGATACGACTCGACAGCCGAGGCCGGCTACGCCGCGACGGCCTACATGGCGCTCAGGCGCGGGTTCGACTGCCTCGTCTGGGAGGGACCGGGCCAGGGCGGCATGCTCTACGAGCAGAGGGTGCCGATGCGTCCCGACTTCGAGAACGTACTGGTCCCCGTGGTGGACTGGCTCGCGACGGAGCGGGACGTCGATCCGGGGAGGATGGCGGTCATCGGCCGAAGCTTTGGAGGCTATCTGGCGCCTCGGGGCGTGAGCGGAGAACCGCGCGTGGCCGCTCTCGTCTGCGACCCAGGGCAGTACGACTTCGTGTCACGGATGGTGGGCCGGCTCTTCGACGAGACCTACTGGCAGAGGATCCTCGACGCTGATCCCGAGGTGGACGCCGAGCTCGAGACGCTGCGGAGCGACCCGCACGGCCGGGAGTGGTACGGCGCTCGGATGGCGACCATGGGGGCCGCCACGCTCGGCGAATTCCTTCGGATGCAGCCGCGGTACTCGCTCGAAGGCCGGGCGGAGCAGATCACCTGCCCGGTGCTGATCACCGAAGGTGAGGGTGACTTTGCGTCCCAGAGCGGCGTGCTCTTCGACGCTCTGAAAGGACGCAAGGAGCTCAAGCGGTTCACGGAGGCCGAGGGTGCCGGCGGCCACTGCGAAGGACTGGGCGCGACCCTCTTCGAAGAAGTGGTGTTCGACTGGTTGACCAGCACTCTCGCGCTCACGGAGTGAAGGCCCGGTTGACGCGGGCTCGGTGGTGAATGGTGGTCCGCCGCAGAGCGAGCAGTTACCGTCACCCGAGCGCCCACCGCCGGCAGTGCCCGCGCCGTTTCCATACCGATGCCACTCGTGGCGCCCGTGACGACGGCCCGGCGACCCTCAAGACGTACCCCGGAAAGCACATCACAGCGGTGCGGAACGCTGGCGGGATCGGATCACGGGGAGGCCTCTTCCTAGATCAAGCCCGGTCAGCTCCGACGCGGGCGGCTCCCAACGGCCATCATGGAGGCCCATGGAACTCGCCATGACTCTCCCCACCATGCTCCCCCACGGCCGCCACGAGATGGTGGCCTGGTGCCAGGCGATCGACGACGGTCCGTGGTCGAGTCTGGCCGTCCCCGAGCGGGTGACCTTTACCAGCCATTCCCTCACGGTGCAGCTGGCCGCGGCCGCCGCGCTGACCGGGAGGGTCCGCTTGTGGTCCACCATCATCGTGCTCCCCGCTCACAACGCGGTGCAGGTGGCCAAGGATATGGCGACCGTCGACCGGCTCAGCGAGGGGCGCCTGACCGTCGGTGTCGGCGTCGGTGGCCGCGAGCAGGATTACCGGGCCCTGGGAGTGGACTTTTCACACCGCTGGCAGCGCATGGACGACCAGGTCCATGAAATGCGTCGCATCTGGTCGGGGGAGCCGCCCTTCGTCGGGGCGTCCCCGGTCGGGCCGCCCCCGGTCCAGGCCGGCGGTCCGCCCCTCGTGGCCGGGGTGATGGGGCCCAAGGCGCTGGCCCGGGCGGCACGGTGGGCCAGCGGCGTCGATGACGGCTCCGCCACCGTCGCCGTCGATGTCATCGCGCTCCGGGCCCAGCGCGACAAGGTCGTGGCCGCCTGGCACGCAGCAGGACGCGCCGACCTGCCCCACTTTTCGGCCAGTCTCTGGTACGCCCTGGGGCCGGAATCCAAGGACCAGCTCAGCCGCTACGTCTTCGACTACATGAAGATCTTCGGTGAATCCTTCGCTCGCCAGTTTGCTGCGTCAGCCACGGCGCACACGCCCCGGGCCTTGCGGGAGGCAGTCGATGGCGCCCGCGCGGCCGGGTGCGATGAGCTGTTCCTCGTGCCCACCTCGGCCGACCCGGACGAACTCGAGCGGAGCAGGGACGCCCTGGGCCGGTAGAGGTGCGCGTCGCCCCCTATAGAGTTGGCTCGGTCCACGCCGCACGACCGGGTGGCCTCAGCGGATGCGGGGAAAAGCCATGAAGATTTCGTGTGGGCTGGCACCGGCTCTGGCCGTCGTGGAGCACGCCCAACTGGCCGAGTCACTCGGCTACGACCGGGTCTGGCTCTACGACTCGCCGGCGATCTATCTGGACATCTGGGTGTCGCTGGCCCGCGTCGCCGAACACACCGACCGCGTCGGCCTGGGGACGGCTGTCCTGGTGCCCAGCCTGCGCCACGTGGTGGCCACAGCAGCAGCGATCGCCAGTATCGAGGGTGCCGCGCCCGGCCGTCTGGCCTGCGGGTTCGGCACCGGCGCCACGGCACGCTGGACCCTGGGCAAGGACGCCCTCAGCCTCAAGGCGACCGGGGACTACCTGCGCCAGCTGCGCGGTCTGCTGCGGGGCGAGGTGGTCGACGTCGACGGTGAAAAGGTGCAGATGTGCCAGCTCCCGGGATACGCCCCGGAACGACCCATCGACGTCCCGATTCTGCTCAGTGCCCTTGGTCCCAGAGGACAGGCTCTGACCCACGAAGTCGCGGACGGCATCATGACGGTGGGCTTCGGCCTCGGGGGTTACGAGTGGAGCGCGCAGCTGGTGGTGGGCACCGTGCTCGATCCGGGCGAGTCCCTCACGTCGCCCCGGGTCAGGGAGTCCGCTGGACCCTGGTATGCCATCTTGGCCCACGGGGCCTGGGAATCACTCCCCACGGCAGTGGACGAATTTCCCGCCGGCGCGCCGTGGCGGGTCGAACTCGAGTCCAGCCGCCCCGAAGCCGAACGGCACCTCGCCGTGCACGAGGGACACGCCACGACCGTGACCGATCTGGACCGGATCCTGGTTGACGCTGCGGGAGACGGCATCGTGGGGCTGGGGTGGGTGGCCGAAGCGGACGGCATCCGAACCAAGCTCAATGAATCCGAGGCGGCGGGGAGCACCGAGATCATCTTCGCCCCGAGCGGCCCTGACATCGAACGCGAATTGCGGGTGTTCGCCGAGGTGGCCGGGCTCTAACCGCAGCGATGTTCGACCGCGGGCGCTTCGGGGACCACGCGGACGGAGAAACGAGGCACCCAAGGCCGATGGTCGGGCCGCTGCACACCTCACGACCACTACGTTGTCAGAGGGAACCCGTGCCCCGAGAGAAGACCGAGGAAGCTCCTATGCCGTCCATCCGCGGCTTCGTCCACGAACGTCGCCGTTGGGTCGCCCTGATCGTCGTCTGCTTCGCCATGTTGATGAACACGCTCGACCAGACGATCGTGAACGTGGCGCTGCCCACCATCCAGCACGACCTGCACTTCACCCAGGCGTCACTCGCCTGGGTGATCGACGCCTACTTGATCACCTTTGCCGGGGCCCTCTTGCTGGCTGGTCGGCTGGGCGACCTCATCGGTCGGAAGAAGGTCTTCCTGGTTGGGCTGGCGCTGTTCACGCTGGCTTCGGCTGCCTGTGGTGCCGCCGACACCCAGGCCCTCCTCATCGGAGCCAGGTTCGCCCAGGGGCTGGGGGCTGCTCTGTCGTCGTCCGTGATCCTGGCGATCATCGTCGCCGACTTCCCCGTCCCTGCGGAACGGGCCAAGGCGATGAGCTCGTACATCATTGTGGCCGTGGGTGGCGGGTCGCTGGGCCTGCTGGTCGGAGGATTGGTGACCCAGGCGCTGAGCTGGCACTGGATCTTCTTCATCAACATTCCCATCGGCATTGCCACCTTCGTCATAGGAACCGTGCTGATCGACGACAATGCCGGACTCGGGATTCGGGCGGGGCTCGACGTCGGCGGCGCCGTGCTGAGCACCGGGGGACTGATGCTCGCGGTCTATGCGATCGTCAGTTCGAGCCAGTACGGGTGGCGCTCGCCCCACACCCTGGCGTTCGGCGCGGGAGCAGTCGTCGTGCTCGCCGGATTCGTCCTGCTCGAGAGTCGCCTGACCCATCCGATGATGCCGCTGAACGTCATGAAGTCGCCGGGTCTCCTGACTTCGAGTCTGGTCCGAGGTCTGATGGTCGTCGGTATGTACAGCACGTTCTTCATCGGTGTGCTCTATTTCCAGCACGTCCTGGGCTTCGACCCCATCGTCACCGGGCTGGCCTTCCTCCCCCAGACGCTCATGGTGGCCGTGATGTCCGCCGGGCTCACCGTCCGCATCATGGGCAGACTCGGGCCCAAGACGACGGCGCTCGTGGGGCTGGCGGTCGTGGCCGTCGGGCTGGCACTGTTCGTCGGCTCCGGACCCGATACGGCCTACTTCCCCCAGATCTTCGCCGCGGTGCTGCTGATCGGTTTCGGGGCGGCAACGGCGTTCACGCCCCTGCTGACGATCGCCCTGGCCGGGGTGCCCGCCAAGGATGCGGGTGTCGGTTCGGGCATCGTCAATGTCTCCCAGCAGGTGTCGGGAGCGCTCTCGGTCGCCATCCTCGGGGCCGTGTCGGCCGGCCACACGGCCTCGCTGCTCGCCTCGGGAGATGCAGCCGTCGATGCTCTCGATGGGGGGTACCATCTGGCCTTCGTGGTCGCCCTGGCCAGTGTTCTGCTGGCGATCGCCCTCGGATTCCTCATCCTCGGGAGACCCAGCGCAGAACCAGGGATTCCCCCGGTCGCCGACGACTCGTTCGAAGCCGAATCCGAGACGATGATCGTCGAGATCATGTGAGCGTCGGGCGACGCCACGTGTTCCGAGCCTGCATCGCCCGCAAGTTCATTCCCCTCTGAGGCCCCGAGCGTCTCCTTGGTCGGGCGTCCGGAGGCGTCAGCTGGACAGGGCGGTGGCGTCGTCGACTTGACCGCTCTGTCTCTCGAAGGCGAGTACGAGCATCCGGAGGTCCCGGGCGACTCGCTCGAGGAGTTCGCGGTCAACGCCGTCGAAGGCCCACCGTTCGGCCTGCGTCTTCATGGCAATGATGTGATCGGCCTGAGCGAGGCCGGCCGTCGTGAGGCTGACCAGCACCTGGCGTCGGTCGTCGGGGTCGACGTCCCGACGTACCCAGCCCCGCTTCTCCAGCCGGCTGATGCGGTTGGTGATGGCTCCCGACGTCACCTGGCACTCGCGTCCGAGCTCACCGGCGTTGGCTCGGTGGTCAGGGGCGCGACGGAGGGTCAGGAGCACCTCGATCTCCCAGTACTCGTCGACACCACTGTCGGCGAGGTTGGAACGGACCACCCGTTCCAGGTGCTGCGAGGCGCGGCGCAGGCGCATGGCGACCGCCTTGGTCGTGCAGTCGAGCTGGGGGTTCTCTTCCTTCCAGAACCCGATCACCCGGTCGATGTCGTCCTCCGGCTCTTCAGCGGGCACAAACAAACCGTACTTCCTTCAACGTTCAGAGACTTGACTAATCTCTCAAGATCTAATATCTTAACCTTAAGAGTAAATCGCAATCCCAAGGAGCTGAGCCGTGTATCAGCGCATGACCGACCACCGACTCCCGACCAGGGCAATCCTGGTCATCTGCTGCATCGCCCAGTTCATGGTGGTCCTTGACGTGGCGATCGTGAACGTCGCCCTGCCCCAGATGCGCGACAGCCTCGGGCTCTCAGTGGCCGGCGAGCAGTGGGTGGTGAA
>JBKQIP010000237.1:0-7800 GCA_052148295.1 Acidimicrobiales bacterium
GTCCTCTCGGAAGGTATCGGGTGGATCCTCGGCTTCGATGTGCCACCTCGCGCGCCGTCCTCCCACCGGGTCCACCAGGTAGTCGCGCGTAATGGCCGCTACGGCGTCGGGCTCGAGCTTGATCCACGACACACCGGCCTCGGGCGGTGGATCGGGCGATAGGACGACGCGGAAAGTTCCGTTTTGATCCCAGTCGGCGTGGTGGCTGTTGACGACACCCACGATGCGTTCGGAGTACCGGCCGTCGTTCGGGCCGCCGTAGACGGTGAGTGAGAGGTAGGCCGCCTCGCCGGGTTCCACGGTGACCCGATACGTGCGCGCCGGGTCAATTGGCGCAAAGCAGTAGAAGGCGTCCGCGTTGTCGCCACCCCACTTCTTGTAGGGGCCGACGATTTCGACGAAGCGCGGCCGGGCGGTATCCGCCCAGAGGTGCACCTCGGCCGCAACCTGAAGGATAGAGAGGATCCACTTGTGCGCCTCGAGCAGCGTCGTCTCGTCGTCGCCGAGCTGCTCGACCATGCGCGCCTGGGTTGACACGACCGTGGCCAGCAACTCAGCGAAGGCAGTCTCGGTCTCGGTCTTCTTGGTACCGGACATACCGGCGAAGCGGTCGGTGGTCTCCGCCGCCACCATTTAGGCAGCTCCCCACAGGGAACGCGGAAGGCGCAGCGAGTCGTTTACCACCGCGCTCTCGCCGTCGAAGACCAGGGCGGGCCGTGTGTCGAACCCGAAGGAGGGCCAGCCGGGATCTCCGTGGCTGACGAAGCCCACCCAGGCTCGATGCATCTGGTCCGCCAGTCCCTGGGGTGGCTCCGGCCCCAGGGCGACCTCCACGCCCGGCGCGTCGAGGTTGTCGAAGGCGAAAGGGATATCGACGCAATGTGCGGCACCCAACACGCCACCCATGGCCGGTGAGCGCCAAGCCGACTGGTAGAGGTAGGTGCGGCCGTCGGCACCGGTCCGCGCGTCGCACAGATCTTCGGTGGGCACCCGAAACATCCGGTCGGTCAGGGCCTGTCCCAAGATCTCCGCGCCGGCTTTGCCCGGCAAGGAGTCCCGGTAGGCCCGCGCGTCCTGGGCAGACAGTCCCGTCTCCAGCAACGCTCTATCGACCGCATTGTCGTCGGTGTCGCCACCCAAGAGGGCAAACACCATGTTGAACTCCTCGGTCGTCGTGCCAGCCAAAAGGTCACACGAGGCTCCCGAGCCAGTACGCACGGCCTCGAGCGGGGCGCAGGGCACGATGTCACCGTCGACACAGGGGGCCAACGGCAGCATTCCCGGCCCGCTTCTCCCAAACGCCTGGAGATCGGGTGTGCCACCAGGGCCCAATGGCATCAGGCGCGCCTGGGTTTCGAGCAGCCGATCGGGCGGAACTTGACTGAGAGCGCTCCGGGTGAGCCGCGTCCCAAGCTCCTCGCCCGCGGCGCGGGCGGTCTCGTGCCCCTGCTCGGCCGTCCCCACCAACGCCACCGGCCCGCTCATGCAGATGGCGCGGCGCAGCAGGCCGCGTGCTCGGGGCATGGAGAGGAGCAGCGCGGCGGCTACACCTCCGGCGGACTGTCCCGCGACGGTCACCCTCAATGGGTCGCCCCCGAACGCCTCGATGTTGTGCTGCACCCACTCCAAGGCGGCCAGCCAGTCGAGGACGCCTCGGTTGGCGCCTCCGTCTTCGACGGCAAGGAAGCCCTCGATGCCGAGCCGGTAGTTGATGCTCACCAGCACCACACCGTCGCGGGCGAAATGCTCCCCCCGGTACCAGGGACTGGCGTTGCAACCGGCGAAGAAGCCCCCACCGTGGATCCACACGAGCACAGGCAGACCCGACGTGCCCGGGTCCGGTGTGAACACGTTGAGGTTGAGGCAGTTGTCCCCCTGAACCAGGGGCTCTGGGATCAGGGTGAACTCCTGGTGGGGTTGGAGGGCCGTGGCGCCATAGACCAGGGCGTCGCGGGTCCCCTCCCAGCGCTCGGGAGGTGCCGGTGGTGCGAACCGGGCCTCGCCGACCGGGGGCGCGGCGTACGGGATCCCGAGGAACGCGACGGTACGCTTCTCGACCGCTCCTAGGACCCTCCCCTGCTCAGTGCTGACGACGGTTTCCATCGTCTCCCTCCACGTTCTTTCGATCTGTCTGCCGACGTGCTCGCGAACCCGTTGGTGCGTCCGTATCCCGTTCTGACGCGACTACCCGGAACGCTAGAGCGTTGTCATGGCCGAGAGCCAAGAGATGTTAGGTGTCGGACTTACACGTGTCAATAGGATGAACCGGTGGACTGCGAAGTCCTGTCGCTGGCGTGGAGCGTCGTCCCGGTACCTTCCGAACTTATGCGGATTCGCGCGGTATGACCGTCGCCGTGCCCATCGTCCCGGCGGAACGCCGTCGACCTTCCAGCATGCCGAGGAGAAAATCGGCGATTTGGCCGCCGAGGTCCCCGAGGTCGATCGTCGTCAAGGACGGCTGCGTGAGCGCCGCGAAGTGGAGGTTGTCGCACCCCATCACGGCGATGTCGTCGGGCACGGCAATGCCGGCGTCTCGCAGCACGTGCAGCACGATCATGGCGTACTCGTCGTTGTAGACGAACGCGGCGTCGATGGCGGGGTTCTCGTGCACTTTGGAGAGGATCAGGTCTCGTGCCGCGTCGAGGTCCATCGGCACCGTGACCGAGCGCAGCCGCCGCCCATCGAGCACACGGCGGAGCCCGCCCAGACGGCTGGCGGCGATATCGGCCAGTCGCGGGTCGTCCGGCATGACGGCCAGCACACGCTTGCGCCCTCGCTCGATCAAGAAGGTGGCGGCAGCCTCCCCGACCGACTCCTCAGAGTATCGCAGGCGCGCGATTGACTTCCCCGGGCCATCTCCGACGGCGAGCACGCAACGGGTGCCGTTCAGCTCCAGCGTCTTGACGATCCTCGGCGAAAGCAGCGCACCTGGCGCGACGACAGCCACTGGCTGCATGCGTTCGCAGGCGCGCGTGAAGGCGGTGGGGGAGGGTGCACCTGTGTAGTCGATCAGCGGCGTGTAGCCCGCCGCCGCCACCCGCCGGGTGAGATTGTCGGTCACCTGGGTCAGCACGGGACCCGGCGTGGCACCCACCATAACGATGAGAACGATGTCGGTCTCCTTCGTCTTCAACATTCGGGCGTGGTGGTGGGGGGTGTAGTGCAGCTCCTCGACGGCCTTCCAGACTCGTTGCCGCACTTGCGGCGAGATCCGCTGCCGGGTCACGTCGTTGAGCACGTAGCTCACCGTCGCCCGAGACACTCCCGCGACGCGAGCCACGTCGTGGCTGGTCGGGCGACGCTTGGGTGCCACTGCTTCCTCCTCTCCAGTCCGCCGTCCATCACGCGGCGCAGCACTCTGTTGACACCGCTATATTGACACGAGTAAGTGATGGGGTTACGGTTTGGTCGCTCGCCGGCGACCGCGTCCTCGGGTCGCATGCCGGAAGGCGTGGTGAGCGGCGGTACTGGGGAGCATACGGGAGGGGCCGCGTCAGCGTGCGGGGGCGGTCTGCTGCGCTGGCGTGGCCTAACGAAGCATGGGGCACGGACGTCGGTCGACAGCACGTTCGGACTTTGGAGGGTCGACTCCCACCAGGTGACGCGGTGGATGCACGGAAAGGACACCACGACATGCACAGAAGGTTCCTGGCGATGGTTGCCACTGTGATGGCGATCACCGGCCTCGGCCTCATGGGTCCCGGGATCGCGAGCGGGGCGGCCGATGGCCAGTCAGGACAGGGGGTCACCTCGACGAGCATCAAACTCGGGATCACCTATCTCGATGCGGCGGCTATCCGGGATGTCGTCAACATCGACCCCGGCGACTACCCGGTCGCCTACACCACGCTGATCGATCAGATCAACGCCGAGGGCGGGATCAACGGCCGCAAGATCGTGCCGGTGTTCGAACCGATCAATCCCATCGGGACCTCACCCGCAGCCACCGCATGCACAACACTCACCGAGAACGACAAAGTGTTTGCCGTCATCGGGTTTTTCCAGCCCGCCGACACGGCCTGCTACATCGACACGCACGACACGCCGATCATCGGTGCAACGCTGAGCAATGCGGAGTCGGCGCAGGCCAAGGCTCCGTGGTTCAACAACATCGTCTCTGACAACGACCTCATCCCCAAGGAGATGGCGGCCTTCGATCATGAGGGGGTCTTCGCCAAGAAGAAGGTCGCAGTGGTAGGAGACACGTCGGATAAAGCTGAGGTCGATCTCGTGCTCCCCGTCCTGCACAAGCTGGGGGTGGACGTCGTCCAGACCGCCACCAACAGTGTCCCTGACAACGACCAGACGGCAACGAATTCGGAGTATTCCCTCATCGCCCTCAAGTTCAAGGATGCCGGCGCGAACGTCGTCATCGCGGTCGGGGACGCAGGCGTCAGTTGGACGGAGGCACTCAAGGCCAACCAGAGCAACTACCTGCCGAGACTGATCGTGCCGGACTACTCCGACCTCTACACCGTCGTCTCCAGCAAGGGCAACTACAGCGACGCCGAGCTCAATGGCGCGTTGACCGCCGGCGGCACCCCTCCACCAGCGGTGGAGTGGAATGACCCGGCGATGCGGCGTTGCGTCGCCACTATCCACGCTGCCGAGCCGAAGGCGGTGATCAACGATCCTGTCACAGCAACTGCGTCCACTCCGATCACGTGGAATGCGCCCGAGTCCGCGTGCCAGCAGCTCGCGCTCTTCGAGGACATCGTCAAAGCGGCCGGCAAGACGCTGAACAACGCCACCTTCAACCGGGGTGGGGAATCCCTGACGCACGTCACGCTTCCCGGTGGGGGTGGGCATTACGATTTCGGGCCGGGCCACCGCGACGGCGACGGACCGGTGTTCATCTACGAATGGAACTCCGCCGCGAACAAGCTCGAGCCGAAAGCTACGGTCGGCTGAACCTCTTGTCGTTCGGACCTGGATCACGCACTGGTCTCGATTCATCCCTTCCTGCTCGACACACCGCCGCGCTGGAAGGCCCGACTGGTCACTGCTCGAGACGGCTACCCTCGCTGACCCCGGGCCCCTTGCTCGCTCCGGGGACCTCCTCGAGCCACGATCCGGTCGAGCACGCTGCATTGGGGCACCGCCAGCGGCGCAACCTCCACGACAGATCCAGCGATCACCCGAAGCTCGGCAGACCCTCCCGATCAACCCAGCGCGGCTCCTCTGAGGTTGCATTGGTGCCACAAGCCGGGCACGGCGCGACATCGTCGCGGGTCTCGATCTCGACCCAGAGCCCGTCCTCATCCTCTTCGACGCTGAGCACGTGGGCATCGGGGAAGCCGACCATCAACGCGGCGATGCGATCGGGGTCACTCTCCTTGTGCCCATCCATGTGGGCAGGTAGAGGAAAGCGTCAGCGTGGACCCAGCTGCCCCATCATCCCTGCCTGGAAACCCTTCAGATCCGAAGAGTCCTCAACCGTGAGACAGTGTGTGCGAAATCGAGAAGGGGGAGGTAGCGGTGACGATTCGCATTGTGCAGTGGACAACGGGCAACGTCGGCAAGCAGTCGGTCGAGGCGGTGATGAAGCGCCCGGATCTCGAGCTGGTCGGTTGCTACGCCTGGTCGGAAGACAAGTCCGGCAAGGACATCGGTGAGCTGTGCGGCCTCCCGGCGATGGGACTCACGGCGACGAACGACGTCGACGCCCTGCTGGCCCTCCAGCCGGATTGCGTCATCTACAACCCGATGTGGTTCAACGTGGACGAAATGGTCCGCATCCTCGAGTCCGGTGCCAACATCGTTGCCACGGCGGCCTTTATCAACGGCCAGTCCTATCCCGACGACGGACGGCAACGGATCCTCGGTGCCTGCGCGAGGGGCGGCAGCTCGATGTTCGGCAGCGGCGTGAGCCCGGGCTACGTCGAGCTCATCGCTGTGGCGTTGGCCAACGGCTCGGATCGGATCGATCACGTGCTGATCAGCGAAGAGGCCGACACCACCGCGTACGACTCGCCGCCTACCGAAATCCCCGTCGGCTTCGGCCGGCCGCTCGACGACCCTGCCCTGCCCGAGATGACCGCGGCAGCGACGGTGGTCTTCAGCGAGGCGGTCGCCCTGGTGGGTGACGCTCTGGGGGTCGTCTTCGACGAGATCGTCTGCGAGGCCGAGTACGCCAGGACCACCCAGGAGCTCGACCTCGGATCGTGGACACTGCCCAAGGACACCGTCGCGGGTGTGACGATCCACTGGCTCGGAAAGATCGGCGGCAAGAACATCGTCGAGATGCGCGCACGGTGGCGAAAGGGCGACGCCCTTGAGCCGGACTGGGACGTTGGCATGGGATGGACGATCGAGATTCAGGGCCGGCCGACGATCACCACGAAGATCGACATCCTGCCGCCGCCCTACTTCGAGGCGACGACCATGGAGGAGTTCATGGTGCTCGGCCACATTCTCACGGCGCTGCCCGTCATCAACGCCATCCCAGCCGTCGTGGCCGCGCCCCCGGGGATCGTCACCTACGAGGACATCCCCCTTCCTCTGCCCAAAGGCTACGTCCCGTCCTGACCGATGCGCATCGCGTCGACAGGGGCGACCGCGCCGACCCCTTTTCTCAAGCGTCATTTGCTGACAGCCCTCACCACGCAATCGGCGCGTCCCTTTCATAGGCTCTGGTGAAAATCGAGAACAGGCGCCTGGGAGATCGATCGGGCAAACCTCCAGCCATCGCCTTTGAGGCCTGCTTCGCCATTGAGGCCGCTTCGCCCGACCGGATACGGCCAGTGCTTGAGCGGCGGCCACATACGGCTGTAAGGCGAGGACAGGTGTCTGGTCGCCCTCGACCGTCGCCCGGATTGACTCCCCCATCGATTCTCCTAATAATGAGCGTGTGCGGGGAGCCAAGAGCGTTCTGCCGACCGAGAACGAGCGCCAAGGTGGCTTGGCGGTCTGGGCGCCTTCGATCGTGCCGCCGATTGGCACCGAGTTGAGCGACGAGCAGAAAATGGCTTGCACGTTCCGCATCCTCGCTCACGAGGGATTCTCCGAGCACATTGCTGGTCATATCACCTGGCAACGTGACGGCCAGGACACCCTGCTGGTCAATCCGTGGGGTCTCTGGTGGGACGAGATCGTGGCGTCCGACCTGTGCACCGTGGACATGGATGCCAACGTGGTAGCGGGCAAATGGGATGTGACGCCTGCCATCCACATCCACACCGAGTTGCACCGCCGGCGCCGTGACGCCCGGGTGGTGATCCACAACCATCCGTACTCCGTCTGCGTCATGGCATCCCTCGGACGCCTGCCGGAGCTCTTGCACCAGACCGGCACCATGTACGACGAGGAAATGGTGCTCATCAGCGAGTACGGAGGCGAGATCGACTCGGGGGCATTGGGCGCCGAATTGGCGGACCGGATCGGAACGGCCAACGTGGTCATCCTCGGGAATCATGGCGCCATCGTGACCGGATCGACCAATGAAGAGGCCGCCTTTCGGGCCGCCGCCCTGGATCGCGCCTGCCGCCTGGCCTACGACGTGCTCGTGACGGGACTGACGCCCTTGTCGATCCCTCGCTACGTGATCCCCGGGATCAAAGCGTCACTGATCGAGCGCGGCTCGGCTGTCTACTTCGCCGGGGCCGTTCGCCAGCTGCTCCGTCGCGAGCCTGAGGTGCTGTTGTGACCACGGGCTTGGTCCCGGTCGTCGAAGGCATGGCGCCACTGGGAGAGGGTTCGTGATTTCACTCGACGATCTGACGTCCAATCGCAACTTCACCAAGGGGGGCCGCGAGGGTACGCGTACCGTCACCTTCCTGCCCGACCCTCCGGCCGCCGAAC
>JBKQIP010000238.1:0-38212 GCA_052148295.1 Acidimicrobiales bacterium
CGTCCACACCATCCACCGTCTCCATGGACGACCTCGTGGAGATGCACCGGAGGATGCTGTTGATACGCGGTTTCGAGACACGGGTGGCCGCGCTCTATCGCGACGGTGAGATCCCCGGTTTCGTGCATCTCTCGATCGGACAGGAAGCCACTGCGGTCGGCGCGTGCTGGCCCCTGCGCCCGGCGGACGCCATCACCTCCACCCACCGCGGCCACGGCCACTGCCTGGCCAAGGGTCTCGACCCGCGCGGTATGTTCGCCGAGTTGATGGGCAGGGACCAGGGCACCAACCGCGGCCGGGGGGGTTCGATGCACATCGCCGACCCGAAGCTCGGGATCTTCGGTGCGAACGGGATCGTGGCGGCGGGCCTTCCCATTGCGGTGGGAGCGGCGGCGGCGGCGCAGCTCCGAGCCGATGGCGGCGTCGCCGTGGCGTTCTTCGGCGACGGTGCGTCGGCCCAGGGGGCATTCCATGAGGCGCTGAATCTCGCCGCCGTGTGGGTGTTGCCGGTGGTGTTCGTCTGCGAGAACAACGGCTACGCCGAGTTCTCCCCGGCGTCGACGCAGCATGCGGCCTCGCTCGAGCGACGGGCCGCCGGCTACGGGATCCGCTACGCCGCCGTCGACGGCAATGACGTCGTGGCCATGGCCGCGGTGATGGACGACGTGGTCCGCGACGCCCGCTCCGGAGGCGGCCCGGCCGTGGTCGAGGCCACCACCTACCGCTGGCACGGCCACTACGAAGGCGACCCCCAGCGCTACCGATCACCGGACGAACTCCGTGCGTGGGAGGCAAGTGACCCGCTGCTCGCGCACGAGAACCGACTTCGGGGAGCCGGTGTGGGCGACGACGAGATCAAGGCGCTCGAGTCCGCGGTGACCCACGACCTCGACGAGGCGGTCGAGGCCGCCCGCCGGTTCACCGGCCCGGCGGCGGACAGTTTGACCGACTTCGTCGTCCATGTGAGAGCGGCGCGAGCAGAGCCGCCACCGCCAGGTGAGGATGCGCCGAAGTTCCGCACCATGGACGCCATCCGGGCCGCCCTCGAAATCGAGCTCACCGAGGACGACCGGGTGTTCGTGGCGGGCGTCGACGTCGGTGCGGGAGGCAACGTGTTCGGCCTGACCCGAGGACTCGCCGATCGGTTCGGGACACGCGTGCGCGACACCCCGATCTCCGAGACGGCAATCGTCGGCCTCGGTGTGGGTGCGGCCATGGCCGGGATGCGCCCGGTGGTCGAGCTGATGTACCTCGACTTCCTCGGTGTCTGCTTCGACCAGCTGCTCAACCAGGCGGCGAAGCTCCCCTTCATGACCGGCGGGGCCGCCGAGATGGCGCTCACCGTGCGCACCCAGTTCGGCGCCGGCCGCTCCTCGGGAAGCCAGCACTCGCAGAGCCTCGAAGCCCTGCTGGCGCACATCCCCGGGCTGAGCGTCGTCATGCCGTCGACGCCCGCCGACACGTACGGCCTGCTCCGTGCCGCCATCCAGGACCCGAACCCTGTGGTCTTCATCGAGAACCGGCTGCTGTACGGCATGAAGGGCCCGCAACCGCCGTCCGACTACATCCTCCCGATCGGATCGTCCGCCATCGTGCGGGCCGGAACCGACGCGACCGTCGTGTCATGCTCCCGGATGGTCCACGAGGCGATCGCCGCCGCCGAGCGGGTGGCCCACGAGGGCGTCTCCGTCGAGGTGATCGACCTGAGGACCGTGGCCCCCCTCGACGTTGCGCCGATCCTCGACTCCGTGCACAAGACGAGCCGGCTCCTCATCGCCCACGAGGCGGTCGTCCCGTTCGGCATCGGTGCGGAAATCGCGGCCACCGTGGCGCGCGAGGGGTTCTGGGATCTCGACGCGCCGATCGAGCGGATCGGCGCCGTCGCCACCCCGCCTCCGTACGCGCCTGACCTCGAGCGGGCCTGGCTCCCCGATCGCGACGCCATCGCCGACGCCATCCGGCGCCTCGTTGCCGTGTAGCTCAACAACCCAACGCGCGCGCGATCACCAAGTGCTGGATCTCGTTGGTCCCTTCACCGATCTCGAGCACCTTCGCGTCGCAATAGAAACGAGCCACCGGTGTCTCGAGCATGTACCCGAGGCCGCCGTGGATCTGGACGGCCTCCGACGCCGCCCAGGTGGCCACGCGACTGGCCTTCAGCTTGGCCATCGCCGCCTCCTTCTGGAAGGCCTGGCCGGTGTCGCGCAGGTAGGCGGCGCGGTACGTGAGCCAGCGGGCTGACTCGAGCTCGGTGGCGATGTCGGCCAGCTTGAACTGCACGGCCTGGAACTTCGAGATGGGCTGACCGAACTGCACCCGCTCGCGCGCATGGGCGGTCGCCAGGTCCAGCACGGCCTGGGTCAGGCTCAGCGACAACGCCGCGATCGAGATGCGTCCGACCTCGAGCGTGCGCAGGAACTGGCTCAGTCCCAGATTCGGATCGCCGAGCAGGTGTTCGTCGGGAACCCAGACGTCGTCGAGGTAGAGCTCTCGCGTATCGAGGCCGCGCCAACCGATCCCCCGCATCTTCGGACCCATGGTGAACCCAGTGGTGTCCTTCTCGACGACGAAACTCCCAAACCTGTGTTCCTGACCGTCGGCCGGTTCGACGCGCGCCAGCAGCGTGACCCCGAACGACATGTCCGTCCCGGCGTTGGAGATGAACGTCTTCCGTCCATTGATCAGCCAGCCTCCGTCCCGTCGTTCGGCCCGGGTGCGGATGCCACGGGCGTCGGAGCCGGCATCGGGCTCGGTGAGCCCGAACGCGCCCAGCGCCCGTCCCTCGGCGAGCGGCCGGAGCCAGCGCTCTCGCTGCGCGTCGCTGCCGAACAGGTACAGCGGCAACGAGCCGATCGTCACGTGGGCCTGCCAGGCGGCGGCCACCGACTGGTCCGCCAGGCCGATCTGCTCCATGGCGGCGACGAAGCCGATGGTCGACATGCCGATCCCGCCCCACTCCTCCGGGACGAGCATGCCGAGAAGTCCGAGCTCGCCCATCTCGCGGAGCAGATCGGTCGGGCACCGAGCTTCCTCCCACGCCAGGGGCGCGCGTGGCGCGATCTCCTTCTGGGCGAAGTCGCGGCAGAGGTCGACGAGATCCCGTTCCGATTCGTTGAGCGAGAGGTCCATAGCCCGACCCTAGTGAGCCGCTCGATCCAGATGGCACGACGGGTCGCCCGGTCCCGCCTCGCCCCACCCCGGGACGGGCCCCTCGCCCCGCGCCACAGCAGCGAACGTCCCGGAACGGGCGATCGGTCGGTTACGAGGCAGCGGACGCTCCGCCCGGGGGGAACAGGTGCGCCATGAAGGCGGCCGACCAGGCCGGGAGATCGGCCGGGACGTAGTACCCCCGCTCCTCGTTGATGCTTGCCCAATTCTGGGCGACGTCCTCGATCGTCGGCGGCGGCGACGTGTGGACGTACCCCTCGGTCGAGGCGATGAAGATGCGCGCGAAACGACCGGCGCCGGCAGCATAGATCTCACCGCTGACCGGGCAGTCCTCGTGAGCCAGGAAGGCGGCCATCGGTGCCACCAGTTCCGGCGACATCTGGGTCGAGATGGCTGCACCGCCGGTGGCGGCGTCATCGGTGACGGGCTGGCCGGCCATCCGCGTGTAGGCCGCCGGTGCGATCAGGTTGACCTTGATGCCCTGAGCGGCGCCGGCCACCGCGAGGCTGCGCGTCATTCCGATCACGGCGCCCTTGGCCGTCGCGTAGGAGAGGTTGGCGGGCAGGCCGAACACACCGGTGGAGGTGGTCATGACGATGCGGCCGTAGCCCTGGTCGACCATGTGCGGCCATGCGGCTCGGGTGGTGTTGAACGACCCGGCGACATGGACGGCGAGGTGGCTGGCCAGGTTGCTCTCGTCGGCGTCGGGAGGGCCGGCCCATCGCATGATGCCCGCGTTGTTGACCAGGATGTCGAGGTGCCCGAATTGCTCGACGGCCGCCTGTATGAGCGCCTCGGCGCCGGTGGCCGTGGCCACGTCGCTGTGATCGGCGATCGCCGCTCCGCCTGCGCTGACGATCTCCGACGCCACGGTGGACGCCACCTCGGCGTCCGCGCCGACGCCGGCCATCGACCCGCCCAGGTCGTTGACGACCAGGCTGGCGCCCCGGTCGGCCAGCAGCAGGGCATGGGCTCGGCCGAGACCGCGTCCCGCACCGGTCACGACCGCGACCCGTCCCTCGAAGCTGTGCGTGCCCACTGCCACCCGCCCCGTTGGCGCCGCTGACCGGGAACGGTGTCCTAGGCCCGGGGCGCCGCTGCGGCCACCGGTGCGTGGAACCCGAGCAGCCCGCCGAGGGTGCCGCCCACCATGGCGGCCCGCTCGTCGGCCGGGACGTCGGCGAACAGCCGGGCCATCAGCTCCCTGCTGCCGCGGAACGTACCCTCGGCGTGCGGGTAGTCGTTGCCCCACACGATGGAGGTCAAACCGGTGATGTGACGGCAGGCGACCGCCACCGGGTCATCCTGGAACGAGACGTGGAACTGGCGCTGGACATATTCGCTCGGCATCAGCGGGTACGGCCACTTCTCGTTCAGCCGGAACAGCTGCGCCATGCCGCTCTGCTCCTCCGCGGGGCGGCTGTCGTCCCACACGCCGAGCCACCAGTCGGGATCCTGGCCGATCCCGGTGACCCAGCACTTGTCCATGCTGCCGACAAGGGACGCGAGCCAGTGCGCGTTGAACTCGATCAGCGCGAAATGGAGGTCGGGGTAGCGCTCGGGCACCCCGCCACCGATGAGCTGGCAGATGACCTGCTGGGGGACGATCGTGCTGTAGATCGACTGCGTGATCATCCGCTTCGCGGCCGCCTTCTCGGTCATCGGTTGGTTGACCTGTGCGGCGTTCTCCATGACGACCTTGAGCGTGGTGGATTCCGGGTCGTTGACCTTCACCCCGCCGGTCTGGGTGTGGACGAACACGTGCACGCCGTTGGCCTGTGCCGCCGCCCAAACCGGGTCGAAGTCTCGGGAGTAGTAGGGCTTGGGCGGCACCGCCGGCAGGAGGATGGCACGGAAACCGCCGGCGGCGACCCGCTCGATCTCCGCCACCGCCTCGTCGACGTCGGTGAGAGGGACGGGGGCGGTGGGGGCGAGACGTGAGAAATAGGGCGTGAACCGCTCCATGATGTAGTCGTTGTACACACGGGCGTGCGCCATCGACAGCTCGTGGTCGTCGGAGTAGAGACCGAAGAGCGAGAGGTTCGGGTGCATGACCCCGACGTCGACGCCGTCGGTGGCGAGGTCCTCGACGATCACGTCGGGGTCACCCTCGGGCATCCGCCCACGCGTCTGGCGGTACCGGGAGATCGTCCACCCTTCGAACCCGGACGTGTGGAGTCGCCGGAAGATCCGGGCCCCGCCCTCGACCCACGGCTCGATCTCGAAGTCGTCCTCCCAGACGCCGCGATCCCGCAGGTGCTTGGGCAGGCGGGTGACGAAGAGGTCGGTGGGCTCGAGGATGTGCCCGTCGGCGGAGATGACGAGTTGCTTCTCTGTCATGATTGTGACCTTCCTGCGCGGGGACGCAAGATCTCGATGACGGGGTCGGCGCGGGCGCGGTACTCTGCGCGGCAAGTGTAGACCAACCGGTCGGTACAGGCAATGGCGGACAGCCCGCTCGCGGCGGGTTGCGGGCCAGGGCCAGGGGCCAGGAGGAGAAGGGGCCATGACGAAGCGGTGGACGCAGCGACCGGCGGGTTCGACGTGGGGCGATTGGGGCGATGACGACGAGCTGGGCCGCATCAACCTCCTCACCCCCGAGAAGGTCCTCGAGGGCGTGCGAGAGGTCGAGGCGGGCCTGAGCTTCTGCCTGAGCCTGCCGCTCGATTACCCCGGCGGGACGGCCCTCAACCAACGCCGGCACCCGCCCGTCCTCTCGCCGACCGAGGACATGCGGGGCAACCCCGGTACCTTCTACAACGTCCACATGAGCACCATGGACGAGGGTGGCCCCCGTTTCGTCGACGTCTGGGCGGACGACGTGGTGACCCTCTCATTGCAGTACTCGACGCAATGGGACTCGCTGGCGCACGTGGGGGCCGAGTTCGACGCCGACGGCGACGGGGTCGAGGAGGCCGTCTACTACAACGGCTATCGCGCCGACGTCGACCTGACGGGACCGAGGCCCGACGCGGCGGGGGACGGCGGCAAGCACCTCTGCTTCGCGCACCATCTCGGCTTGGAGCACATGGCCTTCGCCGGTGTGCAGGGTCGGGGGGTCCTGGTCGACTTGGCCCACCACCTGGGCCACGACTGGCGTGGGGTCGACCTCACCACGCTCAGGGAGATCATGGAAGCCGACCATGTCGTGGTGGAGCCAGGTGACATGCTCCTGCTGCACACGGGCTTTGCCACGGAGGTCCTCAAATGGAACCGCGAACCGGATCCCGTGAAGATCCACACGATGTGCACCTACCTCGATGCCCGGGACGAAGCGTTGCTGCAGTGGATCGGCGATTCGCAGATCTCGGCGCTGGTGGCGGACAATTACGCGGTCGAAGGGCTGGTGGGGCGGGACCGCGACCAGAGCCGGCACTCGCTCCTCCCGATCCACCACCTCTGCCTCTTCCGGCTCGGGGTCCCTCTCGGCGAGATGTGGTACCTCCACGAGCTGGCATCGTGGCTGCGCGCGCACGACCGCAGCCGATTCCTGCTCACGGCGCCTCCGCTGCGGTTGCCCGGGGCGGTGGGCTCTCCGTTGACACCGGTGGCGACCGTCTGACCCGGACGCGCCCGCGGGCGCTCAGGCGGTGACGCCCATGGGGTTGGGCGAGCGTGAGAGCCGGAACGCCTGGTAGTCGTTGTCGCGGACTCTCCGGATCTCCTTGAAGAGCTTGGGCCGGCCCCCCGAATTGAGGAGGTACCGGCGGGGCTTCCCGGGGATGTTGCTGCCGAAGTAGTAGCTGATCTCCCCGAAGGGAGACTGCGCTGCGCCGGTATCGACCATCTGGGTCCACCGTTCTTCGGCCTCGAGGTCCACTTCGATGGTGTCGTAGCCGTGGTCGCGCACGTGGACGAGCGTCTCGGTGATGAAGTCCACCTGGTCGCCGTTGTACCGCGGGTTGTTCCCGGCGGCGGCATGCGGCCCACCGGGAAAGAAGAGGTTCGGGAACCCGGCGGTCTGGACGCCGAGAAAGGTCTTCGGACCGTCGGCCCAGTAGTCCTCGAGCGCCAAACCGTCCCGGCCCCGGATTCCCATGCGCAAGAGTGCACCGGTACCGAAGTCGAAGCCGGTCGCCCACACGACGATGTCGAACTCCCGCACACCCTCCGTCGTCTCGATCCCGCTCTCAGTGACCCGCACCATCGGCGTCCGGGTGAGGTCGATCAGTGAGACATGCGGGCGGTTGAAGGTCTCGTAGTAGCCGGTCACGAAGGGAGGCCGCTTCTCGGCGAAGCGATGGTCCCGGGGGATGAGCTTCTCCGCGGTCTCGGGGTCCTTGACGATGCTCCGGATCTTGTCGGCGATGAACTCGCACCACAGCGCGTTGGCCGCGTGATCCACCGTCAGGTCCGTGTAGTTACTGGTGAGCTTCGAGAACCCGGGGCTGTTCCACATCTTCTCGAAGAAGGCCGCGCGCTCCTCTTGGGCGTCGTCGAAGGTCTGGCGATCGTGCACGGGGTGGAGAAATCCGGACGGCGACGTGTTCAGCGTCTCGCACATCGCTTCGAAGCCGGCCCTGAGTTGCGCCTGCTCCTCGGGCGTGATCGGTGCGTTGTTGAGCGGCGTGCACCAGTTGGCGGTGCGTTGGTACACCGTCAGGGAGGCGACCTCGTCCGCGATGGCCGGGATCACCTGCACCCCACTCGACGCGGTACCGACGACGGCGACGCGCTTGCCGGCGAAATCGACGGGCGTCGTCGGCCACCTCCCGGTGTGATAGGACGCACCGCGAAAATCCTGGCGCCCCGGCACATCGGGGAAGTACGGCACCGAGAGGACGCCGGTGGCAGCGACCAAGAACGTCGTCCGGTACTCGGTGCCGTCACCGGTGACGACGGTCCACCGGCCTGACGACTCGCCGTAGGTGGCCGAGGTGACCTTGGCGCCGAATCGCATGTGGCGCCGAAGGTCAAAGCGGTCCACCACGTGGTTGAGGTACCCCTCGATCTCGGGTTGTGACGCGAAGTGCTCGTGCCACTCCCACTCTTCGAAGAGCTCCTTCGAGAACAGGTAGGCGTAGGTGTAGCTCTCGGAGTCGAACCGGGCCCCGGGGTAGCGGTTCCAGTACCACGTGCCCCCCACGCCCTCGCCCGCCTCGAGCAGCCGCACGGAGAAGCCGGCTTCGCGAGCGCGGAAGAGCTGGTAGATGCCGGAGATACCGGCACCGACGACCAGCACGTCGATGTCCGCGGCAAGCCCGCTCGGGCTCTGGTCGGATGCGGGTTCAGGGGATGTCATGAGCCTCCGCGGCATGGGCCCGTCGGGGAGCATCGTGGCCAGCGTCGTGTCCGTCCTACGCTGTTGGAGTGCCGGTGCAGACTTGTACCGACCGGTCGAGCGGTCAGTATACACTTCCCGCAGCGCATTCCAAGAGGAAAGGGGCCCGCGTGGCGATCGTGGATCGGAGATGGTCGGCGCTGCCGGTGCCCTACGCGATGGAGTTCCCGGACCGGGCCCGCAAGGAGCGCTATTTCGATCCCGACTTCTACCAGATGGAGGTCGAGCTGCTGTGGCCACGGGTCTGGCAGATGGCCTGCCGGCTCGAGGAGATCCCGCAGCCGCACGATTTCGTCGAATACGAGATCCTCGATCAGTCGATCGTCGTGGTGCGCACCGAGGACCGGGGCGTGCGGGCCTTTCAGAACACCTGCCGCCATCGTGGCGTCAGGGTGGTCGAGGGCAGAGGGACCTGCGAGAGTGGGTTCATCTGCCCGTTCCATGGCTGGTGCTACGGCCCGGACGGCCGGAACACGTTCGTCCCACAGGCGAAGACCTTCGCCGAGCACAACTTGCAGCCGCAGGATCTCAACCTCACGTCCGTGCAGTGCGAGGTCTGGGGCGGGTGCGCATGGATCAACCTCGACGACGATGCTCCGCCGCTGCGGCAGTGCATCGAGCCGTTCGCCAGCATCCTCGACGCGTGGAAGGTGGAGGCGCTGCGGACCGAGTGGTGGCACGCCTGCCGTCTCCCCGTGAACTGGAAGCTCGCCGAAGAGGCGTTCATGGAGCAGTACCACGTGGTGGAGACCCATCCCGAGCTCGTCATCCCCGGAATGAGGTACGGACGGACGAAGGGTGCGGAGTTCGACGCCCGTGCCTTCGTGGACGCGGAGCTGCAGTATCTGCGCACGATGAGCGAGGGCATGGCCGGGATGGTCCACGCCAACGACGTCCGGGTCGCCGAGGGTCTGCGCGACGTGGAGCTGCCGAGCGATCCGCAGCTGGCACGGGCGACCTGGCAGCGGACCCTCAACGAAGCGGTCGTGCGCCGGCACCGGGACGCGGGCTCTGACATCCCCGACCTCAACGATCTGGAGGCGCGAGGGCTCAACGAGCCGATGGGCTACTGCTTCCCGCACTATTTCGTCCTGCCCATGTACAGCAGCGCCTCCTCCTACCGCTTCCGCCCGTTGGGTCCCGAGGAGACCCTGATGGAGATCTGGTCCCTCACGCGGTTCCCGGAGGGTGGTGAGCCGGGGAAACCCACGCCGCCCGATCCCTGGGAATGCGACGACCCGAGGTGGCCGCCGATCCCCGCCCAGGACTTCTCGAACCTGCCGAGGCAGCAGCGTGGCCTCCATGGGAGCGGGTTCGAGTACATGCGCCTGTCCGAGCGGGCCGAGGGAGGCCTGGCCATCTTCGAGCGAACCCTCGACGGCTTCCTCGCCGGCCTCCCCTACGAGAAGCTGCTGCCGGCGCTGCGGGCGATCAACGTGAACCCGCTCGAGCGCCCCATCGTCGACATCGGCCTCTGAGCGGAACATGAGCGTGCTGGGAAACGCCTCGTCCGGGGAAGCTGACCCCACCAGGATGAGCCTTGCGGACGTCGCCGAGGGCGTGCGTGCCACCATCGCCGCCTACTCCCAGGCCCTCGACGACGGCCGCACCGACGACGTCGTCGCCACTTTCTGTCCCGAGGGAGTCTGCGAGATCCCGGGCATGGGCACCCACCGGGGCCACGACGCCCTGCGCGACGCCTACGCCAGATGGACCCCGGGTCGGCCTCAGCGTCACCTCGTCCTCAACACCGTCGTCGCCGAGTGGAACGAGCACGAGGCCACGGCGGTCAGCGACGTGGTCTTCGTGCTGCTGGGCGACTCGGGCTGGACGATCCAGCTCGTGGGCCGATACCACGACCTCCTCCATCACGACGCTGACCAGTGGCGATTTCACCAACGCACCGCGACGTTCGTGACGGACCATTCACCACACAAGGGGACAGCATGACGGACGCCATCGTCGACTATGACGCCATCGACTTCTTCCGCGACGACCAACTCGTCGCCGACCCCTACCCGTACTTCGACTGGCTGCGCGCCCAATGTCCGGTCCGCCGCGAGCCGCAGCACGGCGTCTACCTGGTCACGGGGTACGACGAGGCGTTTGCCGTGTACTCCGACACCGATACCTTCTCGTCGTGCAACTCGGTCACGGGCCCGTTCCCGGGCTTTCCCGTCCCCCTCGACGGTCGCGACGACGTGAGCGAGCTGATCGAGCAGCACCGCGACGAGCTGCCCTTCAGCGATCAGCTCACGACGATGGACCCGCCGAAGCACGACGATCACCGGCACCTGGTCCTGCGGCAGCTCACGCCCAAGCGGCTCAAGGAGAACGAGGAATTCGTCTGGCGTCTCGCCGACCGCCAGATCGACGAGTTCATCGCGGGCGGCGGGTGCGAGTACATCGGCGACTACGCCAACCCGTTCACGCTGTTCGTCATCGCCGACCTCCTCGGCGTCCCGGAGGAGGAGCACGACGAGTTCCGAGCGGCGTTGGCCCGCCGGCCGGACGGTGGAGTCGGCAGCACGAAGGAGATGTTGTCGCACAGCCCTCTGGCCTGGCTCTACGACCGCTTCAGCGGCTACATCGAGGACCGCCGGCGCCAGCCGCGTGACGACGTGCTCACTGCGCTGGCCACCACGACGTTCCCGGACGGCGCGCTGCCCGAGGTCATCGACGTCGTCCGCGTAGCCGCCAACCTCTTCGCCGCCGGGCAGGAGACGACCGTGCGGCTGCTCGGCGCCACGCTGCAGCGCATCGGCGACGGTCCGGACCTGCAGCAGACCCTCCGCCAACGCCCTGAGCTCATCCCGGCGTTCGTCGAGGAGACGCTGCGGATCGAAGCCCCGGTGAAGGGTGACTTCCGCCTCGCCCGGCGGTCGACGACCGTCGCCGGGGTCGACATCCCCGCGGGCGCAACGGTGATGGTCCTCAACGGGGCCGCCAACCGGGACCCTCGGCGCTTCGAGGACCCGGCGGAGTTCCGCTTCGACCGCGGCAATACGCGCGAGCACCTCGCCTTCGGGCGGGGCGTCCACAGCTGCCCCGGAGGGCCGCTGGCCCGCATGGAGACGAGGGTGAGCATCGAGCGGCTCCTCGACCGTACGGCGGAGATCGGCATCTCCGAGGCCCACCATGGTCCCGCGGGCGCTCGCCGTTACCAGTACATGCCCACCTACATCCTCCGCGGCCTGACCCGGCTCCACCTGGAGCTCACTCCGGCCCGGACGCTGGCAGACTGATGTCGAAGCACATCGTGTCCGCCGGGCCGACCACCGCCTCGACCAGGCGGCGGCGGCACGACCCACCCGCCTAAGGAGTTCATCATGCCCTCAGACCGCCTCCCGCCACGGTTCCCCAAGTTCGAGCACGTCGAGGACGCCCGCAGGCACCGCAAGCAGCGCCTGGCCGCCGCCTTCCGGTTGTTCGGTCACTTCGGGTTCGACGAGGGGCTGGCTGGTCACATCACGGCACGGGACCCGGAGCTGCACGACCACTTCTGGGTCAACCCGCTGGGCATGAACTTCAAGCTCATTCGGGTGAAGGACCTCATCCTCGTCAACAACCGCGGTGAGGTCGTCGAAGGCACCTGGCCCCTCAACGCGGCGGCCTTCGCCATCCACTCGCAGATCCACGCCGCTCGGCCCGACGTGATCGCGGCCGCGCACGCCCACTCGGTACATGGCAAAGCGTGGTCCTCATTGCGCCGCCCGCTCGATCCACTGACGCAGGACTCGTGCGCGTTCTACGGTGACCATGCGGTGTACCACGACTACACCGGCGTCGTGCTCGATCTCGAGGAAGGCAAGCGGATCGCGCACGCGCTCGGCTCGAACAAGGCCGTGATCCTGTCGAATCACGGGCTGCTGACGGTCGGACAGACGTCGGTCGACGAGGCGGCGTGGTGGTTCATCACGATGGAGCGCACGTGTCAGGCGCAATTGCTGGCCGAGGCGGCCGGCACACCGGTGCTCATCGATGCCGAACAGGCGGAGAAGACCGCACCTCAGGTCGGGCCACCGATCGCGGGCTGGCGGGCGTTCCAACCCCTCTACGAGTGGATCGTGTCGATCCAGCCCGAACTGCTCGACGAGTGACCCGCTCCCCCGTGATTCGGCAACCGTGGTTCGGTGCCCTGAGGAGGTTCGTATGATTCTCGTCGTCGTCAAGCAACCGGTGCGCGCCAAGTACGCGGATGACTGGCCGTCCCTGGTGGAGGAGTTCACCACGGCGACCCGCTCCGAGCCGGGGAACCTCTCGTTCGATTGGTACCGCAGTGCCGATGATCCGAACCTGTGGGTCCTCATCGAGGCGTTCCGTGACCGCACGTCAGGGGATGCCCACGTCGAGTCGGCTCACTTCAAGAAGGCGATGGAGCAGATGCCCCGCTGGCTCTCCGCCGCCCCGGAGGTCATCAACGTCGAGGTGCCCGGCGAGGGCTGGTCGCAGATGAGCTGAGGGCGGGCCCGATCACCGTGGCGGGATCCCCGAAGCCCCGCCGGTGACGACGGAGATGCGGCTCACCGACTGGCCGGAGCGACGTCGAACTCGAGGTGCAGCGTGGAGAGCCCGCGGAGAACCCACGTGGGCTCGTACTGGAAGCGCCGGGCACCGGCCGGTCCGTGGTGCTCCTCGGACAGGCGGATGTTCCGGGTGCGGTGGAGCATGCGCTCGATGCTGACCCGGCCCTCGGCCCGGGCCAGGGGCCCGCCCGGACAGGAGTGGACGCCCCGACCGAAGGCGATGTGGCTCCGGGCGTTGGAGCGTTCGGCGCGGAACTCGGCCGGGCACTCGAAGTGCCGTGGGTCACGGTTGGCCGCGCCGTTGAGCAACATGACCGGTGTGCCGGCGGCGATCTCGACGCCTCCGATCGATGTCGTCCGGCGGGCGAGGCGGAAGTCGGCCTTCACCGGGCTCTCGATGCGCAGCACCTCTTCCAGGAAGTCGGGGATCCGCTCGCTGTCGGTCCGGAGCTCGTCCTGCAGCTCCGGGTGCTCCGCCAGGTGCTTCAGCGCTGCCGCCAGGAGCCGGGCGGACGTCTCCTGCCCGGCTGCGAACAGGAACGTCGCGGTGCGCACCACGGCGGAGACGTCCGGCGTGGTGCCGTCGGGGTACGTGGCCAGCGCCAAGTCGGTGAGCACGTCTTGGCGGGGCTGGCGCCGACGATCCTCGATGTACTCGGTGAACCACTCGTCGAGCCAGGCCAGCGGGTTCTCGCCGGGTCGGCCGCCCTCACCGGCGCCGACCTCGCCGACGGTGCCGCTGAGGCCGAAGCCCTCACGGAAGCGCTGGTGGTCCTCCGCCGGGACCCCGAGCAGGTCGGCGACCACCAGCATGGCGAAGGGGCGGGTGTAGGCGCTGATGAACTCGCACCGGCCGTCGCCCAGGAACTCGCTGAACTGCTCATCGGCGAGGCGCCAGATGAACGCCTCGTTGTCCTTGAGCCGCTTCGGGGTGATCAGGCGCATCAGGAGGGCCCGCTCGCGAGTGTGGTCGGGCGGGTCCATGGTCACCATGTGCTCGTGCATCGGCAGCTGGTCCCGATAGCGATCGACGACGTCATTGACGTCATCGCCGTCGAGCGGTACCGGGAAGGTGGCGAACGGACCGACGACCGAGTTGCACGACGAGAACGTCTCGTTGTCCCGGTACACATCGAACGCCTCGTCGTAGCCGGTGACCGCCACCACACCGAGGTGGGGGAGCCGAAGCACCGGGCACTCCGAGCGCAACTCCTCGAAGTACGGATACGGATCCTCGACCAACAACTCGTCGAAGAAGAAGTCGGTCGTCTGCCAGTTGCTCAACCCGGTCTCCCTCCCATAGGGGTGCCGCGCACCCGAGCGGCAAATGCTGAGCAATTGCTTAGCATTGCGTTCGCCGTGTGGCAAGGTATCGGGGTGACGTCCGCCCCCTCGCCCCGTCGCATCGGCGCCCCGGACTCCAAGACACGCGCCAAGCTGCTCGACGCCGCCGAGGTGCTGCTGCTCGAGGAGGGCTACGCCGCGGTCACCTCGCGCCGAGTGGCGGCGAGGGCGGGCCTCAAACCCCAGCTCGTCCACTACTACTTCCGGACCATGGACGACCTCTTCGTTGAGGTCTTCCGGCGCCGCGCCGAGGAGAACGTGGCGCGCGTGGAACGGACGATCGCCGCCGATGGCTCGCTGCGGGTGCTCTGGCGGCTGAACGCCGACCCCCGCGGGGCCAGGTTCAACATCGAGTTCGTGGCGCTGGCGAACCACCGCAAGGCAATTCGCACCGAGATCGCACGCTACGCCGAGCGGTTTCGGGCGGCCCAGCTGGAGGCCGTGACCACCGCGCTGCATGCACTCGGCATGACCGACGACGAACTCCCACCGATCGTCGCCCTGCTCATGATGACCGGCCTGACCCAGGTCTTGGCCCTGGAGGACGCCCTCGGCGTGACCGCCGGCCACGACACCACCCGTTCGTTCGTGGAGCGAACGATCGCTCGATTCGACGTCGGCTGATGCCTGGCGGCACGCCGTTCGCCCCCCTGGCACACTGAGGGCATGATCCATCCCTTGACCGGTACGGGTATCTGGAGCGCCCCGCTGCGCTACGGGGACCGCCATGCGGCGGCCGAGGCGGCCGGAGAGCTCGAAGAGCTGGGCTACCGCGCGCTGTGGGTGCCCGACGTCGGGGGTGACGTCTTCGGCGCCGTCGAGAACCTGCTGGGCGCCACCCGGACCATCACCGTGGCCACCGGCATCCTCAACCTGTGGATGCACGACGCCGTCGAGGTGGCGGACCAGCACCACCGCCTCGCCGAGGCGCACGGGGCCCGCTTCCTGGTCGGCATCGGGGTGAGCCACCAGCCGCTCGTGGACACGAAGGGCCCGGGGACCTACACGCGGCCGCTCGAGCACATGCGGCACTACCTCGACGAGCTCGATGCGGCCATGCCGCCCCTGACCGGGGCGGACCGGGTACTGGCGGCGCTGCGCCCGAAGATGGTCGAGCTGGCCCGCCAGCGCAGTGCCGGCATCCATCCCTACCTGGTGACACCCGAGCACACGGCCGAGGCCCGGCTCACCCTGGGACCCGGGCCCCTCCTCGCCCCGGAGCTGGGCGTGGTGCTCGACGCCGACGCCGACCGGGCCCGCCGCACCGGACGGGCCTACCTCGAGTTCTACCTCAACCTGCCCAACTACACCGGCAACTGGTTGCGTCTGGGGTTCGAGGAGGCCGATCTGGCCGATGGAGGGTCGGATCGCCTGGTCGACGCCTTGGTGGCCTGGGGCGACGAGGAGCGCATCGCCCGGCGGGTGGCCGACCACCGGTCGGCCGGTGCCGATCACGTGTGCGTGCAGGTGCTCAGCGAGGACCCGGGGGTCCTCCCGCTTGACGCGTGGCGCCGGTTGGCTCCCGCGCTGACGTCCTGACCACTCGAGAAGCAACGCTGCAACACTCCTGTGGCGGCCGCCGGCCCAACACGCTCCGGTCGTCGTCGCGGCCGATGCCACCGGTTCTCCGTCGACGGCAACAACCGACGCTCCGCCTGCGCCTGTGGCTCCGGTGGGCGCGCCGCAGCGATCGGTGGCCGCGCTCTCCGACCTGACGTCTCGAAGGCATGCAGCAGACGTTGCGCGGAGGCATGACCCTCGCATGAGATGGGCCGTTCCGCGGGCCTTCAGAAGGCGGGTTGTACACTGCACCCTCTGCTGAACACGTCAACGTACCGCTGCAACCGGGAGCACTCTCACAGGAGATGCAGGTCATGGATTTCGAGACGCTCGAATACGAGGAGTCGGATGGGGTCGCCGTGGTCACCCTCAACAGGCCAGAGGTGCACAACGCCTTCAACGACACCATGCAATCCGAGCTGGGCCAGGTCTGGCGATCCTTGCGGGCGAACGACGAGGTGCGCGCCATCGTCCTCACCGGATCGGGCACCCACGCCTTTTGCACGGGTATGGACCGCGCTGACGTGCCGACGGACGAGAGTACGTACTACTTTCATGCCCTGACCTACGAAGATCCGGGTCGGAGCATCGGACCGCGGAGCCAGGGGCTGTGGAAACCGGTCATTGCCGCCGTCAACGGGATGGCCTGTGGCGGCGCGTTCTACTTGCTCGGGCAAGCGGATTTTCTCATTGCCGCAGATCATGCGACCTTCTTTGACCCGCATGTGACGTATGGCATGCCGGCCGTGTTCGAACCGGCGCTCATGGCATCTCGGATGCCCTTTGGCGAAGTGATGCGGATGACCCTGATGGGCAGTGCCGAACGGATCTCGGCGCAGAGAGCGGAACACATCGGCTTGGTGTCACAAGTCGTGCCGTCGTCGGAGTTGCTCGAGGTCAGTCGTGCCGTGGCGGCGACCATCGCCTCGTATCCTCCGGCTGCCGTGCAGGCATCACTGCGCTCCTTGTGGGCCGCGCAAGAGACCTTTCCGGGGCAGATGACCGAGCTCGGCAACATGTTCCTGAATCTCTCCATGAGCCCCGAAGTGCTGAGCAGCGGCCAGGATGCCTTTCGGAGTCGGCGCCGTGCGGCGCCCACCATTCGCTGAGGTGGCCCGCTCGCCCGCCGACGCGCCCTTCGCATCCTTACTCGCCCGCACCGCGGCCCGTGCCCACGGCCGCCCGCTGTCCCAACCTCGAGAGCCTGGGGCTCTTCACCGCCCTTCGGAAGCCAGGTGCTCAATCTCCGGGGCGAGCAGCTGCGTCAAGAGCCGGCGCTGGCGAGCCAACCGATCCTTCTTCGGCACCACCGCGTCATAGGACATGGTTCCGAGGAGCTGCTGGTTGAACCCGAAGCCCCGAAGGACCAGAAACACCGTCGTCATCAGGTCGGGTATTTTGGACGAGGGACCGAGAGCCTCCCGCAGCAGTCGGCGGACGTGGACGTTCGACCGCTCGGCCACATCGAGCATCGTGGCGCGAACGTCGGCACTGGTGCGAGGATCGCGGTCCATGTTGAGCAAGATCTGCAGGTTGGCCAGGTACGCAGGCTGCGCATAGTGGTCTGAGAAGATGTCGATGAGCTGTTCGATCCGCTCGGATGCAGATTCTCCCTCAATGTGGGTGTTGCTCACCGTCCGGACGAACTCGGCGGCGCCCTTCTGGAGGACCGCCAGCATCAACGCCTCCCGCGTTCCGAAGTAATGCTGGATGACACCCCATGTGACACCGGCCCGGCGGGCGATCTCGTTGGTACTGGCCCGATAGAAGCCGAGTTCAAGAATGCTCGCCACGGTAGCATCGATCACCCGGGACTTCGCTTCAGCGTCTCCATTGATGGGGGACCGCGGACTGGAGTCTCGCTTCCGGGGGGCAGCCGTCGGGGCTTTGCTCACGCGCTCAACTCTCCGGTGTCTCGTGTCGCCTATCGGACAACAGTCGCTCGCCCCTGTCGACAGATCGGATCCAACGCAGCATTCGATCCCAGAGCACGAGACGAGACTCTGCCACGTTGTGATTATGCCCCGCACCGACCACGGTGAAGAGGGTGAGATCATGGCACGACGGAAGCTGTCCAGGAAGGGCCGAGATGCTCCCTGCGATGTCATGCTCACCGAGCGCCACGATGGTCGGAACGTCTATCTGATCGAGTTCTGGCTTGATGGACCCGGGAACCAGTGCGGTCATGCCGACCATCGCCAAGAGCCTGCTGCCCGCTCTGGAGGAGGCCGCTTCCACGTCGTCGACCGGTGCCTCGAGCATCCCCAGGCGCGAACGTTCGCTGGACCACTGGGGCAGAGGATCGCCAAAGCGGGCGCGGACGAATTCCGGTAGTACGGCTACGAGATCTTCGGCCCGTTCGGCATACGCCGCTTCCTTCTCGTTCAACACAGAAGGAAGTCCGCTGGCAGAAAACCCCAGCAGCGCCAAGGCATCAAACGTCCGGTGGCGCGCTTGCTGGCAGGCCACCAGAAGGGCGCCCGCCGAGTGACCCACGCCGAGCACTGCCCCGATGGAGACGACACGCACGCCGTCAAGACGACCCGTCACGATCCTGTCGAGCACGTCCTGGACCACGACGTGAAGAACGTCGGACACGACGCGAGGTGCCAAGTCGTAACCGTCGTCGGGAAGATCGCTTCCCCCGACCCCGGGCGGATCAATGGTCAGGACAATCTGGCCCCGCTCAGCCAGGTGATACGCCATCGAGTATTCGCCGAGGGACGGCGGAACGTCGAGATCAAAGTAGGCGCGGCTGATCCCCCCACCGGGCACGCAGCACCACACGACGGGGAACGGCTCGGTCTCTGCCGGCACATACAGGTCAGCGACCACGAGGTGACATCCGCTCGGGGCGCGTCCAGCGACGTCGACCTCCACGGTGATCTTGCGCACGCGTCTCTTCACGAGCTCCTCAGCCATACGTCGCCACGGGCGATGGCAGCCACGAGGGACTCGACGCCTCACTCACGAGATGCCGACGGCCGCTTCGAGCACGGCACCTTCGGCGACCAGCGTGTCAACCTCCTGCTCGGTGTAGCCGTGCTCGATGAGTATCTCGCGGGTGTGCTCGCCACACATCGCGGGTCCGCGCTGGATCACGCCTTCCGCCGGCGACAGATTGACCAGGAGACCGGGATCCTCGAACCGACCGACGTTGCCCGACCATGTCTCGGTCACCAGCTGCAGCGACTTCGCTTCGGGATCGTCGAACAACGTGCGGCAGAAGTCTTCGTCGACGACCTCGACCGGCACTCCCCCGCCATCGAGCAGGGCGAACGACTCGGCGGCGGGTCGACTCGCCATTCGCTCCGTGAGCAGCTCCTCCACGCGTCGGGCGTCCTGGGTGACCACCTCCGGGACGTCGATGAGCCCGAACAGTCGAGCTCGCTCATCGTCGGACACCGCGGCGAGGAAGAGCCACACCCCATCCGATCCCCGGTACATGCGGTAGTACGGCGACAATCCGTACTGGTCCGCGTCGACGTGACCCCACTCGCTGGGTTTCCCGTCGGCGTGGATCCATGCGTAGGAGGTGTGGAGCAACCCGGCATTGACGATGGAGGTGCCGACACTCTGCCCCTCTCCCGTCTGGTCGCGATGGTAGAGGGCGGTGGTGATGGCGATCGCCGCCAGAAGGGCGTTGCCGGTGTCTCCCATGTTGGAACGACTCCACAGGGGGGGGTTCCCCGCGTCACAGGCTCCGTCCTCCCACTCGGTCCCAGTGAGGGCTGCCGCGTTCTGATCGGTGCCCGGGAGCGCTGAACGAGGACCCTTCTCGTAACCCCTGGTGTTGCAGTACACGAGGCCGGGATAGCGCTGTCTCAGGGTCTCGTAGTCGATCCCAAGACGCGCCGCGGCGCCGGGCCGCCAATTGGTGGTCACGACGTCGGCCACGGCGATGAGCCGCTCGAGGGCTTCGCGACCACCCTCGTGCTTGAGGTTCACCGCGATGCTGCGCTTGCCGCGATTGGTTCCGAGGCCCATGTGGGTGCCGGTCCAGTAGGTGTCGTGCAACGCGTTCACCTTGATGACGTCGGCGCCCAGGTCGGCCAGCACGCGGCCGGTGAAGGGCCCGGCGACGCCCAGGCCGAGGTCGAGGACCCGAATGCCGGCCAGAGGGTGGGCCAATGAGCGACCGGTACCCGTGCCGGTCCTCGGGGTCCCCAACGTGCCCGATGCGGCCTCCACCATGACCTCGGTGGTGTGTTGACCCGAGTGGGGCGCGGGCCCCGATACGGCTCCCGGAGACGCAGAAAACTCCAGTAACGGGCCGATGTGGCGAATGCGGCCGACTTGGGGATCCTCGATCTCCACGACACAACCGTCGGCCAAGAACGCGTCATCGGCCAAGGCCTCGGCGGGAGAGCGGATCGTCGTGACACCGGTACCCGCCGCTTCGGCGGCGGCCTCCCACTCCCCGGCGGGAAATTTCTTGAACGCCTCCGTCAGGAGAGGGTGGAGGAACATGCCCGTGAGCATGCCGTCCTCGTCCATCGACAATCGATCCGGGTCATCTCGGTAGGCGGCTTCGAGCTGGGTTGCTCCGAGTTCGTCGTGCTCAGCCGAAGCAAGAACCCATCGAGGGCGCACGGTCCAGTGGTGGACCCACTTGCCATCCGCACACTGGTAGATACCCTCGATAGAACGTGCATCGATGGGCCACATCCAGTACAGCGGTGCGTCGGGATTCTCGACTCGCTGCCAGTTGAGGCTCACCGCGGCCAGGGCGCCCTGCAGCAGCGAGGTGGCGACCCGTTGCCCCTGGCCACTCACTTCACGTGCTCGAAGGGCGGCCGCGATGCCCAGGGTGGCGAAATACGTCGCGCCGACGCTCGGCCACGGCGTGCGGGGGAAGACGGGACCCGGGCGATCTGCCCCGCGGACGAGACCCTCTGGAACGTCGAACTCGGGGTGCGGACCGGGGCGGCCGCCGATGTAGTTCAGGGCGGTCCCGCTCCGCCCCTTTTGATCGTACAGGAGCCCGGTCCGGGCCGCGACCAGGCCGTCGTATCCGGGCCGCTCACGGTGTCGGGCGTGATCGCCATAGGCCGTTATCGAGCAGGTGATCAGCCGCGGATTGAGCAACATCAGTGCCTCGTGGTCGAGGCCGAGTCGTGTCATCACCCCCGGCGAGAAGCTGTCGATGACGATGTCGGCGCGGCTCGCCAGCCTGCGAAAGGCGTCGAGTCCCTCTTCCGAACGAAGATCGAGGCGAGCGCTCCGCTTCCCGCGATTCCAGACCCGGTACCCGGTCTGCTCACCGAACGGATCCCCCGTGGGTGGTTCGATCCGGGTCACCTGAGCTCCGTTGTCCGCCAGGAACATCGTCGTCATCGGCCCCGCCATCCCCCACGAGAGGTCGAGAACCCTCACTCCTTCGAACGCTCCGCCCATACACGGCCCCTCTCTGCACCTCGGCTCTTCCACCCCCCATAGTATCCACTATGGGGGGTGGGCTCACAACGTGACGGCGCTCGAGGACCGATGTCGGCCCTGGTCGGGGTCTCCGGGGCGTCGCCCGGACCGGTTGAACCCGGCGGTGGGGGTCCCGGCAGGCGGGCCCCTGCGGCGAAGCGGCTCGGTCGGCTGCGCAGCTGGCCTCATGGTCTCCCGTCCCGGAGCAGGGCGACCGGAAGGTCGACGAGACGGGACCGCAGGTACTCCCCCAGACCCTTGGCCTGGGGATCGGGTCGGGTGGCGGATGCCACGCCTTCGCCCAGAAGTCCCACGATGACGAAGTTCAGAGCATTGAGGTTCGGGAGCTCGTAACGTTGCACCGGCAGCTGGGCACTCTCGGGGACCAGTGTGCGCAAGCGGTCGATGGTGAGATAACGATCCAGCCAGCGGTAGCCGTCGGCATGGACCGTCCAGATGCCGATGTTGGCGTTGCCGCCCTTGTCGCCCGAGCGGGCGGCGCACAACCTGCCGAGAGGCATCGGCGCGGTGGCGCCGTCATCGGGAAGGCTGTCGGGCTCAGCAGGCGCGGGACGGTGACGTGGGTTCCCGCCCGCGGTGGGTGCTATCGGGAGCCGACCGCCGTCGGCGAGCACCACCTCGTGCGGCACCACCCCGGCTGGGACGAGGGCCGGCCAGTAGATGCCATAGGCACTCTCGGGCGTCGGCGGCGTCGTCGTGTGGAAACCGGCGTACCCGCCGAGCGCCAGCTCCATCGTCGCATTCGAGAAGCGCCGACCGACCTTGTGCGGATCGGCGTCCTTCACGGTGATGCGCAGATGCGCGGTGGCCTGCTCGTTGGACGGGGCGTCCGGCTGGTCGAAGCGCAGCAGGCGGATGTCGACGTCGTCGAACTGGTCTCGTCCGCCGAGGATGTCGAACAGCTCCTCGGTCGCCCAGGCTGCCTTCTCCGCGATGTCCAGGCCGGTGAGGACCAGCGTCATGGTGTTGCGGTAGCCACCGAGGAAGTTCACCGCGACCTTGAGGGTACCGGTCGGCGGGCTGCCCTTGACTCCCGACAGCCGCACCCTGTCCGGACCGATCTGCTCGGTCGAAATGGTGTCGAAATGGGCGACGACATCCGGATTGGCGTAGGCGGGATCGGCAATCTCGTACAGCAGTTGGGCGGTGACGGTTCCCACCGAGACCAGACCGCCGGTGCCCTGGTGCTTGGTGATGACGCAGCTCCCATCCCAAGCCACCTCGGCGATGGGAAAGCCCGGGTAGCGGCGGTCGCTGATCTCGTCGAGGAACGAGTAGTTGCCACCGGTCGCTTGGGGTCCGCACTCGATGACGTGACCGGCCACCACGGCGCCGGCGAGCTGATCGAAGTCCTCGCGACCCCAACCGTGCCACCAGGCCGAGGGTCCGACGACCAGCGACGCGTCGGTGACGCGCGGGCAGACGACGATGTCGGCCCCGGCGGAGAGCGCGGCGGCGATGCCCCACCCACCGAGATAGGCGTTCGCCGTCACCGGCTCGCCCGCGGCGTCCCGCAGCGATTGCCCGGTGTCGAGGTTGGCCAGTGGCTGCCCGTGGGCGACGAGGTCGCCGAGCTGGGGAAGCAGGTCGTCGCCCGTGACGTAGGCGGTGTTGGGGCGCAGTCCGAGGCGCTGGGCCAATGCGTCGAGCTGCTCGGCGAGGCCGGCCGGATTGAGACCGCCGGCGTTGTTGACGATCTTGATGCCACGGTCCATGCAGGTACCCAGCACATGCTCGAGCTGACCGAGCACCGAGCGGGCATAACCGGTGGCGGGGTCCTTCTGTCGGGCCTTCCACAAGATGAGCATGGTCAGCTCGGCCAGATAGTCGCCGGTGAGGACGTCGATCGGCCCATCTTCCACCATCTCCCGGGGCGCAGCGTCGCGGTCGCCGTAGAAGCCCGAGGAGTTCCCGATCCGCACGGCCCGTCGAGGTGTGACTCCCGCTGCATCGGTCACGGCCGTGCCGCCTCTGCACTGCTCGCCGATGCGATCGGCTCGTCGGGTTGCGGCCCGGCGAGCCGTGGTGCCCGGCCGGGCCCGGCCGGACCGGCGAAGGCCTGGCCGATGGCGATCCACTGCTGCGCCGCCGGACCGGTCACCACCAGGGATGTGTCGTGGGGGTGTCTCCGTTGCGTGAGCACGAGGCAGAAGTCGAGCGCCTCGCCGGTGACCCGGTTGACGGCGTCGGCGGGTCCCCAGGTCCACTGGTCCCCCGCCGGTGCGTCGAGCTCGACCCTGATCGGCTCGGTGGGCCGGGGCAGGTGATGGACGGCGTAGCTGTACGGCCGGGCACCGAAACTCAGGTGTGCGATGTGGTGCAGCCGGCCCGTCGCGGCGCGCTCGATGCCGAGGGTGTCGACGATGTCCTGGCCGTGTGCCCAGGTTTCCATGAGTCGGGCCGTGACCGACGAAGCGGGGCTCATGTCCGGGCCGTACCAGGGCAACCGTCGCCGCGGGTCGACCGCACGGTACCCGTCGATCAGGGCTCGGCGTGCGGTCCGGAACCAGTCGAGCAGCTCGGCGCCGGGGCGCCCCCGGTATGCCGCGACGATGCGGTCGGCGAAGTCTTCGCCGCCGGCGACCAGCCGGTCGGCGTCGCGGCGGAACTGATCGGGATCCACCAGCGATTGCCGGGTCGCCTCGTCGAAGTAGGCCAGGTGGCTGACCTGGTCGGCGATACTCCACCCGACGGCCGGCGTCGCCAGCGACCATTGCGGTGGCGCCAGCCGGCCGAGGATCTCGTCGAGGTCGGCGGACTCGGTCATGAGATCGTCGACGAGGACCTGCAGGTCAGCGGCCATAAGCGACCGGTCCAGATGGGAGTGCGCTTGACTCGTTCACGGGGCTGGGAGGAAGGACTCCAACTGGCGAGGCCGGTCTCAGGATCAGCCTCGGCGACGAGCAGCCGTTCTCGGTGAGTCGGTCATCCGTCTCAGCTCTTCCATGGACGCCCTGATGCATTCCGAGAGGGTTCGCTCGTTGGCGTCGTCGACCCAGGCCTCGAAGGCAATCTTGAAGATGGCGATGCCTGCCTCGGCGGCGAGCCTCGAGTCCGGGTCGCCCACACCTCGCCGTCGCAAGGCGTCGGTCAGGGCCGAGGCGAGCGACGCAAGCTTTATCAGCTCGCGCTCTTGAAGCTCGGGGTTCGCCGCGATGATGGCCTGGCGCTGCCCTGCGAACTCGCGCCGCTCCTGGAATATGTCATCAGCGGCCTGACCGAGAGCTGCTGCGATCACCTCGAGGGGAGCCAGGGAGGATGGCGCACCGTCGACGTTGCTCACGAGGAAGTCCTGCAACGCCGGTGCGCCCCAGAACAGGACCTCGCGCTTGTCGGCGAAGTACCGAAAGAAGGTTCGTTCCGTGAGCCCGGCACGCTCGGCGATCTCCGCCACGGTGGTGCTCTCGAACCCTCGTTGGCCAAAGAGCTCCAGCGCCGCCTGCACCAGGCGGCCGCGCGCGTCGGGCGCCCATCGGACCATGACCGCATCCTACCAGTGATGACAGACGCTGCCATGACATACGCTCGATGGGGCGCTTGTACCGGCGACGGGCGACTCGAGCGAGGAATGCAACGACGACGAGGACCCCTGCGCCGGGAAGGGAGGCGATTGGGATGCCTACTCGGCGGCGGGCAAGCCCGTGCTCAACGCCGAGTGCACCAGGCGTCATGTCGGTCGACCGGATCAGATGCCCCCGGGCGGGCTGCGGGAATACTCCCCGGACCGCAACCGCATCAGCCACCTTGTCCGAGCAGATCGTCCAACCGGGCCACATTGCTCTTCCAGTCACTCGCCGCATCGAGACTGAGATCTACCGCGTCGCCCGCCACCTTCAGTCCGTCGGCCCCGCCGCCTGGTTGCCGAGGGAGGGGACGGCTGGCTCGATGTCGATGGGGACGGCCGAGTTGTGGGCCATACCGCCGAGGGGGTCCATGTCGAACCTGCTCGTCAGCTCGTTGACGTTACCTTCGGCGTGGCCATGGGAGATGGAGCAGACACCCTCCCGCATTTTCGGGTCCACCTTGGCGATGAGGGTGATCTGACCCGACTTGGTGCGCACTTTGACGTCCTGACCATCGATGATGCCGTGCTCTTGTGCCGTCTGCGGGTTGATGAGAATGTTGGCCGGCTCGCCCAGAAGGTCCAGATTGCCGTTGAATTGCTTGAATTGGCGCCGTGGGGTGAAGACGAGTGGTCTCGGCTGACCGAGGTTGGCGTCGTCGGCCGCACGGAACCGGTTCCATTGCTCGACCAGCTCCGGCGGTGTGAGCATCCAGCCGCCGACGCGCGCAAAGTGCCGCTCGACCCAGTCGGCCGGGTGCTCCAAGGGGAATTCCACGTAGCGCTTCTCCTTCAGCTCCTCGAAGCTGCAGCGCGCCTTGCTCGTGAACTGCCGCGAGAGCATGAATTCGTCGGCGCCCTCGACGCGGTCGTCGTCGGGGATGTCCGTCGGCACGGGAATACCGGCTCGCTTCATGAACTGGGAGATGACCCACCAGGCCGAGCGGCGCTCGCCCATCGGTGCGACGAGCGGCGGACTGTATTGCATCGACACGTTCCAGCCGAGTGAGTCCCAGCGGGTGATCTCGGGGCGCTCCACGCAATCCTTGGTGGGCAGGACGTGGGTCGAGAGGGACACGACGGCGTTGTGTCGGATCTCGGTGACGACGTTGAGCTCAAGGGTCGGCAGCAGACGCGTCAGGGCGTTGGCATCGGGGAACGACCGGATGATATTGCCGCCGAAGTTGAAGAAGGCGCGTATGTTGCCGGTCTCGATCTCGGGTCCGAGTGTGGCGCACGGCCAGTCCGGACCGCCCCCGGGTCCGATGAGCGCCTTGATATCGGGCCGGGTCCTCGAGCCGGGGAAGAAGGTGCGCTTCGGCACGTAGGGGCCGTGGATCTCGAGCGGGTAGAAGAATCCCGGGTGGAACCAGGCGCCACCCTTCTCGTTGGTCGAGCCGGTCAGGATCATGATCAGCCAGCAGAACCAGGCGGTCAGATTCGCACCGGGGCTCATGCCGATGCCGGTACCGGTTTCGGTCGACACGATGCCCGCGCGGCGAATGGCATCGAGCAGGTCCTGAATCTCCTCTTCGGTGACCCCGGCGACCTCGGCGGCCGTGGCTCGGTCGTAGCCCCCGAGCGCGGCGCGTAGCTCGTCGAGTCCCTGGACGGGCTGCTTCGGCTTGAGGGGTCCGTTGTCGATGATCTCCTTCACGATCCAGGCGAGGATGGCGTAGTCCTTCCCTGGGTAGGCGGCGATGTGCCCCGTCGACAGGTTCGCCGTGGCGGTGAAGTGTGGATCGATCGTCCAGATCTCGCCTCCACGCTTGGTGATGGAGCGTAACCACGTCGCGGGGTCCCACATGCCGTTGTTGTCGCCGTGACTGATCATCGGGTTGATGCCGACGTACAGCAGCATCATCGTGTGGTGATAGTCCACCTTCGGCGCCACGCCCCGCCCGACGGCGGATGTGAGCATTGCTTCGTAGCAGCTGTCGTTGGTCAGGGGCGAGAACTTCGGTGGCGTACCCAGGTGCTTGTAGAAGGCGTCTTCCATCGTGTAGCCCGAAGAGTCGAGCCCCAGTCCGCTGCCAAAGTAGAGACCGACATAGTCTGGACCGTACGTGTCGAGGACCCGACGCAGCTTCGCGGCGACGTCGTCGAGCGCTTCGTCCCATCCGACCTCGACGAGCTCGCCGTCTTTGCGCATCAGCGGGCGGGTGATCGCGTCGTCACGATGATGAAGTTGCCCGGTGGCGCGGCCCTTCGGACATGTGTACCCCTCGAACAGGGGGTGGTCCTTGTCGCCTCGAACGCGCTGGATCCGGTTCCCCTGGACCTCGGCCACCAGCCCGCAAGCCGTCATGCAGATCTTGCAGTAGGTGCGCTTGATCTCGACCGAGGCGTTGGTCATGTCATTTCCCCTTCGATCCCATGGCCCTGTCCCGCCGGGGCAGAACACGAGACCATCGGGCCGTCCCTCCCTTGTGCACGAAGCTGTCGCGGGACAACGCGGCCGTCATCCGGACCTGTCCATCCTGCCTTCCTCGCTCCCAGAGGCGCCACGGCGCATTGCTCTGCCGTCGCAGAGGTGACCTGGGCATGAAGCCGACGTTGTGCGCTGCCCCACGGCACCTTGGCACTCCCGTCGCGCCATGCTATGCAGTCCAAGAGCGACACGTCGAGAAGGGAGGGCCGAGTGGCCGAGCAAGAGTTCGCCAAGCGGTATGGACCATGGGCGCTCGTCGTCGGGGCATCCGAGGGCATCGGAGCCGCCTTTGCCCGGGCGGTGGCTGAGCGGGGTCTCGATGTCGTGCTCGTCGCCCGGCGGGAGGCGGTGCTCGACGAGGTGGCCGCCGGCATCAGCACGGCCACGGGTGCTCGCACCAGGACCATCGCTCTGGACCTGACCGACCGGAGCGCGCCAGAAGCCCTGGCTGCGGCGACCGCGGATCTCGAGGTGGGAACGGTCTTCTACTGTGCCGGCGCCGACCCGAACTACACGACGTTCCTCAGTCAGCCCATCGAGAACGCCGTGGCAATGGTCCAGCGCAATTGCGTGGCACCCATCAGACTGTGCCACCACTTCGCCGGTCCTATGCGGGAACGGGGGCGAGGCTCCATCGTCCTGGTCTCGTCCGGGGCCGGGCTCGTCGGGGGGCCGAACATGGTTGCCTACGGCGCGACGAAGGCGTTCGACATGGTGATGACCGAGGCGCTCTGGGCCGAGCTCAACGGGACCGGGGTGGACGTGCTGGGGTTGGTGCTCGGGCTCACCGACACGCCGGCCCTGCGGCGGCTCCTGCTCCAGCGCGGCCAGCTCACGCAGGCCGACGACCCCATCGCGGGCGCGGCGACGGCCGAGCAGGTCGTCGCCCAGGCGCTGGCCAACCTGTCGAGCGGCCCGACGTGCTTTGCCGGCGAAGACGTCCGGCTGGGCGAGGCGACGTTCCGGGCCATGTCACGCAACGAGGCGGTCCGGATGCTGGCCACCGTCGCCGGCGGCGTCATGGGCGACGATCAGGGGGGGCCGACATGACCACTGGTGTCGATCGGGAGGTGTCCCTCGACGTCGCCGACGTCCTGGTCCGCTACGCCACGGGGATCGACCGTCGCGACTGGACGGCGTTCCGCCGTTGCTTCACCGAGGACTGCGAGGCGGATTACGGCGACATCGGCATCTGGCACGGCGCCGATGAGATCACGACCTGGATGCGCGAGGTGCACGATCCGTGTGGCCACACCATGCACCGCATCACCAACCAGGTGGTGGAGCCACACGTCGGAGGCGTCACGGCGCGCAGTTACGTCGATGTGATCCTCCTCGGCCCGGACAACCAGACGGGTGTCCAGTCGGCGGGGTACTACGACGACGAGCTGGTCATGACCGCCGGCGGCTGGAAGATCGCCCGCCGCCGGTTCACGATGGTCCTGCTGCGGTCAGTGGAGGGGGGCCAACCCCTCGGGCTCGAGCCGAAGCGGGAGTAGAGACGATCGTGGAGATCCACAAACTGACGGGAAGACTGGGAGCAGTCGTCGAGGACGTCGATCTGGAGACGATCGACGACGCTACCTTCGAGGCGCTCCAAGACGCGCTCATGGCCCACCAGGTCATCTTCCTGCGCGACCAGCACCTCAGTGACGACGGTCACCGGAGACTGGCCCGGCGGTTCGGGAAGCCCACGGTCTACCCGGTGATGAAGCACTTCGGTGGCACCGAATTCCTGCACCAGATCGAGGACACCGAGGAGAGCCCACCCGACGCCGACGGCTGGCACATGGACATCACGTGGGTCAGCGACCCGCCGAAGGTGGCCATTCTGGCCGCTCTGGTCATCCCCACCTACGGGGGTGACACCATGTGGACCGACCTGTACGGCGCCTGGGACCGGCTGTCTCCCACCATGAAGGAAATGCTCGCCCCCTTACAGGTACTCCACACTCCGGGCGAGACGTTCTGGGGGGCGCTGCACCGCGTCGGTACCTTTGACGTCGCCGAACTGCGACGAGCCTTCCCCGGAGCCGTGCATCCCCTGGTCCGTGATCATCCCGTCACCGGCCGCACCGTGTTGAACCTGAGCGGCTACTTCATGGAATCTATCGTGGGCATGCACCCGGACGAGAGCAGCTGGCTCCTGGCGTGGCTCGGCGCGCGGGTGGAGGACCCGAACCTGCAAATTCGCTGGAGGTGGCGGGAAGGTGACGTCGCCATCTGGGACGAATACAGCACGAATCATCGGGCGCTGTCCGATCACTACCCGCAGCACCGCAGAATGCGCCGGTGCACCGTGGACGGCGTCCACGAGGACGTGTCCGCTCCGCTCGGCTGAATGAGCTGCCTCGAGCGCGAGTGCTCTCCCGCCATGACGGCCGCGATGACCAGGTCAGGTTCTCGCTACGACTGCACCGTGGTCGTTCCGGGCAGGTCCGTGCCGCAGATGGGCTGGGTCGAGACCGGAACGAACCCGGTCTTCGTGGCCCGCAGGTACCACCCACAGGATTTCGCCGGGTCGTGGCCGAAGATGGTCGAGTAATTGATGGTGGTGGGCAGCAGCCCGTTGCCGTTGTAGGCCTTGACGTGGCGGAGTGCCTTGATGACGCCGGCCTGGGTGGCGTTCTTGCCGGCCAGCTGGAGGCCCTTGATCATGAGATCGGCACCGAGCCAGGACTCGTACTCGTTGAAACTCGGGAACTCGCTGGACGTGAAGTGCGCGTACTTCTGTAGGGCCGACTTCATCTGCTGGGTACCGGCGTTGGGCAGCTGGAAGGGCCGGAAGGCAGTGTCGAAGTAGTCGCCCTGGACATCGCGCCAGGCCGGCGAGTTGATCACGCTGGGCTCATATCCGGTCGGGAAGATGACCACCTTGGGCTTCACGCCATCCTGAGCGAGGTCAGTGGCCAGGGCGTAGTTCGAGTTGTCATCGAGGCCGGCGTAGAACGCGTTGCACCCCTTCTGCTTGGCCAACAGCGCCTCCGTCGTCATGTCGACGCTGCCGAAGGGCACGGACGTGTCGAGCTCGCCATCCTTGCCGCCGGCGTGCTCGAAGGACAACACGGTGCCGTACGCCGACCGCAACGACGAGGGCGAGATGCTGTAGCCGTAGCTGCAGACCACGGTGCCACCGTGGCTCTTCATGAAGACTCCGATTCCGGTGTTCACGGGGTACTTCGGATTCACGCTCCCTTCGTCGGAGGCGAACATGTTGGTGTAGGGCTGCTCGCCCCACTCGGGACCGTCGAAGAACCCGCCGGTCACGGGCACCCCCTGCTCCTGGGGGTACTTGGCCGCCTCAAAGAACAGCGGGCTGTCCGAGACGATCCCGATGACTCCCTTCGAGAGGGCGTCCTGGACCGCCGTGACCACCACGGCGGGGCTGGTCTGGTCATCGATGACGATGCCCTGGATCTTGTGGCCGTTGACGCCGCCCTCGGCGTTCTGCAGGTCTATGCGGGCATTGAATCCGGCGGCGGACGTGGAGAACTCGGAGGCCCCGGGACCGGTGAGCGAGGTGATCATGGCGATCTTGTAGGGGGCCGGGGCGGCGGAACTGGTGCCCGAGGGGACCGCCGCCACCGCGGTGCCCCCGAGGAGCGTGGTGGCCACCGCCATGGTTGCCAGTCGGATGCGCATGTGAGTCCTACCCTTCATCATGGGGAGAGGTGACAGGCGTGGAGCGATGCGGGCCGCCAATGCACGGAGAGCCGGCAGTCCCGGCCGTCCCGGCGGTCGCGGCCGCCGTGGGCTTCGACGACGGACCGGGGTGCAGACGACACGGCGCCACGACGTGAGTCACGCGATCGATCACCATGCTGATCGGACCCCCCCCGGTCTCCTGTAATGGTCTGGAAGAGGCGATTGTACCCAGCGGCGTCCTCCGGTGTGTCGCGGGTCATGCGGCCGTACGCAGCCCCGGACGTCGTCGCCGCCTGTGCCCTCATCGAGCGGCGGCGGGGCTCACCAGGGGCACGCTCCGCACAGCCGTGGCCCCGGGGCCGTCTTCGAACCAGGCTGAACAGGGAGAACGAGTGCAACGCCTCGACCGAGATGTGCTCCGAACACCAAATCTCCTCGAGGTGAGAACCGTCACACCGGTGCCGCGGAGCGCTCCGCTCGGGCCCGGGCTGCCGCGTGGCGGCCGGCACGTCGCCCGAAGAACGAGCCGTCGCCCAGGCTGATGCCGCTGGCGTAATGGCGGGCCGCCAGGCTGGCGGCGGTCCGGCCGACGGCGTAGAGGCCCGAGATGCGATGGCCCGCGCCGTCGAGCGCGACGCCGTCGACGTCGGTGCGGAGACCGCCGAGCGTGAAGGTCGCGTAGATGGCGCCGTGGTCAACGCGCAGGTCGATGGCGCCGATGCCACTGGCCGGCGGCAGGCCGATGGGGTGCAGGTAGGGCGCGCGCTTATGGAATGCCGGGTCGTCACCGCGGGCCGCCGCTTCGTTGTACTGGCGCACCGTGCGCGCCAGTGCCTCGGGCGGAAGGTCGAGGTCGGCAGCCAATTCTTCCGGGGTGGCCGCGGCGTAGCCGATGCGGAGTCCGATGAGATTCGGCTCGTGGATCACGTCATCGGTGATCATGTAGACGTAGCCGTCGTGGTCGCAGAGGGCGTGGAACCCGATGCGGCCGGTGTAGGCATCCTCGTTGATGAATCGCTCACCATGGCGGTCGACGAGGATTCCCCGGGCGAGACGATGGGGCGGCCCCAGAGGCAGCGCGCACTCGAAGGCGTCGAGCCTGGTCGTCACCGCGCCGGCGCCGGCGCCCATGCGGATCCCACGGCCGTCGTCGTTCGGGGTGCCGATCCGCCAGGCCGCGTCGGGAACGTGGGCCAGTGGGCAATGCTCGGCCACCATCGCCTCGTTGTGGATGAACCCGCCGGTGGCCAGGATCACCCCACCACGGGCCCGGATGGCGCGGGGCCCCTCGTCGGTCCGCAGGCGCAAGCCGACGACGTGCCCGCAGTCGACGACCAACGCCTCGGCGCGGGCGTCGGCCACCAGGCGAGCGCCACTGCTCGACACGGCAGCACCGAGGCGTTCCATGAGGAAACCGCCGGCAGAGTCGATGCACTGTGGCTTGTGACCGCGCGGTACCGGGACCGAGATCTCGTCAAACGGGTAGGCGTCCTCGCCGCCGCTGAAAAGCAATCCCGCGTCATCGGCCGATTCGCGGTTGGGCTCGTCGCAAAAGGTCGCCCGGAACGGCACGCCGATCGAGACCAACCAATCAAAGTGGTCCGGCGAACCCTCGCAGTAGACGTCCACGCGATCGTCGTCCGCTCCGGGTCCCAGGGCGGCCCGGAGGAACGCCGCCATGTTCTCCGGCGAGTCCTGGAAGCCACAGGCGCCCTGGAGGGGCGTGCCGCCCCCAAGGTAGATGAGACCGCCAGAGTTGGCCGACGTCCCCCCGGGTCCCGCGCCGCGTTCGACGGCCAGCACGTCCGCTCCGGTCTGCCGCGCCCCCACGACAGCCGACGTGCCCGCCGCGCCCAAACCCACGACGACCACGTCTACCGTCTCGTCGAAGCGAATCTCGCTGACCTCAATCGCCGGGATCGGCTCCATCCCCCTCCTCGCATCAGGACGCATGGTGGACCGCGCCGTGCCGTAGTATGCGCCGGTTCACGGGACGATGCGCCGCTCCTTCAGCTCTGTGATGTCATCCCACGAGCGGCCCAGCTCGAGGAGGATCTCCTCGGTGTGCTGCCCGTGCTCGGGTGCCCGCACCAGGGACGGGACCACGGAGTCGAACTGGGCGGGGCTCGCCACCAGGGAAAACGGGGCCCGGGGACCGTCGACGGGGATGACAAAGTCATTGGCCGTCACCTGCGGATCGGCGGCCGCCTCGGCCGCCGTCTGGACGACGGCCCAAGGGGTGGACAGTCCCCGCAAGGCCCTGACCCATTCGGCCAGGTCTCGTGCGGCGAACACTTCGTCGAGTACGCCGATGCACTCCCGCCGGTTGGCGTACCGGTCGGCGGCAGTGGCGAACCGCGGGTCGTCGAGCAGGTCCGGGCGATCGATGACCTCGCAGAAGTTCTCGAAATGACCCTCGGTCTGAATACCGGCGAGATACACGAGGCGGCGATCTCTGGTGGCGTACGCAGCCACGAGCGCGTTGGGCAGGTCGGCGTGGCGCACGCGGGGGATGGTCTCGACGTCGTAGAGCTGGCTGGCGACAATGCCAGGTGAGGACATCCACAGCCCGGAGGACAGCAGCGACACGTCCACCACGGCGCCACGTCCGGACCGGGTCCGCCGGTAGAGCGCGGCAGCGATGGCCCCGGCCAGGAAGGCACCGGCCGAGAGATCGCCCAGGGCCGGTCCCGGTTGGGGGACGAATTCGTCGGCCACCATGCTGGCGGCGAAGCCAAGGCCCGTGCGGGCCCAGAAGTCGGTGTGGTCGAAACCGCCGGCCTCCCGCTCGGGACCCTCGGGCCCGTGTCCGGTGGCGCGGGCGTAGACGAGCGCGTCGTTCACGGCGCACAGATCGTCCGGTTCGATCCGGAAGCGCCGCCGGGCGGCCGGGAGGAGGTTGGTGATGAAGACATCGGCGCGGGCGACGAGGTCACCGAGGACGTCCCGTCCCTCGTCGGTGGCGATGTCGAGGGCGATGCAGCGCTTGCCGCGATTCAAGATCTCCCACATGAACGCCACGCCGACCTCCTTCTTCGGCAGGCCGGCGATGGGCGTGCCCATCATCGGGTCGGCGATGTTGGGCGGCACCACCTTGACCACGTCGGCACCCCAGTCGGCGAGCACGGCGCCCGCCGAGGGCGCGAAGGCGTACATGGAGACTTCGACCACGCGCACGCCGTCGAGGAGGTCGTAGCTCATGCTTTGAGGAGTGTCCGCAGGTTGGTCTCGGCGATCTGCGCGGCGTCCTCGTCGGGCACGTCGGCCAGGACTTTCTCGAGGTAGCCGTGGTTATTGGGCCACAATCCGTCGCCATGCGGATAGTCGCCCTCCCAGAGCAGGTTGTCCACCGGGATGTCGCCCAACGAGCGAAGGGCGAAATGTTCGTCGACGAGGCAGACGTACATGTGGTCACGGAAGAGCTGGCTCGGCGGGACGTCGCCGCCCCTGGACGTCTGCCCGATGGCCCGGTTGGGCTTGATGCGCTTGTCGTGGAAGGCCTTGTCGGTGCGCTCGAGGATGTAGGGGATCCAGCCGGCACCCCCTTCGGAGAGCATGACCTTGATGTGGGGGAACCGCTCGAGGATGCCGCTCATGAGCCAATCGACGCCGGCCATCATGGAATTGAGACCGTTGAGGGACACCAGGACGGTGGGCGGCGCGTCGTCCGAGGTGGTCACGAGGCGGGAAGAGCTGCCGATGTGCATGCACACGGGCACCTCGGCCGCGTCGACCACCGCCCACAGGGGTTCCCAGTGGTCCGAGTGCACCGAGGGGAGGCCCAGCACGGTGGGGTTCTCCGAGAAGGCGATGGTGCTGGCGCCCTTGGCCAGCACCCGCTCCAGCTCCGCCACGGCCAGGTCGATGTCCGGCAGCGGCAGGATGGCGGCGCCGAAGAGTCGGGCCCGATCCGTCGCGCACCACTCGTCGAGCAGGTAGTCGTTGTAGGTGCGCAGGCAGGCCAGCCCGAGCTCGGGGTCCTGCACGTTGAGGAAGAACCGGTGGCCGGCGAACCGGGCGTAGTTGGGGAAGCAGAGCTGTCCCCAGACCCCGTCGAGGTCCATGTCCTTCAGCCGCTCGACCGGGTCGTAACAGCCCGGGCGGATCTCATCGAAGCGGGCCGTACCCGGAGCGGGCGGGTAGCCGGCCTCGTCGAAGCCGGGAAGGGCGCGGCACGACCCCATCGGGATGTAGGTCAGCTCGTCCTCGTAGAGCCACGCCTCCCGGCCGTCGACCTCGACGATGCGGGGGCATCGGTCGCGGTACCGCGCCGGGACTCGCTCGACCCACAGGTGTGGGGGCTCGATCATGTGGTCGTCGGCCGACATCAGCCGTGTGGCGGCAGGCAGCATGGCAATCTCCTATCGGGTGAGCAGCAGGCAGGACGTGAACGATTCGGCGCCGCTGCTGACCGCAGCGACCTCGGGTGGACCCGGCACCTGGCGAGCGCCGCCCTCCCCGCGCAGCTGGATGCAGGCCTCGAGCAGGGCGCCGTAGCCGTGGAGGCGGCCGGCGGAAAGTTGACCGCCTCCGGTGGAGATGGGCAGCTCGCCGTCGAGCGAGATGCGCCGTCCACCTTCGATGAAGGGCCCGGTCTCGTTCCGGGGCGCCAGGCCGAGCGCCTCCAGCCACCGGACGGCGTAGATCGTGAAGCCGTCGTACATCTGGGCCGTGTCGACATCGGACGGCTCGAGGTCGGTGCGGGACCAGAGCATGTCCGCGCTGGCCTCGAACCCCGATGCCGTCCCGACCGCCTCGATCCCGACGGTGCGGCGGCGGTCGATGGCGCTGCTGTCAGCCCGTGACACCACCACGGCCACGGCGCCGTCGACCGGAACGTCGCAGTCGTACATGCACAGCGGGTCGCTGATCATGCGCGCCCCCAGGTAGTCGTCGACCGTCATCGGGTCGCGGTACACGGCGAGCGGGTTACCGGCGGCGTTGGCCCGGCTGACGACGGCCAGCTGGGCGAACTGCTCGCGGGTGGCACCGCTCTCGTGCATGTAGCGCTGCATGGCGAGCGCGCCGTAGGTGGCGTAGCCGATGCCGTAGGGCTGGCCCCACCGGGCCTCTCGTCGCTGGGATCGGGCCACGACCGAGGAGCGGCCGCCGGCCTCGGTCTGGGCCGTCGACTCCCAGACGCTGCGGAAGCAGAGCACGTGAGTCGCCAGCCCTGCGGCCACGGCGAGGACGGCGTTGGCGATCGAGCCCAGCTGCCCGGCCAGCTCGGCGCCACCGGTGTGCCAGCGCAGGGTGAGCCCGAGCATGGTCCGGACGTCGTCGATGCCGGCGCCCGTGATACCGGGCGTCGATCCGGTCGCACCCGGATACGTCGATAGGCCGTCGATGTCGTGACATTCGAGGCCGGCGTCGGCGATGGCGGCGAGCGTCGCGTCGGCCGTGAGCAGGAGGGGGTCCCGGTGCAGCCGGCGACCGACGTCGGAGGACCCGATGCCCGAGATCAGCGCCATCGACTCCGCCTTCATGGCCCGAACACCGGAACCCAGGCGTCGCCGGCCTGCTCGAAACGCACGTGGACCGCCATGCCGATCGCGACGTCGTCGCAGTCGACGATGGCGGTGAGGAGACGCAGCCCGGGCTGCTCCTCCAGCTCGACCTCGGCCAGGACGTACGGCGGCTCCAGGCCGCGCACCCAGCGGTACCGGTTCACGGTGAACGACCAGACCGTCCCCCGACCCGACGTGGCCTCCGCTTCGAGGTCTCGGCTCTGGCAGCGCGGGCAGAGGGGACCCGGAGGGTGGAGCCACCACCCGCACGCGTGGCAGTGCTGGAGCCGCAGTTCGCCCGTGGCCCCGCCGCGCCAGAAGGCGGCTGAGCGGTCGGTGATCACCGGGGCCGGCCGCGCCGGCGTCGCCGGGCCGGTCATGCCGCATCGCGCCGAGGGTGCCCGTCCGGGTGGGGTCCCGTCCTCGGAGCGCCTGTCCGCTCAGTAGTCATCGGTGGCCTCGTACAAGCCGGCGAACTCGAGCTTGCCGTTGCGGACACGGCCGTAGTGCAGCCAGTCCCCCTTGAAGAGCTGGTGGTCGTACGGGCCGCCGGCGATGTGCGTGTTCGGGCCGCCCGTGACGGCCGGCATGAAGCGGATCCGCTCCAATCCGTCTTTCACACCCCAGCCGGTGAGGACCGGAGCGCGATGGAGCGCCTCGACGACCACCGCAGCCATGTCGTAGGCCAGGCCGGGGATGGCGTTCGGCCACATCCACGGGTCCTCGCCGTGACGGGCGACGAAGCGCTCGTGGAAGCGGTGCAGGCGCGGGTTCTCGGGGCACCACTGGTCGATCCCGACCCAGCCCTCCAGCTGCTCGAAGCCCCAGAGGTACTGCATGAACGCGGTGGTCATGATCCGCGGCGGGTCCCAGGCGATCGCTTCGAGCGCTTTGCGCACGGTCCACGAGACGACCAAGCCGCCATAGCCCAGCCAGACCAGGGCGTCGGCGTTGACGGCGCGGAGCTTCGCGAATTTTGCGGCAAGCTCCTCGGTCGTGGTGATCGCGCTGACCGACTCGATGGCGGCCACCGAGACACCCAGCCTGCGGCACTCCTGGCGGAAGAAGCGGAAGTACTCCTCGCCGATGGGCGAGGACGGGTTGACCACGGCGACGTCGAGGTGGCCATGGCGCTTGAGCCAGTTCACCATGAGCGCCGGCTCATCGCCGACGTCGCCGTTCCCCATCCGGAAGCAGAATTCACCGTGAAACGCATCGGTCCCGCACATGCTGATGAGCGGCACCTTCCGGGCGTTGGCGTGCTCGGCGAGGGCCATCGCTGCATCGGTGTAGTTGGCGCCCACCACGGCCAGGCATCCCGCATCGACCAGCCGGTGGAAGGCATCGATGCCGTCCGCCGCCGTGCCCTGGGGCAGGCCGGCATCCTCTTCGAACAGGAACTCGTAGCGACGGTCCAGGACGCCGCGCTCCACCCCCTCGTCGAAGGCCATTGTGATCTCCCGCTCGAAGCGAGCCCACTCCATGCCCAGCCAGCCGATCTTGACCGGCTTCAGTCGCAGCCAGCGGTCCTCAATCGATGGCCCCATCATGTGCTCCTTTGCGCTCAGTCGATGGCGGCGAACGCATCGTGGTCGGCCGCCGCGGTGCCGAGTCGTTCGAGAAGCTTGGAGGTCACCGCGGGGTCGACTTTGAGCGTGATCCCCCAGAGAAAGAAGCCGTAGTCGATGCCGCGGCGGATCCCTCGCCAGGCGTCGTCCCACCCGGGTGCCGCGACGCCACCCGCCTCGA
>JBKQIP010000239.1:0-3946 GCA_052148295.1 Acidimicrobiales bacterium
GGCACGATGGCCAACCAGGGGGCGATGAGCAGGAACCACTTGGCCTTCTCCACATTCTTGCGCCGGACCAGCCACGCCCCCCACAGGCCGAACAGCAGGATGAGGGCCCCGAGGTAGGCCATGACCCGCATCGACCAGTACTGGATGAAGACGTTGGGTATGTAGTTCCCGGGGCCGTACTCGGCGCTGTACTGCGCCTGGAGCTGGTTCATGCCCTGCACCTCCCCGTCGATGTGGTTGGTGGCGAGGATGGACAGGAGGCCCGGGATCTCGAGGATCTGCGTGGGCGTCTCGTCGTTGATGCCGCCGCCGATCTGGAAGAGCGAGAAGGGGCAGTGGGAGTCGCAGGTGTTCCACAGCGCCTCGGCGGCAGCGATCTTCATGGGCTGGTACTTGCCTTCCTGCACGCCGAGCTCGCTGCCCACGAAGAGGTTGAGGAAGATGGCGGGGACGAGCACCACCACGGCGATGATGGCCGTGCGCCGGAACGCGGTGACCGAGCTGTTGCGCCGCAGGTGCCAGGCCGAGAAGGCCAGCATGATGATGGAGCCGGTGACCAGTGAGGCCAGCAGCACGTGCGGGTAGGCCCAGAGGAACACCGGGTTGGTGAACAGGGCCCAGATGTTGTTCAGCTGGGGATTGTGCTGGGCGTTGAGCACGTAACCCACCGGGTGCTGCATCCACGAGTTGGCCGCCATGATGAAGGCGGCCGAGAGCATGGTGGCGCCGGCCACGATCCAGATGCAGGCCAGGTGCAGCTTCTTCGACAGCCGGTCCCACCCGAAGATCCAGATACCGAGGAACGTGGACTCGAGGAAGAAGGCGGCCAACCCCTCCATGGCCAGCGGCCCGCCGAACACGTTGCCGACGTAGCGAGAATAAGTCGACCAGTTCATGCCGAACTCGAACTCCTGCACCAGCCCGGTGACCACACCCACGGCGACGTTGATGAGGAGGAGGGTCCCGAAGAACTTGGTGAGCCGCTTGAACACCGGGTTCTCGTGGCGGTACCAGCTGGTCTGGAGCACCGCCACCAGGAAGGCCAACCCGATGGTGACCGGCACGAACAGGAAGTGGTAGATGCTGGTGGTGGCGAACTGCCATCGGGCCAGGTCCGTGGTCATGGCGTGGCGCCCCCTTGGTCGCTGCGGGCCCACGAGGACACGGCGGCGAGCTCCCGATGCGGGCGTTCACCGTCCCCCTCGTACGTGGCGGAATTCATGTCAACCCTCACTTCCTCCAGATACAGCTTCGAATAATGTCCGCCGGCGGCCAGCAGTTCCTGGTGGGTTCCCCGCTCGACGATCCGGCCCTCCTCCATGACGGCGATCTCGTCGACCGACTCCAAGCCACCCAACCGGTGGGTGATGAAGACCAGCGAGCGCCCCCGGGTCACCGCCAGGAGGTCGACGGTGAGCGCCGCCGCAGCCGGCGGGTCGAGGTGCTCGGTGGGCTCGTCGAGCACCAGCACCGGGAAGTCGGCCAGCAGGGCCCGGGCCACTGCCACCCGTTGACGCTGGCCCCCCGAGAGCCGGGCACCGTGCCGGCCCACCTCGGTGGCCAGGCCGGCCGGCAGCTCGGCGAACCACCGGGCCAGGCCGACACGACCGAGCATGTCGCGCAGCTCGTCGTCGCTCGCCTCCCGACGCCCGATGCGCAGGTTCTCGGCGATGGTGGTCTCGAAGAGATAGGCGTCCTGGCCCACCAGACCGATGACGCGGCGCAGCTCGTCGCCGTCGAGGCGCTCGAAGGGCGTGCCGTCCACGCTCGCCTGTCCCGAAGCGAGTGGGAGGAAGCGGAGGAGCACGGCGGCCAGCGTCGACTTGCCCGACCCGCTCGGCCCGACCACGGCGACGCGGCGACCGGGCGAGAGCGTGAGGTCGACCCCCCGCAAGGCGGGCGCGTCGGCCCCCGGGTAGCGGGCCCAGGCCCCGCGGAGCTCCACGCGGACCGGTGGCACGGGCGCCGCGGCCGGCTCCTCGGGATCGGCCACCGGCACCGGCGCATCGGTGACCTCGAAGACCCGGGCAGCGGCCTGGCGCGCCCGGGCCAGAGCCTGGGTGGCGACGGGCAGGCCGACGACCAGCTCGAAGGCGGCCAGGGGGATGAGGACGATGACGGCCAGGAGCACCCCACTGAGTCGGCCGGATCCCACGGCGGGGATCCCGACGACCAGACAGCCCCAGCACGCCAGGCCGGCCAGCAGCGTGGTCAGGGCCAGGCCGACCCCCGCCGTGCCCGCCGACGAGGCGGAGATGGCGGCCATCTCGGCGTCGTTGCGCCGCACCGCATCGAGCTGGGCGCCCGTGACCCCGAAGGCCACCAGCTCGGGGGCGCCCTCGATGAGGTCGACCACCGCGGTGGCCAGCTCGCCCCGCACGTGGGCGAATCGCGCCTCGCGGCGCCGGGCCAAGGAGCCGGTGAGCCAGGGCACGAGGGTGGCCGCCAGGAGCAGCGCCAGCGCCAGCACCAGACCGGCGGCCGGCAGCATCCACCACAGCAGGCCGACCGTGCCCACCCCCACCAGGACGGCGATGGCGAACGGCGGGATGACCCGGATGATCACGTCCTGGAGCGAGTCGACGTCCCCCACCACCCGCGCCAGCAGGTCGCCGCGGCGGAAGGCCGGCAGGCCGCTGGGAGCCAGGCGCTCGAGCCGCCGGTAGACCCGCACCCTGAGGTTGGCCAGTACCCGGAACGCCGCATCGTGCCCGACCAGGCGCTCGCCGTAGCGGAGGAAGCCGCGCGAGAGGCCGAAGAACTGGACGGCCACGATGGCCACGGTCAGCGCGGCCTCGTTCGGGTGCTGGGCCGCCCGCGAGATCAGCCACGCCGCCGCTCCCATCAGCCCGATGTCCGCCGCGATGGCGCCCGCACCGAGCAGCGACGCCAGCGCGATCCGGCCGGCCGGGTGAGCCACGCCCAGTGTGCGGGCGACGGACGCCTTCGCTGTCTCATGGGCTCCCTCGGCCGTCATGGCCACATCGGCGGTCATGGCCACATCGGCGGTCGTGGCCGCTTCGGCGGTCGTCACCGGTCGCCCCCCTCCGGCGGCACCAGGGGGATCACCCGGTCGGCCAGGTCGAGCAGGGAGGGCCGGTGGGCGGCGATGATCACCGTGCGGTCGCCCATGAGGCTCCGCACCGTGCGCAGGATCGCCTCCTCGGTCTGCCCGTCGAGGCTGGCCGTCGGCTCGTCCAGGAGCAGGAGCGGGGCGTCGCGCAGGAACGCCCGGGCCAGAGCCACCCGTTGACGCTCCCCGGCCGACAGACCGGCGCCCTCGGACCCGAGCGGGGTCTCGAGGCCCCGGGGCAGGCGGGCCACGACCCCATCGAGGCCGGCGCGGGCGATGGCCGACCGCACGTCGTCGTCGGTGGCACCGGGGCGGCCCAGGCGGACGTTGTCGGCGATGGCCCGGGCGAAGAGGTGGGGACGCTGGGGCACCCACGACACGCGGGCGCGCCAGGCGTCGGGGTCGAGGTCGGCCAGGTCGGCGTCGCCGACATGGACCGAGCCGGCGGTGACCGGCGTCAGCCCGAGCAGCACCCCCAGCAGGGTCGACTTGCCGCAGCCGCTCGGTCCGGCGATGGCCACAACCTCCCCGGGCGCGACCGCCAGCGAGGGCAGCCGGAGCGCGGGTACCGGGCGGCCCGGGTAGCGCACCTCCAGACCGTCGGCTCGGATGACCGATCGCGAGAGGTCGGGCACCACGGCGCAGGTGCCCCGCTCGGGGACGGGTTGTTCGAGGACACGGAAGACGTCGTCGGCCGCCTTCATCCCCTCGGCGCTGGCGTGGAAGTTGGTGCCGAGCAGCCGGAGGGGCAGGTAGGCCTCGGGAGCCAGGATCAGCACGAACAGCGCCGTGGTCAGGCTCAGATGACCCCCGAGGAGGCGCAGACCCACCGCCACCGCCACCAGGGCCACCGAGATGGTGGCCAGGAGCTCG
>JBKQIP010000240.1:0-45071 GCA_052148295.1 Acidimicrobiales bacterium
TGGTCCCCGTCCTCTCGGCCATCTGCGCCGCCTCGGGCGCCCGCACGGCCGTCGATCTGTTCACCGGCACCACCCGCGTCGCCCAGGCCTTCAAGGCGCAGGGTCTCGACGTCACCGCCCTCGACTCCGCTCGATACGCCCATGTCTTCGCCCAGTGCTACATCGCCACCGACGCGGCGGCGACCGACCTGGCGGCGCTGACCGCAGCCGTCGACCACCTCAACGAGGTCCCCGGAAAGGCGGGCTACGTCCACGACACCTTCAGCCGTCAGGCCCGGTTCTTCCAACCGTTCAACGGTGCTCGGATCGATGCCGTGCGGGACGCCATTGAATCCGAGTATGCGGGGTCACCCCTCTACCCCCTCCTACTGACCAGCTTGATCGAGGCCGCGGACCGGGTCGACTCGACCACCGGCGTGCAGATGGCCTACGTCAAGGAGTGGGCGCCCCGTTCGGCCCGGCCCCTCAAGCTGCGCCTACCCGAGTTGCTGGCGGGAGGCGGGCGGGCCCTGCTCGGCGATGCGTTGGAGCTGGCTGCGACACTCGGGCCGTTCGACCTCGCGTATCTCGATCCTCCGTACAATCAACACCGGTACTTCACCAACTACCACGTGTGGGAGACGCTGGTCGCCTGGGACGCGCCCGAGGCCTACGGCGTGGCCCGCAAGCGTATCGATGCCCGCGACCCCTCGACCCGCAGCGCCTTCAACTCCAAGCGAACCATGCCAGACGCGCTGCACCGGGTGGTGCGCAGCCTGGACTGCGAGTTGTTGGTGCTCTCGTACAATGACGAGTCGTGGCTCAGCGTCGACGAGTTGGAGGCCCTCTGCAGCGAGGGGCGTGGCGCGCCCCGAGAGGTGGCCACGTTGAGCTTTGACTCGGCGCGCTATGTGGGTGCGCAGATCGGCATCCACGACCCCGCCGGGCGCAAGGTCGGCACGGTGTCGCATCTGTCGAACCACGAGCTGGTCGTCATCGCCGGCGAGAGCACCCTGGTCCGCCACGTCGTCTCCACGGTGCAGGACCTCTCCACGGTGCAGGACCGCTCCACGGTGCAGGAGCTCTCCACGGTGCAGGACCGCTCCACGGTGCAGGACCTCTCCACGCTGCATGAGCCCGCCGGCGTGTCGGTCAGCGAGCTGATGGCAGATCGGCTTCAATAGGCGCCGTGACCAAGCACGTCGCACGGTTGGAGGACGTGGACCTCACGGCACGCCTCTCGAGGGATGAGGAGGAGAAGCGCCTGCGCGAGGCCCAGCTCCGGTTGTTGCACCTGCGCCTCATCATTGGCGGCCAGCTGACCGGAGGGGAGCTGGGACCGCCGGTCTGCATCGTGTTCGAGGGCTGGGATGCCGCCGGCAAGGGTGGCGCCATCCGTCGGTTGTGCGAACCACTCGATCCGCGTCACTACCACATCGCCGCCTTTGCCGCCCCCACCCACGACGAGCTGCGCCACCACTTTCTGTGGCGCTTCTGGCCCCCCCTGCCCGGCTGGGGCGGCATGACGATCTTCGACCGCAGTTGGTACGGTCGAGTGTTGGTCGAGCGAATCGAGAACCTGTGCACCGAAGAGCAGTGGCGCCGGGCCTACGACGAGATCAACGATTTCGAACACAGCCTGGCCGAAGAAGGCATGATCGTGATCAAGCTGTGGCTGCACCTCTCCCACGAGGAGCAGCTGCGTCGCTTCGAGCGTCGACGCGACGACCCGCTCAAGTCGTGGAAGCTCACGGACGAGGACAGGCGCAACCGGGAAAAGCGCCCGCAGTACACCGTGGCGGTGAACGACATGCTGCGCCTCACCGACGGACCGTTGGCCCCCTGGGACGTCATCTCCTCGGAGCACAAACGCCACGGGCGGGTCGAGGTGATCGAGACGGTGATCGGACGCATGGAAGCCGGTCTGGCCCGCCAGGGGATCACGGTCCCGCCGTCCGACGACGAAGAGGAGCACCAAAGGGAGCTGGCCCTGGCGGCGGACGATGCGGACTCCAGCGTCGACAGTGCCACGCCGGAAGACTCCCTCGTGGCTGACGCCCCATCTGCCAGGGTGGACGCATGAGGGCCGTCTCGAACCACCCCGCCTCGACCCACCCCGCCGCCGTCGACCCCGCCGACGACCCCGCCGTCGACCCCGCCGTCGACCCCGCCGACGACCCCGCCCCCTCGACGAGCCCCGCGGCCTCCACCGGACCCGGCCCCATCCGCTACGGCATCACGGTCCCCTTCGATGGCATCCCCCTGCACGCCCACCGCGAGTGGTTCGCCACCTTGCACCGGCTGGGCTACACCGACGTCTGGTCGGCCGAGATCGACGGGTCCGACGGGTTCACTCCGCTGGCGCTGGCCGCCGCCTGGGAGCCGCGGCTCAAACTCGGCGTGGCCATCACCCCGGCCTATACACGCGGGCCTGCGCTCATAGCCCAGAGCGTCGCTGCCCTGGCCGACGCCGCGCCCGGCCAGTTCGCCTTCGGCCTCGGCGCCTCGTCGGAGGTGATTGTGGCCGGCTGGAACGGGTTGGCCTTCGAGAACCAATACCGCCGGGTCCGCGACGTCCTGCGGTTCCTCCGGCTGGCCCTCACGGGCGAGAAGGTCACCGAGACCTACGACACCTTCTCGGTGCGGGGCTTCCGCTTGGCCCGGCTGCCCGAGCAGCTGCCCGATCTCTACCTGGCCGCGCTGCGCCCCGGCATGCTCCACCTGGCCGGCAAGGAGGCCGACGGCGCCATCCTGAACTGGCTGAGCGCCGACGACGTGACCAAGGCGGTGGCCGAGGTGCAGAAGGGGGGCGGCTCGGGTAGCCAGATCGTGGCCCGGATCTTCGTGATTCCCCACGAGGATCCCGACGTGGCCCGCGCCATCGGTCGCCGCATGATCACCGCCTATCTCAACGTCGAGGCCTACGCCGAGTTCCACCGTTGGCTGGGCCGGGGCCCCGCCCTCCAGCCCATGTGGGACGCCTGGGCCGGAGGAGACCGCAAGGCTGCGCTGGCCGCCATCCCCAACGAAGTGGTCGACGCGCTGGTCGTACACGGATCGACCAAGGCCTGCCGGGCCCACATCCAGCGCTACGTCGACAACGGCGTCACCATTCCCGCGCTGGCCGTCGTCCCCTTCGGTGTCGACCTGTCCGAGGTCGTGGCCGGGCTCTCCCCGGCCTCGGACTCGTGATCGACATCCGCTGGTGACGGCTGATGGTGATCGACGGCTGATGGTGATCGACGGCTGATGGTGATCGACGGCTGACGGTGATCGACGGCTGATGGTGAAAGACGGCTGAATGTTGACGGCTGATGGTGAACGACGGATGACGGTGATCGACGCCTGATGGACTTCCGCACCACCTCCGTCGCCGACTTGGCCCGCTCCGTCCGCAGCGGCGCCATCGCCGCCCGGGAGGTCACGCTGGCCGCCCTCGAGCGTATCGAGGCGCTGGACCCGATCTACCGCGCCTTCGTGGCCACCGACGGGGAGCGGGCACTGGCGGAAGCCGCCGCGGTGGATGAGGTGATCGCCTCGGGCGGCGATCCCGGACCACTGGCCGGAGTCCCGCTGGCCGTCAAGGACACCCAGGACGCCATCGGGTACCCGACCACGTACGGCTCGCCCCTGCTGGCCGGCGCGGCGCCGGCCGCCTCGGACATCCCCTTCGTGGCCCGGTTGCGGGGCGCCGGGTGCGTGGTGGTGGGCAAGACCAACACCCCGGAGTTCGCCTGGTCGGCCAACACGACCAACGCCCTCTTCGGTCACACGGCCAACCCCTTCCATCCCGAGCACGGCCCCGGGGGCTCATCGGGCGGGGCCGCCGCCGCCCTGGCCGCCGGCATGGTGCCGCTGGCCACCGGGTCCGACGGCGGTGGGTCCATCCGCATCCCCTCGGCCTGCTGCGGGCTCTCGGGCATGAAGCCGTCACTGGGCCGGGTCCCCGGTGGCGGCTCTGACCCCCCGGGGTGGCTCGACCTCTCCACCAACGGGCCCATGGCCCGGAACATCACCGACATCGTCACCGCGCTCGAGGTGGCCGTCGGTCCCGATCCGACCGACCTGCGCGCACTGCCACGCCCTGAGGCATCGTGGTTGGCCGCTCTCGAGGATCCTCACGTGCCGGTCCGGGTGGCCTGGGCCCCGACCCTCGGGTATGCCGAGGTCGACCGGGAGGTCCTCACCAGCTGTGAGCGGGCCGTCGCCGTCCTCGAATCGCTCGGCGCCGACGTCACCACCCTGGACACCGTCTTCGGGCACGACCCCGTCGGCGACTGGCTGACCCTGGTGGGTGTCTGCCAGCTGCGCACCATGCGCCCCTTCTTCGACTCTCCGAGGTGGCACGAGGTCGACCCCGTGTTGCAAGCCATCGTCGAGGGGGCGCGCTCCACCACCGGGGAGCAGGTGGTGCAGGTCTTCGACCGCTGCCACGAAATGAACCTGGCGCTGGTCGACGTGTTCCACGAGGTGCGGATCCTGGTCACGCCCACCTGTTCGGGGGCGGCGCCGCGGCTGGGGCCCACTGCCGAGAGCCACGTCAACGGCGTTCCGACGCCGAATTGGGTGCAGTTCACTTATCCGTTCAACATGACCCGCTCACCGGCCGCCACCGTGTGCGCCGGCCTCACCGACGCCGGACTGCCCATCGGACTCCAGCTGATCGGCCCTCAGCACGGCGATCTGGTGGTCTTGCGGACCGCTGCGGCGCTGGAGGCGGCGCTCGATCTCGACGTGCTCGCCCCGGTCCCGGGATGACCCAGGCGGAGTATGGGTGGAGTAACCAGTCGGTGCGCTAGGCGTCGGCCGTCAGGGTCTCGAGGAGGTCGGCGAAGCGCCGCTGCGCCTCGGCCCGCCTGGTCGGGATGTGCTCGGTCGGCACTTCGGTGGCGGTGTAGCCCTTGAGGATGCGCCGGGCCACCGTTTGGCGATGCACCTCGTCGGGACCGTCGTCGAGACGGGCGGCCCGGGCGGCCCGGTACATCGACTCCAGCGGGAGATCACAGGAGTATCCCAGTGACCCGTGCACCTGCAGGGCCCGATCGATGACGTTGTAGAGCACGGACGCGCCGAAGTACTTGATCATGGCGATCTCCACCCGTGCCGCCGCCTGGCCCTCCTGGTCCATCTTCCAGGCCGCATGCAGTGTCATGAGCCGCGCCGCCTGCATCTCGGCCAGCGAGTCGGCCACCCAATTCTGGATGGTCTGCTTCTCGGCCAGGACCGACCCGTGGGCGTAACGCGACACGGCGCGCTCGCACAACATGTCAAAGGCCCGGCGCGACTGTCCCAGCCAGCGCATGCAGTGGTGGATGCGGCCCGGACCGAGCCGCTGCTGGGCCAGCTGGAAGCCGTCACCCTCCCGCCCCACCAGGTTGCCGACCGGGACCCGCACGTCCCGGTACACGATCTCGGCGTGATTGCCGAAGCGGCCATAGGGGGTGTGGGGATCCTCCATGGTGGAGACGTCGCGCACGACGTCGACCCCGGGAGAGTCGACGGGCACGATGAGCATGGAGGAGCCCTGGTAGGGGTGAATGTCCGGATTGGTCACCGCCATGACGATCAGGAAGTCGGCCACCGATCCATTGCTGGTGAACCACTTGTGCCCGTTGAGCACGTACTCGTCGCCGTCCCGGACGGCCGACGTGGTGAGCAGCGTGGGGTCGGAGCCGGCCGTGTGGGGTTCGGTCATGGAGAAGGCGCTGCGGAGCTCACCGTCCAGCAGGGGTTGCAACCAGCGACGCCGCTGCTCCTCGTCCCCCGACGTCTCGATCCCGACCGCCAGGAGCTCGGCGTTGCCCGAGTCGGGCGCATTGTTCCCGAACACCACCGGTGCCAACGGCGACTGCCCCAGGATCTCGTGCATGAGGCCCAGCCTCACCTGGCCGAACCCCATCCCGCCCAGCTCGGCGGGCAGGTGAGCCGCCCAGAGGCCCTGAGACTTGACCTGGTCCTGCAAGGGGCGGATCACCGCCCGAACCTGGTCGTACGTCAGGTCCAACGTCTCCAGCGGAAAGACCTCCTCGCGCACGAACGAGCGCATCCAGGTCAGCTTCTCGTCAAACTCGGGCTCGGTCGAGAAATCCCAGGCCATGCTCTTCCTCCTGCGTGCGGATTCGGTGGGCGCTCCGGCTACCGGAGCGACCCACCCTGCCACTACCGTGTGCCCCGTGCCCAACGACCTGCACACGACCCCCGTCTCGTTCCGTCCTTCGGGACCTTCGGGATCACCGCCCCCTCGGCAGGGACCGCTCACCGGGGACGAGCGGGCGACCATCGCCACGGCCGAGCGCGCCCTGCTCGACCAGCGCCGCCTCCTCAACGGTGCCGAGCTCACCGCGCTGAGCCGACTGCCCGACGGCGCCGTCATCGCGCTGGCATCGCTGGCCCATCAGGTCCGTCTCGCCTGGTGCGGCCCCGAAGTCGAGATCGAAGGCATCCTTTCGGCGAAGACCGGGGGCTGCCCCGAGGACTGTCATTTCTGCTCTCAGTCCTCCCGCTTCGACACCCCGGTCAAGGGGACTCCGTTCCTCGATCCCGCCGAAGTCCTGGCCGCCGCCCGCGAGACCGCTGCTCTTGGCGCGTCAGAGTTCTGCATCGTCCTGGCGGTGCGCGGCCCGGACGAGCGGACGTTGCGCCGGATTCTCGAACTGGTCCCGCTCGTGCGCGACGAGACCGGGTTGAACGTCGCCGTCAGCGCCGGCATCCTGACCGCCGAGCAGGCCAGACGACTGGCCGAGGGAGGGGTCCACCGTTACAACCACAACGTTGAGACCGCCCGCTCCTTCTTTCCCTCCATCGTCACCACCCACACCTGGGACGAACGGGCCGAAACGTGCCGCTTGGTCCGTGACAACGGTATGGAGCTCTGCTGCGGCGCCCTCGTGGGCATGGGTGAGTCCGACGCCCAGCGGATCGAGCTCCTCCTCCAGCTCCAGGAGCTCGAGCCGACCGAGGTCCCCGTCAATTTTCTCAACCCTCGCCCCGGCACTCCCCTCGGCGATCGACCAATCGTGGACGCCTGGGAGGCGATTCGCTGGATCGCTCTCTTCCGCCTGGCCCTCCCCTCGGTCATCCTGCGTTACGCCGGGGGGCGGGAGGTCACCCTCCGCGACCTTCAGGCCATCGGCATGACGGCCGGCATCAACGCCCTGATCGTGGGCAACTACCTCACGACGCTCGGCCGCTCCTCGCAGGAGGATCTACAGATGCTGCAAGACCTGCGTATGCCCATCGGAGCCCTCACCGCCGCCATTTAGGTGCCCGACCCCTTCTGCACCGGCTGCGGACGGGCGCAGGCCGCTTGTCCGGGCTGCGGACGCGACCTCGACCCCCCTCGATACTGCCCTCAGTGCGGCCGGCGCATGGCGGTGACGGTCAGCCCGACAGGTTGGGTGGCGCAGTGCCGGGACCACGACGAGCTGCGTTCCGGCTAGATCCTCACCGCCGCATGGGCCGCGCTCGCCGCCACGTGGGCGAGGGTGTCGACGTCATGGCGTGACCGTGGGGTCCGGTGAAGGTCATGACGCCATCGGCATTCCCCTTCAGGGTCCAACCGAGCTCATGTACCGCTCGATGATGGCGGCCGCACAACGTGAGCAGGTTCGATTGATTGGTCTCCCCTCCCAACTCCCACGGGTGGACATGGTGCACTTCCGTGAAGTCGATGAACGAGCAACTCGGGAAGCGACAACCCTTGTCCCTTCGTGCGATCTCGATCCGCTGCGCCGTGGTCGGATTTCGGCGTAATCGCTTTTGATCGAGAATCGAACCATCACGGGCCTCGAGAGAGAAGATGATCTTTGCATCGCAGGCCAGTCGCCGTGCCACCTGACGGGACACGGTCCCGAGTCCGGCGATCTCGCCGCAGCCGCACCCGCATGTGCCGGTGAGCCACCCGAAATCGGCGTGCACGACGACGGTCGGACGGATCGAGCTTCGCAGCGACCGTTCGTGGACACTGCTAGAGCTTCTCCCCACGGCCGGGGTGATCTCGACCGGACGGAACAGGTCGACGAAGACGTCGCAGAGCCGCTGATCGAAAGGGGTGTACCCCCGCGGGGAACTTCCGACGACCGTGCCGTCGACCTTCCCCGGACCGACCTTCCCCGGACCGGCCCTCCCCGGACCGGCCCTCCCCGGACCGACCTTCCCCGGACCCGCCCTCCCCGGACCGGCACTCCCCGGACCGGCACTCGACCCGCCGGCGTCGAAACCGCCCGGACCAGGAATCGGCACGTCCCAATCATCCCGACTCCGCACCGCCGCGACCAGCCTGGCCTTTACCGAGGCATAGTCGTCCTTCGTCAATGATGCCCAGATCGTGCACCTGGCGTCATTGAGGCGCAGCGTGCGGTGCTCGAACTGGCGGGCCGCCAGCACATCGGTGGCGACCTTGTGCGACGCTGCGAGCTCTCGCGCCTGCTTGACGCTCCAATGCACCGCTTCCCTCGCCCATGCGCGGTCGGTGGCGGGCGTGGCCACCTCCGAGAGGGGAGCGAGGACCTCGAGCGAGAGGGAACCCTCACCGAAGGCCTGGGTCAGGCGCGGGTGAGACTCGAGATTGGCGGCCGTCCGTGCCCACATCCGGGCGGTGGCTCCACTGACACCGCATCGCTCGGTCAACCAGGCCGTCATCGATACGGCTCCGTCCCCCCGCCAGGCCTCCGCCCGGTCAAATTCCGCCACGTCGGCCAACAGCTCCCGCTGGAGAGCCGTGATCGACCGAGCCAACTCGGGCATCCGGGCGGCCAACTCCAGCGACCGTTCATCACCTCCCATTTCACGGCACGGGATCCGGCGCCGCCGGGTTGGCTGAGGTGGCGCAGCTGATGCAGGTGGCGCCGATGTGGTCGGAGGCCCACTCGTCACCGTTTTCGACGTCACGACGATGAAATGGTCCCGGGTGTTCGTGACTATTACGACAAAACAAGAACAGCCAACGACGACCGCCAGCAACTAGAGCCAACGACGACCGCCTACGACTGCGAACGACTTCCCCGTCGTACCAGGTCCGCCAGTGGCGACTCCTCCCCCGGCAGTGCGAGCACCTCCAGGCCGTCGCGCTCGACGAGCCAATCCCGGTTCCGGACATGGAGGTCGTCGCTCGATGTAAATCGATTCAACACGACCGCGACGGGGAGGTCCGCTGGAAGCGCATCGAGCGAGAGCCGGACCGCGTTGATGGTCCCGAGCCCGGCACCGGCCACCAGGATCACCAGGTCCGGAGCCAGCTGCCGCGCCAAGTCGACGGCGTCCCCGTCGTCGGCCAGGGGGGAACGCACGCCGCCTGCGCTCTCGACCAGGCCGACCGCAACCCGTGGCAATGGCCAGGCCATTTCGTCGACCAAATCGGCCACGGTGAATCGAGGTCGACCCAGGATTTCAGCGGCCATGGGTGGCGCCATGGCAAGTTCGTAGTGTCGGTGCGGCCGACAGACCGTCTCGGAAGGTTCCCCCGTCACCGCTCCGAGCAGGGCCGAATCGAGGCCGGTGCGATCCTCTCCCGGATCGAACGACTGAACCGGCTTGCGGGCGGCCACGGTGACTCCCGCCTCACGGAGGGTGGTCAGGAGCCGGGCGGACACCCAGGTCTTCCCCACCTCGGTTCCGGTCCCGACGACCAGAACCAGGCGCTCGGGGCGCTCGGGTTGCTCGGGTTGCTCGGGTTGCTCGGGTTGCTCGGACTTATGGTGGCGCTCGGGGTGATCGTGGCGCCCCGGCGGCTCTTCGAGCTCGGGTGGCTCGGTCCGCTCAGGGTGGGACACCGGCTAGGGGGAGCGGGCCAGATCGGCGGCCCGTGCCCTTGCGCTCGCAGCCTCTGTTGCGGCCCCGCTCGCCACCGTGCCGGTGCCACTGCCCACGCCGCTGCCCACGCCCGTGCCCACGCCGCTGCCCACGCCCGTCCCGACGCCGCTGCCCACGCCCGTCCCGACCCCGCTGCCCACGCCCGTCCCGACGCCGCTGCCCACACCACCCCGCAATGACGCCAGCGCGCCGACCAGCTGCGCCACCTCTTCGCCCGTGTGGGCGGCCGACAGGGTGACCCGCAGCCGGCTGGTCCCCTCCGGCACCGTGGGTGGCCGGATGGCGGGGACCCAGAGACCGGCGTCGAGCAGGCGGGCCGAGGCCTCGAGCGCCCGCTCCTCGCGGCCGAGCACGACCGGGATGATGGGGCTCGGATGGTCGGGGCCGCCCACGATATCCACGTAGGCCCGCAGCCGGGACACCAGCGCCTCCCCCTCGGGCGACCGCACGATGCCCAGCGCCGCCAACGCCGCCGCCGCGTCGGCGGGCGTGAGGGCGGTGGAGAAGATGTACGGGCGAGCCCGGTTGACCAGGAGGTCGATGACGTCGCGCGGACCGGCCACGAAGCCGCCGAGCGAACCGAGCGTCTTGGAGAGCGTCCCCACCCGCACCAGCGTGGGCCCGTCGCGGCCGAAGTCGGCGGACGAGAGGGCGGGGCCGAGAACGGCGTGGGCCTCATCGACGAGCAGGAGGGCGCCGTGGCGGCGGCACAGCGCAGCGACCTCCTCGATCGGGGCCACATCGCCATCCATGGAGAAGACCGTGTCGGTGACCACCAACGTCGGTGGGGCGGCGTGACCCCGGTCCCGGTCCCCGCCCCCGACCTCGACCCGGCCGTCCCCGACTCGACCCCCGCCCCCGACCTCGACACGGCCGTCCCCGACTCGACCCCCTCCCCCGCCCCCGACCCCGGCCCCGCCCCCGACCCCGCCAACCCTTCCGGCCAACAGCTCCCCCAGATGCTCCACATCACCGTGCCGGTACACCGAGACCTGCGACCGGGAGAGCCGGCAGCCGTCGATGATGCTGGCGTGGTTCAGCTCGTCGGACAGCACCCGCACGTCGGGGCCGCCCAGCACGCTGAGCACGCCCAGGTTGGCCGCGAAGCCGGTGGGGAAGCACACCGCCGCCTCGGTCCCCTTCCATTCCGCCAGGGCACGCTCCAACTCGGCATGCACCGGGCGGGAACCGGTGACCAACCGTGAGGCGCCCGACCCGGCACCCCAGCGGGCCAGGGCGTCGGCGGCCGCCTCCACCACCGACGGGTGCACGCTCAACCCGAGATAGTCGTTGGACGCGAACGAGACCACCGGCGCCGCCGAGGGCAGTCCGTCGAGCCGGCCGGACGGCCCCCGGGCGTCGAAGCCTCGGGGCGATCGCCAGCGGCCCCCGTCGATGACGGCATCGAGCTGGGCCCGCACCCGTTGCGACCACTCCCCGGATGTCACGATCCGGCCCGCCCCCACCCGGCCCCGCTGCCGACCTCCACCACCGCCGCCTCCAGGGCATCGACGATCCGCTCGATCTCCTCCGGCGTGGTCGTGAGCGGCGGCATGATCACCACGACGTCGCCCAGCGGCCGCAACAGGACGCCGCGCTCGACGGCACCGGCGCAGACCAGGCGGCCCCAGCGCAGACTGGGCTGCGGGGGCGCCAGCTCCACGCCGACCATCAGGCCCCGCTGCCGCACCGCGGCCACCTCGGGCCGTCCGGCGATGCGCTCCCCCAACAACCGGTCCAGCTGCGCCGTCCGCTCCCGCACCGCATCGAGCACCCCCCAGGCCTCGATCAGGCGCAGATGTTCCAGTGCCACCGCCGCCGCCAGCGCGTTCCCGCCATAGGAATGGCCGTGGAAGAAGGTCTGGGGCCCGAGGTCAGGGCCCAGGAAGGCTCCGAACACCTCGCCCGAGGCGACCGTGGCCGACATGGCCAGATAGCCGCCGGTGATCCCCTTGCCCACGCACATGAGGTCGGGCCGCAGGCCGCACTGCTCCGAGGCGAAGAGGGTGCCGGTCCGCCCGAAGCCGGTGGCCACCTCGTCGCAGATCAGCAGCACCCCCGCCGCACGGCAGGTCTCCCCCAGGGCCCGCACATCGGCGGGCGAGGCGCACAGCATGCCCGCCGCCCCCTGCACCAGTGGCTCGATGACGACGGCCGCCAACTCCCCCGCTCCGGCTTCGACGGCGGCACACGCCTTGGCCGCCCACCCCGGGTCGGCGTACCCGGGCGTGCGCAGCACCGGGAAGCACAAGGGCTCGAAGACCGCGCTGAACACCCCACCGTCACCGAGGGACAACGAGCCCACCGTGTCGCCGTGGTAGGCATCGCCCAGCGCCAGGAACTGCGTGCGCCCCTCGATGCCCCGGTTGACCCAGTACTGGTACGCGATCTTCAGGGCCTGCTCGACCGCCACCGCGCCGTCGGCGGCGAACAGGAAATGCGGGTGGTCCACCGGTACCACCTGGGCCAGGGCCTCGGCCAGCTCGACCACCACGGTGTTCCCGTTGCCAAGCATGGTCGAGTGGGCCACCTTGGCGGCTTGGGCCACGAGGGCCGCATCGAGCTCGGGCACGCCGTGGCCGAGGGTGTTGACCCAGAGGGACGAGATGGCATCGAGGTACCGGCGTCCCCCGGTGTCGATCAGCTCCCGCCCCTCGGCCCGGTCGATGACCAGGGGGGCGTTGTCGGCGTAGGCCGCCATCTGCGTGAACCCGTGCCAGACGACGGCGGCGTCCCGGTCCACCCAATCCCGATCGACCGGGTCCCGCTCGAACCGGGTCTCCCCGTCCCGGTCCACCCAATCCCGCTCGACCGGGTCCCCCTCGACCTGGTCACCCTCGACCCGGTCCTTGCTCCCTGCGCTCATGGCCTTGATTCTCGACCAACCTGAGCCGGCGGTCCATTGCGCGAGAATGGGGCATGGACCGAATCGGCGTGGTCGACACCATGTTCGCCCGCTACGACATGGGGGGTGAGGCGCTCAGTGCCCTGGCGGATTGCCCTGGATACGGCACCCGCTTCATCACCATCCGTCGTACCGTGCCCGGTTTCAAGGATCTGGCGGTGGCGGCCAAGAAGCTGATCGAGGAGGACGGGTGCCGCATCGTGGTGGCCCTCGGCATGCCGGGCAAGGAGCAGGTCGACAAGGTGTGCGCCCATGAGGCCTCGACCGGGATCATGACGGCCCAGCTCATGACCAACACGCCCATCCTCGAGGTCTTCGTGCACGAGGACGAGGCCGACGACCCGACGATATTGGCCGAGGTCTTCAAGAACCGCTCACGGGACCACGCCGTGAACGCTTACCTCATGCTCTACGAGCCCGAGCAGCTGACTGCTCGAGCCGGCCAGGGCGTGCGGCAGGGCTTCGCCAACGCCGGGCCCCTCCCGCTCTAGCCGGGCCGGACCGATGGGGCCGGACCGATGGGACCGGACCGATGGGACCGGACCGATGGGGCCGGACCGATGGGACCGGACTGATGGGACCGGACTAGCTTGCGGGAGGCGTGCTGGTCTCCCAGCGCCCGCGACCCGAGCGCCCGCGACCGCAGCGACCCCGGTAGCCCGCCTTAGCGCCGCTTCGTTACCGCGCCGCTTCGCCACCGCGCCGCCGCGACTCGCGCCGCCCGCCGCACTCCGGAGCGCTATCGGTTGACCCAGGTGACCGAGAAGCTGGCGCCCCCCGCTCCCAGCGACGAAGGATTGGCCTTGATCTTTGTGCCCGATCCCATCTGCATCTCGACATCGGAGAAGCCACTGATGGACCCGGTGTTCCCCGCCGTGTCGGCCGTCGAGGCGTTGGAGAACCCCACCGTGCCGAAGTCGGCCAGCGGCAGCACACTGCAGCTCAAGGAGCAGCTCGACGGCGCCTCGGCCACCCATTCGGCCGAGGAGCGGGCCAGTCCTTTCGCGGCCTTGGTGATCGAGTAAGTCCAGTTTGCGGTGGTGTCACTGAGCGTCAGGGTGAACGACGTCCCTGCGGGGTTCGAGGTCACCGAGCTGGTCAGGGTATTCCCGGGGGCCACCGGGTACTTCGACTTCGAAAGTTCGACGGACCCCGCCGGGTACATCTCGTACCAGCCGTAATAGCTCGGAACCCCGGCGGCCGTGCAATCCGAGTCGGTGCCGGTCTGCTCAACCGAGTCGGAGGAGTAGCCGTCGAGCCCGATCCAGAACGCCGCGTAGGTCGCCTTGGCCCCTCCCCGGACGGCCGAGGAACAGTTGACCGTGGGCTCGACCCACGAAGAGGAGACCGACTGGTAGGTGTCGGATATGTCGGCGTAACCCGACCAGTTGGTCGACTGCACTTCGGTGTTCGCGCCAGCGCCGGCGATCGCGGGCGTGACCCCCGCTCCGGGCACCGCCGGCGGTTGTCCGCTTCTGATCATGGGCACGTGGTAGAGCGTGGTCATTCGCGTGGCTGGCTGCGTGGCTGCCCGCGCCGGTGCTGCCGACGCCGCCGCACCCGATCCAACCGTGGCCAGCACTCCCAGGCCGACGACTATGGACGTCATCACAATCCGTTTGATAGCCCCTCCCAATGTTCCGGATCTCCGCCCGGGTCGACATGCGTGCGTGCTGCTCGAATCTGCGTGCTGCTCGAATCTGCGTGCTGTTCGAATCTGCGTGCTGCTCGAATCTGCGTGCTGCTCGAATCTGAATGTCCCTGCTGTTCGAATGTGAAGTTGTACTACAACCTCGGATCAGGCGTGCGGCACCCCCCGTTTCGAGCCAGTGTACCGGGCGGTTTCGCGCCAGTGTCCTGGGGCCGCGGTCTCTTACGGGTCTCGGGCGGGCGGGCCGCGGTCTCTTACGGGCCTCGGGCGGGCCGGCCGCGGTCTCTTACGGGCCTCGGGCGGGCCGCGGTCTCATACGGGACTCAGTCTCTTACGGGCCTCGCTCGTGCCGGCCTCGGTCGCGTGCCTCTTATGGGTCCCGAGGAAGCCCCAGCACCTTCTCGGCCACGATGTTGCGCTGCACCTCCGCGGTGCCGCCCCCGATGGTCAGGGCCGGCGCGTACAGGAAGCCCCGGGACCAGGTCCGATCCCCCGACCCGTCCCACGGCCCCGCGCCGTGGGGGCCCCAGCCCCCGATGGGCCCACTGCCGCCCAAGGCGGCGTGCGGACCGGCCAGGTCACGAGCCACGTTCATCACGTGCTGCCCGTGCGCGTCGGCGATGGCCTTGCGCACCGAGGCCTCCGCCCCGGGCGCCCGGCCCGCCAGCACCGCCGACACCATCCGCAGCCGGAGCACGCGCAGGATCTGGCTCTCCATCCACACGGAGACCAGGCGGTCCCGGAGCAGCGCGTCGGGTGCCCCCCCGGCGTCGCGGATCAGGTCGACCAGATCGTCGGCCGTCGGGCCCATCCCCCACAGCGCCCCCTCGCCCGACAACGAGACCCGCTCGTTGCCCAGGGTGACCTTGGCCAATTCCCACCCACCGTGCTCCGCCCCGACGAGGTGGTCCGCCGGGATGCGGACGTCATCGAAGAACACCTCGTTGAAGGCGTGCTCCCCCGTCATGTCGACCAGCGGCCGGATCTCGATCCCCGGGGCGTCCATCGGGCAGACGAAGTACGAGATGCCGGCGTGCTTGTCCGCCGAGGGGTCGGTGCGGGCCAGCAGGATGCCCCAGGTGGCGATGTGGGCGTAGCTCGTCCACACCTTCTGGCCGTTGACCACCCACTCGTCGCCGTCCAGCTCGGCCCGGGTGGTGAGCCCCGCCAGATCGGACCCGGCCCCCGGTTCGCTGAACAGCTGGCACCAGAACTCCTCGCCCGAGAGCAGCGCCCACAGCCACCGCTCCTTCTGCTCCTCGGTGCCGGCGTGCATGAGCGTCGGGCCGGCCCAGCCGATGCCGATCGGATTGACGGGCCGGCGGACGCCGGCGGCGCGCAGCTCCTCATCGATGAGCAACTGGGTGACCGGATCGGCGTCCCGCCCCAAGGGCGGGGCCCAGTGCGGCACCACCAAGCCGGCCTCGGCCAGCTGGCGTCCGCTGGGATGCCGGTGGGCCGCCAGCCACTCCCTCACCTCGGCGCGGCGGGGGTCGTCGTCGCCGGGCAGGCCGAGATCCACTTCAGGAGCGTAGGCTGACCGCCGCGTCACACGCACCGAGGAGCGGGCCATGACCAACTGGAACTACGGAGATGTGTGGGAAGCGGTGGCCGAGATCCAGCCCGACGCCGTCGCGGTCACCCAGGGAGCCCGCAACGTGAGCTGGGCCGAGTTCGACCTGGGGGCCGACGGGATCGCCCAGTTCCTGCTCGACCTGAGCGTCGTCCGGCAGGACAAGGTGGCCCTCTACCTCTACAACTGCCCCGAGTACCTCCAGACCCTCTTCGCCGCCGTCAAGATCGGCCTCGTCCCGGTCAACACCAACTACCGCTACGGGGACGACGAGCTGACCTACCTGTGGGACAACGCGGACGCGGTCGCGGTCGTCTTCCACGGCAGCTTCGCCTCGCGCATCGAGGGGATTCTCGAGCGGGTTCCCCGGGTCAAGGGCTGGATCTGGGTCGACGACGGCACCGGGCCCTGCCCCGACTGGGCCACCCCGTATGAGGACGCGGTCAAATCGGCCTTTGCCCGCACCACGGCGCCGTGGGGCCGCAGCGGCGATGACCTGCTCATGCTCTACACCGGCGGGACGACCGGCCTGCCCAAGGGGGTCATGTGGCGCCAGGACGATCTCTTCGCCGTCATGGCCACCGGGGGCGTGCGCCAGTACCCGGTCGACGGCGGGCTCGATGCCGTGCGCCAGGCGGTCACCGCCAACCGCATCGACTTCGCCCTGATGCCGGCCTGCCCGCTCATGCACGGCACCGGCGGCTTCACCGCCAACCTCGCGCTGTCCGAGGGCGGGCGGGTGGTCCTGCTGGAGAGCCGCCGGTACGACCCGGTCGAGCTCCTCGACACGGTGCAACGGGAGAAGGTGAACAGCCTGGTCATCGTGGGAGACCCCTTCTCCCGCCCGCTCATCAGCGCCCTCGAGGCCCGGCCCGGGCACTGGGACCTGAGCTCGCTGACCATGGTGGTCTCGTCGGGGGCGATGTGGAGCGAGCCCATAAAACAGGAGCTGCTGGCCCACCACCCCGGCATGCTGCTGGTCGATGCCTTCAGCTCGTCGGAGGCGCTGGGCATGGGCATGTCGGTGTCCGGCGCCACCCACGCGGCGGAGACCGCCACCTTCACTCTCGGTCCGGACGTCAAGGTGCTGACCGAGGAGGGGGTCGAGGTGGCACCCGGATCCGGGGAGACCGGGATGCTGGCCCTCGGGGGCCGCAACCCGCTCGGCTACTACAAGGATACGGAGAAGTCGGAGCGCACCTTCAAGACCATCGGCGGCGTGCGCTACTCCATCCCGGGCGACTTCGCCACCGTGGAGGCCGACGGCTCCCTCCACCTGCTCGGCCGGGGCTCGGTCTGCATCAACTCGGGGGGCGAGAAGATCTTCCCCGAGGAGGTCGAGGAGGCGCTCAAGACCCACGACGGGGTCCGCGACGCCGTCGTCGTGGGGATCCCGCACCCCACCTACGGCGAGCAGGTGGTGGCGGTGGTGGAACCCGAAGGGGACGCACCGGGCGAGACGGAGCTCATCGAGCACGTCAAGGGCCGACTGGCCCACTACAAGGCGCCCCGGCGGGTGCGGGTGGTCGACAGCATCGGCCGCTCCCCCAACGGCAAGGTCGACTACGCGCGCCACCGCCAGGAAACGGGCGACGAGCTCGGCGCCGTCACCTAGACCGGTGTACACCGCCCCGGTGGATGCCTCCTTCGGAGAGGCGGAGTGGCGTCCCTTCGTCGAGGCCAACTCCTTCGGCCACTTGGTCGCCCCCGGCCGCGACCGGGACGTCCCGGTCGTCGTCCCCACTCAATTCGTGCTCGACGGCTCCACGGTGTGGCTCCACCTGGTGCGGGCCAATCCCGTCTTCGCCGCCTTGGCCGAGAACCCCCGGGTGCTCCTGAGCGTCGCCGCCGACTGGGCCTTCATCCCGTCGGCGTGGAAGGCCCTACGGGGCGAAGACCCGACCCTCGGCATCCCCACCAACTACTACGGGGCGGTGCAGCTGATCGGCACGGCCACGGTGCTGAGCGAGCGGGGCGAGCCGGACAGCGTGGCCCAGGTGCTGCGCCCGCAGCTGCGCGCCTTCCAGCCCGACGTGGCCGTGGCCGACCCGGCCCAGGCGCACCGGCAGAGGTTGGCCGCCATTCTGGGCATCCGCATCGCCGTCGACGACGTGAAGGCCAAGTTCAAGTACGGGGGCAACGTCGACGAGGCCCACCGGCTGGCCGTGGTCGACCGCCTCGAGGCCCGGGGCGCCCCGGGCGACGCCGCCGCGGCGACCCACGTGCGTCGGCGCCTGGCCGGGGACGTCCGAGCGCCCTGACGGGGCGGTCGGTCGGGGTCGTCGGGTGGCCGGCGCAGCCCCGGCTCAGGTGCTGGTGCGCTCGAGCGCCCGGGCCAGGTTCGACAAGGTGGCGGCCATCTCCACCTTGGCGTGCGCGGCGTCGTGGAGACCCAGGGGACGGCTGGCCACGCGCATCCAGGCGGCGCGGTTGTCGTTCCACGACTCGGTCACCCGGCACCCGTCGGCCGTGTCCTCGAATTCGTAGCGCCAGTTGGCCACCGCCCACGGACCGACCGACACGGCCAGCTCGAACAGCGTGGCGGGCTCGCAGCCGACCACCGTCACCTTGGTCGACCAGCGTCGGAACCCGTTCTGGTTCTTGCCGACGAAGATGGCGCCGATGGCGGGTCCCGACGCACCCTTGGACCAGGTCCCGCCGCTGTTCTCGGGGGACCACTCACCCATGCGGGGCAGGTCGGACACCAACGCCCACACCGCCGCCGCCGGGGCGGCGATCTGTAGGGTCTCCGCAGTGGGGTAGGTCACGGCAGAACGCTAGCGGACGCCCTCGGCGGTGCCGGGTTGCTCCGACGGGTCCCGCCGGGTGGGCTCCGGCGGGCTGGGCCTCGGGGCGGTAGCCCCCCGATTGCGGCGGGGACGAGCCGATTGCGGCGGGGACGAGCCGATAGCGGCGGGGACGAGCCGATTGCGGCGGGGACGAGCCGATTGCGGCGGGAACGAGCCGATTGCGGCGGGAACGAGAACCTGTTCTAATCTTCGCCCGATGGAGTGCAACCTGGCCGATCTCTTCGAGGCGGCCGTCGACGCCTACCCCGAGCGCGAGTACCTGGTGGCCAACGGAGCGCGCCGCACCTACGCCGCCATGGAGGCGCGGGCCAACCGCCTGGCCCACCACCTGGCCGCGCAGGGCATCGGGCCGGGAGACCACGTCGGGATCTACGCCTACAACAGCGTGGAGTGGGTGGAGACCGCCTGGGCCGTCTTCAAGCTTCGTGCGGTGTGGATCAACATCAACTACCGCTACGTCAAAGACGAGCTGCGCTACCTCCTCACCAACGCGGACCTCAAGGTCCTGGTGCACCAGCGTGAGTTCAGCCCCCTGGTGGAGTCCCTCCTGCCCGACCTGCCCGACCTGCGCCACGTCATCGTCATCGACGACGGCAGCGACGCCCTGCGCTCGTCGCCGGGCGCCGTCGCCTACGAGGAGGCGCTGGCCGGCGCGTCGCCCGAGCGTGACTTCGGCCCCCGATCGGGCGACGACCTCTACATCCTCTACACCGGAGGCACGACCGGCATGCCCAAGGGTGTGGTCTGGCGCCACGAAGACGTCTTCTACGCACTGGGCGGGGGCACCGACCCGGTCACCAACACCAAGATCGAGGACCCGAGCCTCATGGTGGAGAAGGGCACCAACGGCCCCATGGTGCACCTTCCCATCGCTCCCCTCATGCACGGCGCCACCCAGTGGTGCGTCATGGGACAGAGCTTCGTCGGCTCCAAGACCGTCCTGATGGCCCGGTTCGACCCCCATGAGGTGTGGCGTCTGGTCGAGACCGAGAAGGTGAACTCGGTGATGATCACCGGCGACGCCATGGGCAAGCCGTTGATCGAGTCGCTCGACGACGCCGGCGTCGACCACGACCTCTCCTCCCTGGTGGCCGTGGTCTCCTCCGCCGCCCTGTTCAGCGCGCCGGTCAAGGACCAGTTCTTCGCCCACCTTCCCAACCTGTTGATCACCGACGCCATCGGGTCCTCGGAGGGCGGCAACAACGGGATGACGCTCGTCACCCCGGGCCACACCGCCATGAAGAGCGGGCCCACCGTGCACCTGCTCGGAGAGACGGTCGTCTTCGACGAGCATCTCAACCCGGTCGAGCCCGGCTCCGGCGTCATCGGCAAGATCTGCCGATCGGGCAACATCCCCCAGGGGTACTACAACGACCCCAAGAAGACGGCGGAGGTCTTCGTCACGGTGCGGGGCACGCGCTACGTGATGCCGGGGGACTTCGCCACCGTGGAGGCCGACGGCTCCATCACCCTGCTCGGACGCGGCTCCATCGTGATCAACTCGGGCGGTGAGAAGATCTTCCCCGAGGAGGTCGAGTCGGCGGTTCGTTCGCATCCCGACGTGATGGACGCCATCGTCTGTGGCGCCCCCGACGAACGATGGGGTCAGACCGTGGCCGCCATCGTCCAGCCCCGGGTGGGACGTGACGCCCCGTCGCTGGCCAGCATCCAGGAGCATTGCCGCGCCTCCATCGCCGGCTACAAGCTGCCCCGACGCCTCCATGTGGTCGACGCGGTGGAGCGCTCGCCCAGCGGGAAGCCGGACTACACCTGGGCCGCCACCATCGTGGCGGCGGGTGAGGCTCCGGCCGCTCGTGCCCCTTGAGCTGACCGAGCTCCTGGCGGGCCGGGCTCTCGGCGTCCCGCGCCGGCCACCCCTGCCCACCGCGGTGCTCACCATGGAGCTCCAGCGGGGCGTCGTGGGTGATCTGTCGGTCTTCCCCGAACTGGCCGCGGCCGCCGAGGCCCGCGGCATCGTGCGCCAGACGGCCCGGCTCCTGGCCCGGTTCCGCCGAGCCGACCTGCCCGTGGTGCACTGCACCGCCGCCTTCCGGGCCGATCGGGCCGGCACGGTGGTGAACACGCCGCTGCACGCGGCGGTGCTCCGGCGGCCCGACCACATGCTCGAGGGGACGGCGGCCGTCGAGCTGGTGCCCGAGCTCGGCGTGCAGAGCACCGATCACGTGTCGGCCCGCCGCCACGGGGTCTCTCCGTTCACCGGTACCCCGCTCCGGTCCACGCTCGACGCCCTCGGCGCCCGGGTCCTGGTGGTGACCGGGGTCTCGGTCAACCTGGGTGTGTTCGGGCTCTGCATCGAGGCGGTGAACCTCGGGTACCAGGTCGTGGTGGCCTCCGATGCCGTGGCCGGGGTACCGCTCGGGTACGCCGACGACATGGTGGCCCGCTCGCTCTCCCTGGTCGCCTCTTTGCACACCGTCGATCAGGTGGTCGAGGCCATCGACGCCCTCACGCGATGATGCAGGTATGCCGACGGGTCGCCTCCTCCTGCTGACCGGGTCACCCGGATGCGGCAAGACGACCATCGCCCCGCTGGTCGCCGACCACGCCACCCTCTCGGCCTGCTTGGACCTGGACTGGTTCTTCGCCAAGGTCCGCCAGGGTGCGATCGAGCCCTGGCGCGCCGAGGCCCACCGGCAGAATCGAGTGGTCCTCTCGGCCGCCGCGTCCGCCGTGGCCACCTTCTCCGCCGGGGGCTACTTCACGGTGGCCGAGGGCATCCTCTTCCCGTTCATGCTCGACCTCTTCGTCACCGCCTGCGAACCGCTGGGGATCGACCTCCACTACGCCGTCCTGCGCGCCCCGCTCCCCGTGGTGCTGTCGAGGGTCCAGAGCCGCACCGTCAAACCCGAGCACGTCGGCGCGTTGGCCGACGAGGTCGTGGTCGACGACCTCTGGGCCCAGTTCGAGCGGCACGGGGTGGCCGAGCGCCACTGCGTGGACGCCGGCGATCGCCCGCCGGAGATCATCGCCGACGAGATCCACCGGCGCTGGCGGTACGACGACTTCCGGCTCTGAGCGGCCGGACCCGGGCGTGGTTCCCCGGGCGTCGGGCCGGGGCAGGACGCCCGCGCGCGACGGGTGCTTACGAGCCGCCCTGGGCCAGGCGCTGGCGGGTCGTGTTGTGCACGGGGTCCTTGTCGAAGGTCTTGAGGACGTGCTGGCCGAACGTCTCGGTCGCCTCCACGCAGGTCTCGCGCGAGATGGACGTGGAGAGCATCCCGAACGAGAGCTGGTCGGCCCCGGTGGCGGCGTAGCGCTCGACGGCCTTGGTGACTTCGTCCGGCGTGCCCACGGCGATGTCGCCCGAGGCGATGACGGCGTCGAGGGTGTCGGCGTCCATGCCGGGGATGATCTCGGGCCACACGGGCAGCCCCGGGGGCTTGGGGAAGGTGTCGAGGTACCGGAAGACCAGGCTCAGGTGATAGTTCGACTCCGACTCCAAGAAGGCCCGGCGGGCCTTGGCCCCGTCCTCCATGCAGATCATCTGCGTCGTGATCATCACGTTGTTGTTGACGAACCCGCCGACCGGATCGGTGCAGTCCGCCACCTTCTCCTTGTAGCGGGTCACCAGGGGCGTCAACTGGTCCGCCGTCGAGAACCCGAAGCAGAGGACACCCACGCCCAGCTCGGCGGCCAGGTCGAAGGTGGACGGGCTCCCGGCGGCCATCCAGATGGCCGGGTGCGGAGAGGAGTAGGGCTTGGGCAGGACGTTGCGCGTCGGCATGGAGAAGAACTTCCCGTCGTAGCTGTAGTCCTCCTCCTTCCACATGCGGACGATCTGCGGCAGCACCTCGGCCACCATGTCCCGGGTGAGATCGGGGTCCTCGATGCCGAAGCCGCGCTGTTCGGTGGTCGAAGACCCGCGGCCCGTGCCGAACTCGAAGCGGCCCTCGGACAGGTGGTCCAGCATGGCCACGCGCTCGGCGATGCGGGCCGGGTGGTTGACCGGGGGGGTGATGTTGAAGATCCCCGAGCCGATATGGATGTTGGTCGTCTTGGCGGCCACGAAGGCCAGGAAGGACTCGGAGGCCGAGAGGTGCGAGTAGTCGGTCAGGAAGTGGTGCTCCGAGGCCCAGGTGTACTTGAACCCGGCCCGGTCGGCCGCCACGATGAAGGCCACCTCGTCCATGATGCGATCGTGCTCGGCGGCGTCACCGTGGAGGGCACGGTAGTGCGGCAGCAGGCAGGCGGCATTGAAGATCCCGAATTCCATGGCGTGGACGTCCTCCGCTCCGGCGCCGCGGATCAGTCCCGGACGCGATCAAGCGAAGGTAACACGGCCCGGTGTAAAATGCAACGTGTTCCAATAATGAGGGTTCCATCCCTGGTCACAGCCGTTCGGAGCTGCCAATGGCTCAACCTGACACGATCGCCCAAGCCGTGCGGAACCGGGCCGCCGACACCTCGCCCGGCCTCGTCGCCGGAGACCTGTCGCTCCGTCACGCCGACGTGGTCACCCGAGCCGCACAGCGGGCCGCCTGGCTGCGCGCCCACCGGGCGCCGGGTCCGTTCCATGTCGCCGTCCTGCTGGACAACGTGCCCGAGTTCGTCTACTGGCTCGAGGCGACCGCGCTGGCCGGCGCCGTCCTGGTGGGGGCCAATCCCACCCACCGCGGCGACGAGCTGGCCCGCGACCTCGCCCACACCGAGTGTCAGCTCCTGGTCACCGACGACCGCCTCCTGCCCCTGCTCGACGGGGTGGACCTCGGTGGAGCCCTCGGCACGGTCGGCGCCGAGAGTGAGCGGGTCCTGGTGACGTCGACGTCGATGGCCCCTTCGCGGCTCGAGGCCTACCACGGGGCGACGGAGGCCGACGTCAGCGACCCGTCCATCACGCCCGAGTCGCTGGGCTACCTGCTCTTCACCTCCGGGACCTCGGGCGCACCCAAGGCCTGCCGGCGCACGCAGGGCCGCATGGCGCGGATCGGTGCGGTGGTGGCGCAGATGTTCACGCTCGGGCCCGCGGACGTCTGCTACCTGTCCATGCCCCTGTTCCACTCCAACGGGCTCATGGCGGGGTGGTGTCCGGCACTCATGGCGGGGTCCACCTTCGCCCTCCCCTCGTCCGGGCGCTTCTCGGCGTCGGGCTTCCTCCCCGACATCCGGGCCACGGGCGCCACCTACTTCAACTACGTCGGCAAGCCCCTGGCCTACGTCCTGGCCACGCCCGCACGACCGGACGATGCCGACAATTCGCTCAGGCGCGCCTTCGGCAACGAAGGCTCGGCCGACGACGTGGTCCGCTTCGCCGAGCGCTTCGGCTTGGCGGTGACCGATGGCTACGGGTCGACCGAGGGTGGCGCCGCCGTGTCGCGCACCCCCGACACCCCGGCCGGGGCCCTCGGACCGGCCCCGGAGGGAACGGTGGTCCTCGACACGGTCACGGGGGTCGAATGCCCCCGGGCGCAGTTCGACGAGCGGGGACGGCTGCTCAATGCCGAAGCCGCCATCGGGGAGATCGTGTCCACGACGGGCGGTGCGGGCTTCGAGGGCTACTGGCACAACGAGGAGGCCGAGCGGGCCCGGCTGCGCCACGGGTGGTACTGGTCGGGGGATCTGGCCTACCGCGACGTCGCGGGCTTCGTCTATTTCGCCGGACGGGACCACGACTGGCTGCGGGTCGACGGGGAGAACTTCGCCTCCGCCCCCATCGAGCGCATCCTGCAGCGCCATCCCGACATCGCGCTGGCCGCCGTCTACGCGGTGCCCGATCCTGTCGTCGGTGACCAGGTCATGGCCGCCGTCCAGCTCCGGCCCGGGGTGAGGGCGCTCGACGCCGCGGCGTGGGCCGACTTCCTGGCGGCCCAGCCCGACCTGGGGGCCAAGTGGGCGCCCCGTTTCGTGCGCATGACGGCAGCCCTCCCGGTCACCGCCACGCACAAGGTACTCAAGCGACCACTGCGGTCCGAGCGCTGGAACTGTGCCGATCCGGTGCTCTGGCAACCCTCGAGGGGGTCCCCCTACAAGCTGCTCGGTGACGCCGATGCCGCCCGGTTGGAGCGGGCCGTGGGCGATCGGGTGCTCTGACGGTGGCGCGGCAGCGCTACGACACCATCGGGTGCGGCTACTCGCGGTACCGCCGGCCCGATCCCCGCATCGCCGCCCAGATCTGGGCCGCCATCGGAGACGCCGCACGCATCGTCAACGTGGGCGCTGGGACCGGGTCCTACGAGGTCGACGGTCGGCCCATCGTCGCCGTCGAGCCCTCCCCGGTCATGGTGGGCCAGCGCGACCCGGCCGGTGCACCGGTGGTGCGGGCCGCCGCCGAGGACCTCCCGTTCCCCGATCGCTTGTTCGACGTCGCCCTGGCCACCCTCACCGTGCATCACTGGGCCGACCCGCGCGCCGGCCTCGCCGAGCTGCGCCGGGTGGCCCGTCGCCAGGTCGTCCTGACCTTCGACCGCGCCGCGCACGACCGGTCCTGGATCTTCGCCGAGTACGTGCCCGCGGCGCTCGCGTTGGCCGACGCGGCACCGATGGACATGGTGATCGACGCGCTCGGGACGGCGCGGGTCGAGGTCGTTCCGGTTGCGGCCGACTGCACCGATGGTTTCGCCCTCGCCTTCTGGAAGCGTCCGGAGCAGTTCCTCTCACCGTCGGTGCGAGCCGGCATCTCCGCCTTCGCCCGGCTCGACCCGGCCCAGGTCGAACCGGGGATGGCCCGCCTCCGACGCGATCTGGCCAGCGGAGCGTGGCACGACCGCCATGCCGACCTGCTCGCCCTCGACTCGATCGACGCCGGGCTGCGCCTGGTCACCGCCGGGGAGGACTGACCCGGTCCGCCTGCGCCGGGGGCCGGGGGCCGAGGAGCAACTCGCCGGTGTCCCCGGGGCCGGCCCGCCGACACGCGATGCCGGATGCATCTGCCCCGAGCGGCCGGCGGCCCACTTGTCGGCCGGCGGCCCACTTGTAGTGTCTGGGCGAGCGGTGACGAGCGATGGCGGTCGGTGACGGTCGGCGACGGTCGGTGACGTGCCGGTTTCGGAGGCGCCGCCGGTGTCGTGGTGACTGGGACGAGGAGGCAACATGGTCATTGTCGGAGGGTCATTCGAGGTCGAGCCGGACCGGCGCGAGGAATTCCTGGCCGGTCGCCTCGACGCGATGCGCGCCTCGAGGGCGGAGACCGGGTGTCTCGAGTACGCCATGAGCGCCGACCCGGTCGAACCGAGCCGGGTCCTGCTCTTCGAGCGCTGGGCCAGCCAGGAGGACCTCGATGCGCATCTCGCCGCTCTGGCCACGAGCTCGGGCTCGTCGGGCCGCGTCAACCCCATCTCGGCCTCCATCGCCGTCTACGACGTGGCGGGCGAGAGGCAGCTGGGCGGATGAGGCGCGTGAGTGCTCGACGGGGCGGGTCGCGACGGGGCGGGTCGCGACGGGGCCGGCGCGACCGGGCCTGAGGTCGGCGATCCCCCGGGCCTGCACGCCGGAGGGGGGGCTCAGCGGTCGATGCCCAGGACGAGACCGCTGGTGGGAACGCCCGTCCCGGCGGTGACCACGACGTGCTCGGTGCCGGGGACCTGATTGACCGATGTGCCGCGAATCAGGCGGACGCCCTCGGCGATGCCGTTCATCCCATGGAGATAGGCCTCGCCGAGCTGCCCGCCATGGGTGTTGATCGGGAGCTCGCCCCCGAGCTCGATGCGACCGTCCCGGACGAAATCCTTGGCCTCCCCATTGGCGCAGAAGCCGAGCTCCTCGTGTTGGTAGTGGACGAAGGGGGTGAAGTGGACATAGAGGATGGCGGCCTGCTTGTCCTCGGGCCCCAGGCCCGACGTCTCCCAGAGCTGGTGGGCCACCACCGCCATTTCGGGCAGCCCGAGCAGATCGTCGCGGTAGTAGCTGGTCATCATGTCCTGCCCGGCGCCCGAGCCCTGCACGGCGGCCCGGATGACAGCCGGGGTGCTCGGGAGGTCACGAGCCCGCTCGAGTGAGGTCACCACCAGCGCCTGGCCCCCGTCGGTCTCCTGGCAGCAGTCGAGCAGGTGCAGCGGTTCGACGATGAAACGGCTCTGCTGGTGATCGGCCAACGTGATGGGCTGCTCGAAGAACCATGCCTTGGGGTTGGTGGCCGCGTGGCGGCGGTCGGCCACGGCCACTCGGCCCAGATCCTCGCTGGTGGCGCCGTTCACGTGCAGGTAGCGCTGGGCGGCCATGGCCACCCAGCTGGCCGGCGTGAGCAGCCCCACCGGCAGGTAGGAGGCCAGCTGGGCGCTCTCGGCGGTGGGGACCGGTGCCCGTCCCTGGACGCCGGCACCGAAACGCGACCCGGACCGTTCGTTGAAGGCGCGGTAGCAGACGACCACATCGGCCACCCCGCCGGCCACGGCCAGCGCGGCCTGTTGGACCGTGGCGCAGGCGGCGCCGCCGCCATAGTGGATCCGGCTGAAGAACGTGAGGTCGCCCATGCCCAGGCTGCGGGCGATGTCGATCTCGGGATTGGTGTCGGCGCTGAAGGTGACCATGCCCCCGACCTCGGCCGGGGTGATCCCGGCATCCCGCAGCGCCAGGTCCACGGCCTCGGCGGCCAGGCGCAACTCGGAGCGTCCGGACTTCTTGGAGAACTCGGTGGCCCCGATCCCGGCGATGGCGACCTCGCCGGCGAAGCGGTGCGGGCTCACGTCTCACCCGCCTGGTCGGTGGAGCCCATGGAGCCCCTGGGGCCCGTGGGGCCCGTGGGGAACGACACGATGACCGTGCCGGTGACGTGGTCACCGAGTTGGTTGGCCCCGCGGATGGTCACCGTGACCGACCCGCGCGCTCCGTCCTCGGCCACCGCTCCCTTGTCCGTCACCGATCCGGTGAAGGTCATGGTGTCGCCGGGGTAGTTGGGGGCACCCAGCCGGATGTTCACCTCGGTGATCAGGCCGCCGGGTCCTGACCAGTCGGTGACGTAGCGACCGACCAGCCCGTTGGTGGTCAAGATGTTCATGAAGATGTCCTCCGAGCCGCGCGCGGCGGCGAGCTCGCCGTCGTGGTGCACGTCCTGGAAGTCACGACTGGCCAGGGCGCCGGACACGATCAGGGTGCGGGTGATCGGCAGGACCAGCGGGGGCAGCTCGTCGCCCACGCTGACGTCGGAGAAGGTGCGTGCGTCGGGTGCGCCGGGTGCGCCGGGTGCGTCGGGCGCGGTGGTCACGGCGTGGCCTCGGCCAACGCCTGCGCCGCCAGGCCGGCGCCGATGCGGGACAGCTGCAGGCTCGGACCGCCCAGCAGGAGCTCGATCTGCTTGCCCCACAGGAAGTAACGGTGAATGGGGTACGAGACGTCGGCCCCCACGCCGCCGTGGAGGTGCTGGGTGGCGTGGACCGTGCGCTGGCCGCGCTCGGAGGCCTGCCACTTGGCCACGGCGACGGCATCGGTGGCGTCCCGGCCCGAATCGAAGAGCCAGGTGGCCTTCCACAAGGTGACCCGCATGGCCTCGATGTCGATGGCGGCGTCGGCGGCGCGCAGCAACGTGCCCTGGAAGCTGCTCAGCGGGCGCCCGAACTGGGTTCTCTGGTTGAGGTAGGTGGCGGTCTGGCGCAGCGCCGACTCGCAGACGCCCACCTGGAGCGCGCAGAGCCCGGCCGTGGCGGCCTGCCGCAGGATCTCGAGCGCTTCCCGGCCCGGGCCCGGGCCGGCCAGGATCTCGTCGGCGGGGACGGCCACCTCGCTCAGGTGCAGGTGCGGGTGGACCTCCCGGTTGGTGGTCACGGCACGCTCGAGCGCGGCGCCCGGGCTCTGCGGATCGACCAGCGCCACGATGATCTCGCCGTCGGTGGTCCGAGCCGGGACCACGATGCGCTGAGCCAGATGGGCCTGGGGCACGGCGAGCTCGGTTCCGTTGAGGACCCAACCGCTGCCCGCCGCCGCGGCGGCGACCGGGGGCACACCGTGGGTGCTCGCCGCGGTGCCGCTCAACGCGGCGGTCAGCATGACGTCGCCGGCCACCACACCGGGGAGCCAGCGCTGCTGCTGGTCGGGTGAACCGAACCGGGCCAGCGGGAGGGCGCCGAGCACCAGGGTGGCCCACAGGGGGACGGGCGCCACCACACTGCCCTGGGCTTGCAGCACCAGGCACAGCTCGGTCAACCCGTGGCCGGCTCCGCCGTAGCGCTCGGGCACGGGCAGCCCGAGGAGGTCGGCGGCGGCCAGCGCGGCCCAGAGCTCACGGTCGACCACGTCGTCGGATCGCTCCACCGCGGCGACCCGTTCGGGATCGACCAGGCCCGAGAACAGCCCGGTGGCCGCTTCGGACACGGCCGATTGCTCCTCGGTGAAGGCGAAGTCCATCAGGCCGCGCCCGTCTCTGGTGGGACCGCGGGCCCGAACACGGGCAACGAGAGCTCCTCGTCGTAGTCCACGAATCGAGCCTCGAGGGCCAGTCCGATCCGCAGCTCACGATGGTCGACCCCGTCGATGTTGGCCACCACGCGGGTACCCTCCTCGAGCTCCACCAGGCCAATGGCCAGCGGGTACTCGAACGCCGGCACCTGGGGGTAGTGCACCACCACGAAGGAGTAGAGCGTGCCTCGACCGCTCGCCGCAACGGTGTCCCAGTCGAAGGATCGACAGGTGCCACACGCCGGCAGGGGTGGGTGGCGCAGCGTGCCGCACGAGGTGCAGCGCTGGATGAGGAGCTCGTGCGCCCGGGCTCCCTCGAACCAGAAGGCGTTGTCCTGGGTCTGGGCCGGTCGAGGGCGGGCCGGTCGCCCTGGCGCGGCGGGCGTCCGGGCGGACGGCAGGTACTTGAGGATGCGGAAGCGCATGACGGCCACCCGCTCGCCCCGCTCGGCCAGGGCCGCCACGTCGTCGGGACCGGGTTCCGCGGGGACGTCGGCATCGGGCACGGCGATGAAGTCACTACGGGTGGTGACGAAGCGACCGGTGCCCAGGCCGGTGCGCTTGGGGTCGGAGAGGTCCTCGAGCACCGTGCGGGCCAGCAGGCGGTCACCGATGACCAGCGGGCGACCGTAGCGCTGCTCGCTGTTGGTGGCCACCACCGAGGTCATCCCCTCGAGGTCCATCAGGTGCAGCATGGTGCCGTGGACGCCGCTGTCGGGGTCCTGGCCCGCCCGTCGCCGTTGCTCGACCAGCTGGGTGGCCCGCAGGCCGCGCATGATCCACGCCTGGAGCATGGTGGGGGGGGCGATCATCCCGTCGTAGCCGTGGGCCCGGGCCGCCGCGTCGGAGACGTAGAGCGGGTTGGTGTCCCCCATGGCCTCGACCCAGTGCCGGATCATCGGCGCGTTCACGGCGTGGGGGGAGAGCTGGAGCGGGCCGGTGTCCTGGCCGATCAGCTCCTTCAGCTCCGCTCCGTGGTCGGGGAAGGGCTCCAGCTCCTCGAAGCGCTCGGTCATCGCGCGCCCCGTCGCATGCCCAGGCCCGACGTGGCCACGATCTCACGCTGGACCTCGTTGACGCCGCCACCGAAGGTGTTCACCTGGGCCTGCCGGCCCAGTGCTTCGAGACGGCCGCGCAGCAGGGCGCCGGGAGAGCCGGGAACGAGGTACCCCGCCGCACCGATGACCCCGGCCAGGAGGCGGCAGACCTCAAGCGTGCGCTCGGTCCCGAACACCTTGATCGACGACGACTCCGCCGCCGTGAGCTCGTCCTCGGCCACGTGGACCGCCATGCGCCAGTTGAGCAGCCACATCGCCTCGAGCTCGGCGTGGCATCGGGCCAGGTCCATCTGGACCCAGGCCTGCTCGATGAGGGCGTGGTCGTCGGCGGTGCGCTGGCGCGCCGCCCACCGCACCACCCCTTCGTACATGGAGATGGCCAGCCCGCTCCACGCCGCCAACCCCACCCGCTCGTGGTTGAGCTGGGTGGTGATCATCCGCCAGCCCTCGTTCTCCTCCCCCACTCGCATGTCCACGGCGACCCGGACGTTCTCGTAGTAGGTGGCGGTGGTGGTCAGCCCGCCGACCGTGTAGATCATCGACCATTCGAACCCGGGAGCGGTGGTGGGCACGCACAGGATGGAGATGCCCTTGTGCTTGGGCACGTCGGGATCGGTGCGCACGGCCAGCCAGATGTAGTCGGCTTGGTTGGCCCCGCTGGTGAAGACCTTGGCGCCGTTGACGACGTACTGCTCGCCGTCTCGCTCGGCTCGCGTCTTCAAGGAAGCCAGGTCGGTGCCGGCTTCGGGCTCGGTGTAGCCGATGGCGAAGTTCAGCTCGCCGGCGAGGATCTTGGGGAGGAAGAACGACTTCTGAACCTCGGTGCCGTAGCGCATGATGGTCGGGCCGACGGTGTTGATGGTGACGAAGGGAAACGGTGCCCCGGCCCGCCGGGTCTCGTCGAAGAAGATGAACTGGTCGGTGGCCGGCCGACCCTGCCCGCCGAACTCGGTCGGCCAGCCGATGCCGAGCCAGCCGTCCTTGCCCACCTGGCGCACCACCTGGCCCCAGGCATCGCCGCCCTCACCGCCCTCGACCAGGCCCGACCGGACCTCGTCGGTCAACAACGCCGCGTAGTACCGACGCAGCTCAGCGCGCAGCTGCTGCTGTGCGGGACTCTCTTCGAGGAACATGGGGCACACCCTCGGCGGTGGATTCTCGGCGGACGACTCGGCGGTCCCTGCAGGTCAGGGCCGCTCCGGCGCAAAACTGTAACAGGTTCTCATTGTTCCTCCCGGGGCCGGTCGGGTGGTCCGCCGGGACCCTCTGGGCGCCACGCCGCTCCCCCGGCCTGACCCGATCGCCCGCGTCCGGCACCTCGATGGTCGGAGCAGACGACGGCCTCGACCTCCCGCGGCGCGGGAGTGGGAGAGCACGGATCGGGAGTGCGGAAGGACCTACCCGGAGCCGTATCCAGCGCGGCCGCCCGGACGTCGGTCACCATTCACCACACCCCGCCCCGCTGCCACCCCGACCGCGGCGCCCTTCCTCCCCGGCCCGGTCGCGCACGCTGTGCCTATGATCACTGACACACGTTCTAGAAATCGCCTCTCCGGGGGGGCAGGCGCCCCGCCGGCGGGGCCGGCCGAAAGGGGGACCATGGGTCTCGAAGAGATCGACCTCATCGATGGGCGGAACTTCGTGGACGGCGTGCCCCATGACTGGTTCCGCCGCCTGCGCGCCGAGGCCCCCGTGTACTGGCACCCCGATCCGTCGGCCCACCGGGGTGGGTTCTGGGCCGTCACCGACTACGACGACTGCGTCACCGTGAACCGCGACTGGGAGCGCTTCTCGTCGGCCCGTCACTCCGCCCTCTTCGCCGACATGGACGAGGAACAACTGGCCCAGCAGCAGCTGATGATGCTCAACATGGACCCGACCATGCACACCCGGTACCGCCGGCTGGTCAACAAGGGCTTCACCCCGAAGCTGGTGCGTGATCTGCAGCAGCAGATCGTCGCCTATGCCGACGGCATCATCGATACGGTGTGCGAGCGCGGCACGGCCGACTTCGTCGTGGAGATCTCGGCCGAGCTCCCGCTCCTGGTCATCGCCGAGCTGTTGGGCGTGCCCCAGGAGGACCGGCTCAAGGTCTTCGACTGGTCCAACCGCATGATCGGTTCCGACGACCCCGAGTACCAGCTCCCCGGGGTCGACCCGGGGGAGGCGGCCATGCAGGTCTTCAGCTACGCCGAGGAGCTGGCGGCCGATCGGCGCCTGGCCCCGCGCCAGGACCTGGTCTCCGTGCTGATCGACGCCGAGGTCGAGGGCGAGAAATTGAGCGAGTTGGAGCTCGATCTCTTCTTCATGCTGCTCATCGTGGCCGGGAACGAGACGACCCGGAACCTGATGTCGGGCGCCATGACGGCCTTCTTCGACCATCCCGACCAATGGGAGAAGCTGCGGGCCGACCGCAGCCTGCTGCCGGGCGCGGTCGAGGAGATGCTGCGCTTCGTCACGCCGGTCATGCACTTCCGCCGCACCGTGGCGGCCGACACCGAGCTGGGTGGTCAAGCCCTGCAGGAGGGCGACAAGGTCGTGTTCTGGCACACGTCGGCCAATCGGGACGAGAAGGTGTTCACCGATCCCGATGCCTTCGACATCGCCCGTTCACCCAACAACCACATCGCCTTCGGCGGGGGCGGCCCCCACTTCTGCCTCGGGGCGAACCTGGCCCGGATGGAGATCCTGGTGATGTTCGACCGCCTGCTCGACCGGATCCCCGACATTCGCCTGGACGGCGAGGTGCAGCGCCTCCAGTCCAACTTCATCAACGGGACCAAGCACATCCCCGTGGCGTTCTCCCCTTCCGCGCCGATCGGTCGCAGCCCCCTGCCGGCACGGGCCGGTTGACCGGCGTGCCCGGCCCCTCGCGGACGGATCCCCCGGCGCGATTCCACCAGTCGGTCACCTTCCTCCCGACGCGGCAGGTCCTGCCCCTGGCCAAGGCTTCCGACGAGCTGGGCTACGGCGGCATGTTCATTTCGGACCACCTGTTCAACCCCCGCCACCTGGCGTCCCGCTACACCTACTCGGAGCGCGAGGACGGTGCGCCCGGCTGGGAGCCCGAGACGCCCTGGCCCGATCCCATGTGCGTGATCTCCGCGCTGGCGGGGGCCACCGAGCACCTCACCTTCACCACCGGCGTGTACATCGCCCCGATGCGCGAGCTGATCACCGTGGCCCGAACGGTGGGCACGGCCGCCGTCCTCTCCGACAACCGGGTGCGCCTCGGGGTGGGCGTGGGATGGTGCAAGGAGGAGTTCGACCAGATGGGCCAGGATTTCGGCTCCCGGGGCAAGCGGCTCGACGAGATGATCGTCGCGCTGCGCGCGCTGTGGGGCGGCGGCTGGGTCGAGCACCACGGCACGTACTACGACGTGCCGGAGTGCCAGATCGAACCGGCGCCGACGGCGCCCATTCCCATTCTCGGGGGCGGGCACTCACCCCGAGCCCTGCGCCGCACGGCCGAACTGTGCGACGGCTGGATCGCCGCCGGCGCCTACAGCGAGGAGGAGGCCTGGGCCCACCTGGGGGAGCTGCGCAAAGCCCTCGACACCGCCGGGCGCAGCGACGAACCGTTCTCCATCTATCTCTCACTCAACGAGGCCCCCACCGTCGACCTGTACCACCGCTTCATGGACGCCGGCGTCAGCGACTTCGTCTGCGCCCCGTGGATGTTCGTCCCCGTCGCGCCCGGAACCCCCGACGACCAGGCCCTGTCGGAGAGGCTGGGCGCGGTGAGGTGGTTCGCCGAAGAGGTTCTGGAGAAGTTGTAGAGGTGGAGGCGCCATGAAGGACATGAAGATCGGCTTGCAACTCGGCTACTGGGGCGCGGGACCACCGCCTGGTGCCATGGCCCTGGTGGCGGAGGCCGACCGCCTCGGTTATGACTCCGTCTGGACGGCGGAGTCCTACGGCTCCGACGCCCTGACCCCCCTGGCCTGGTGGGGCTCGCGCACCGATCGCGTCCGCCTCGGCACGTCGCTCTGCCAGCTCTCGGCTCGCACGCCGACGGCCATGGCCATGGCCGCCCTGACCATGGATCATCTCTCCGGGGGCCGCTTCGTGCTCGGCCTGGGTGTCTCGGGACCCCAGGTGGTCGAGGGATGGTACGGCCAACCCTTCCCCGCACCCTTGGCCCGGACCCGTGAGTACGTCGACGTCGTGCGCCAGGTGCTGGCGCGCCAGGGACCGGTGACCAATGACGGTCCCCACTACCCCCTGCCCTTCCCCGGAGGCACCGGCCTGGGCAAGCCGCTCAAGCCGATCACCCACCCGCTGCGGGCCGACATCCCCATCATTCTGGGGGCCGAGGGCCCGAAGAACGTCGCCCTGGCCGCCGAGATCGCCGACGGATGGTTCCCCCTCTTCTTCTCCCCCAAGGCCATGTCGTCCTTCGACGCCTCGCTCGACGAGGGCTTCGCCCGTCCCGGGGCGCGCCGCTCGGCCGAGGATTTCGAGGTGCTGGCCTTCGCGCCCACGGTCATCGCCGATGACATCGACGCCGCCGCCGACGGCTTCCGCCCCTCCCTGGCCCTCTACATCGGCGGCATGGGGGCCAAGGAGATGAACTTCCACTTCGACGTGTTCGCCCGCATGGGCTACGAGGAGGCGGCCACCAAGATCCAGGACGCCTATCTCGACGGGCGCAAGGACGACGCCACCGCGGCCGTGCCGACCGCCATGGTGGAAGACATCGCCCTGGTCGGCCCGGTCGAGAAGATCCGCGATGACCTCGAGGCCTGGCGCGCCTCGCGCGCCACCACCTTGTTGATCAACGGCGACATCGCCACCATGGGGACGATGGCGGACCTCGTGCTCGGCTAGGGCTGCTCCGCCCCGGGGTGTCGGTGCCCGGTGTTCAGGCGAGGGTGAAGGGTGGGTACCGGTCGGTCATGAGCAGGATGTACATGTTCACCCGCGCCGCCCAGCGCATCACACCCACGACGAAGTCGCGCATCCCCGCCGGCCACGTCCCGGTGATGATCACGGCGAAGAACGCGATGATGATGGCGATGTAGGCGGCGATGAAGAGGAAGAACAAGACGATGTAGTGGGGGACGGCCAACAACCACTTGACGAAGATGAGGCCCCGGCTGAGCCTGGGGGACGGTTGCAGGGACACCCGAGCGGCCTCCGTGGCCGGGTCCTCCGGCTCCATCGGGAAGGCGAACTCGGGGTAGGGCTCCCGCATGAACGCGGCATACGACGCCACCCGCCACTGGTAGCGCAACACCATGGCGTTGAAGCCGAAGAGACCCTCGGGCATCTTGCCGGTGAACAAGATGGCGAAGAACGAGATGATGAGGACCACCCTCTGGACGATGACCAGCACGTAGAGCACCACGAAGTGGGGGATGGCCAGCAGCCACTGGACCAGAGGTCGCCAGCGCGTGATCTGGTCGGGGGCCACCAGATCGAGCTGGAGGGGATACGCGGGCGCGGGCAGTGGCGAGGCTGAAGTTGGCGAGGTCATGGCAAGAGGCTAGCCCTCGGGCCTGTCGACTGGTCAAGGCTCCAACGGGATCCTTCCCGGTTACCGCACGGGGGAGCCAATCCCAGTGTCGGCTTCTCCGCCATGTGCTCGGCGCGGCGCGACGCCGAGGACTGGGACTCCGATGCGGACGTGGCGGCCGGAGATCAGCCGCGGGCTGCCGGTCCCACCGAGGGTCCACGGTACGTGGCCGCGCCGAAGCCCAAGATGGGGATGAAGACGAAGGGAAGGAAGAAGAGCCCGACCGTGAAGCCCGCCGTCTTGCCGAAGGACTTGGTCAGATCCCAGAGGACGACGATGTCGATCACGATGTTGACGAACGGGATGAAGTAGAGGATCAACCACCATCCGGGCCGGCCGACGATCTTGAGCACCACGTAGTAGTTGTAGATGGGGATGATCGCCTTCCAGCCTTCCTCCCCGGCCTTCACGAAGACCTGCCAGAGACCGATGACGACGAGGACGTAGATCACCAGGTAGAGAAGGAACATGGGGCCTCCCTGCTGCGGGTCGGATTCGGGAGAGAGCGTAGGCCAACGCAACTGACGCTGCGGAGATGGTGCTTGCGCTCACGCCTGCCCGCCCCTGCTCCGTCCCCGCGGCCCGCCACCGTCCCCGCCTGCGTCTCCGCCTGCTGTCACGGTCACGTCACATCCATGCGTCACAATCGGGACATGACCCTCTTCGACTGGGAACCGTACGACCCTGTCCCCTTCCGGGAGGAGACGCCGGCCGCCAACGAGCCGCCTGACCGACGCGCGGCGCGACCGGGTTGGCCCGAGGTCGAGGTCCGCACCAGCGCGCGCCGGCGCAAGACCTCCGAGGCCAAGTGGGTGGGTGGTGGCATCGTCGTGACCATCCCGGCGCATCTCACCGGTGAGGTCAGGGACAAGACGATCACGTGGTTGGTCGACCGCCTGTTGGCCAAGCACCCCCTGCGGACGGCCGTCGGCGATGACGAGCTCATGGCCCGGGCGCGGGCCCTCTGTGACCGGTACCGCATGGAGACGCGACCGACCTCGGTGCGTTGGGTCACCAACCAGTCCGCCCGCTGGGGCTCGTGCTCGTTCCATTCGGGCGAGATCCGGCTCTCGCATCGCCTGCGCTCGGTGCCCGAGTGGGTCCTCGACGCCGTGCTGGTGCACGAGCTGGCCCACCTGGTGCACCCCAACCACTCGCTGGCGTTCCACCAGTTGGCCGATCGCTTCCCGCGCCACAAGGACGCCGGCATCTTCCTGGCCGGCTACGGGCTGGGGCTGGCCGGTCTCAGCGAATAGGAGTCAGACCGGCTCGGCGGCCAGCATGCGCCCGAGCCGCCGCAGGCTCTCGTTGGCCCCACCGAGCGTCAACTCGATCTGGCGCGTGAGGAGGAAGTAGCGGTGCAGCGGGTAGTCGCGGTCCACGCCGACCCCGCCGTGCAGATGCGCCGCCGCGTGGACCACGCGCTGGCCTCCCTCGGCGGCCCAGTACTTCGCCACGGCCACCTCGGCGGCGGCCGGGAGCCCGGCCGACAGGCGCGAGGCCGCCTGCCAGGCCGTGAGTCGGATGGCCTCCGTGTCGACGTAGGCATCCGCCGCGCGCTGGCCGACGGCTTGAAAGGTGGCGATGGGCTTCTCGAACTGCACGCGCGTCTTGGTGTACTCGGCCGTGAGCGCCAGTGCGGCGGCACACACCCCCGCCTCCTGGACGCACAGGGCGGTGATGCCCAGCTCGGTCATGACGGTCACGATGGCCGCCCCGTCGGCGTCGGCGCCGCCGATCAGGCGATCCGCGGCGACGGTGACGTCGCGCAGCTCCATGATCGCCTCGGGACGGCCGGTGGTCGTGGTCTGGCGGGTCAGTGCCAGGCCCGGGGCGTCGATGTCGACGACGAAGACGCCGCATGCTCCGCCCGAGCCGTCGGCGGTGGTCAGGGTGGCCGGAACGAGGACGGCCGTGGCCACGAAGGCGGCCGGGACGCAGGCCTTGGTGCCCTGCAGGACGAAGGACCCGTCGGCCTGCCGCACCGCCGTGGTGGCCGGCGTCACGCCGCCGGGCACGATGAGGTCGGAGGCCAGCTCGGACAGGGCGGCGGTGAGAATGGTCTCCCCGCGGCTCACCCCGGGCAACCACGTCGTCTGCTGCTCGGCCGTGCCGAAGCGGGCGATCGGGGCGGCGCCGTAGACCATGGTCTCGACCACGGGGACGTAGGCGGCGGTACGACCGGCGGCCTCCACCACCAGGCAGGCGGCCACGAAATCGAGGCCGGCTCCACCCACGTCCTCACCGAGCGCGATGCCCAGCAGGCCGGCCTCGGCCAGCTCGCCCCACAGGGCGCGGTCGAACGGTCCCTCGTCCGCCGCGGCCCGTTCGATGGCCTTGAGCCGCTCATGGGTGGACCGTTCGCCGAATATCCGGTCGGCCAGCTCGCGCACGGCGTCCTGCTCTTCGCTGTAGGTGAAGTCCATGGAGGTGGTCTGCCTTCCGGGTGGTTTCTCGATTGGGTCTAGCGCAGGGACCGCGGCATGCCGAGGCCGAAGATGGCGATGAGGTCGCGCTGAATCTCGTTGGTGCCACCGCCGAAGGTCAGGATGATCATCGACCGGGCGTAGACCTCGAGGCGCCCGGCGATCACCGCGGCCGGCGAACCGCGGGTGAGGTACCCGGCCTGGCCGACGATCTCCATCAGCAACCGGAAGGCGCGCAGGTAGAACTCGGTGCCGAAGACCTTGATCGACGAGGCGTCGGCCACGTCGAGGTGGCCCTGGGTGCCCTGCCACGCCACCTTCCAGTTGATGAGGCGCAGGAACTCGAGCTCGGCGTACACCCGGGCCAGATGCTCCTGCACCCAGTCCTGATCGATGACGCGACGGCCGTCGGGCAGCTTGGTGGCCTGCGCCCAGGCCCGGACGTCGGTCAGGACCCGCTCGACGATACCCGGTGAGCACAAGGTGACCCGCTCGTGGTTGAGCTGGTTGGTGATGAGCGTCCACCCCTGGTTCTCGCCGCCGACCAGGCTGGTGGCGGGGACCCGCACGTCCTCAAAGAAGGTGTAGTTGATGTTGTGGTCGCCCAGGAGCTTCATGGGGACGACGCGGATGCCCGGGGTGTCCATGGGGATGAGGAACATGGAGATGCCCTTGTGCTTGGCCACGTTCGGGTCGGTCCGGGTGGCCAGCCAGATGTAGTCGGCATCGCCGGCCAGGCTGGTGAAGACCTTCGACCCGTTGATGATGTACTCCTCGCCGTCCCGGACCGCCTTGGTGGTCAAGGAGGCCAGGTCCGTGCCCGAGTTGGGCTCGGTGTAGCCGATGCAGAAATGGATCTCCCCGGCCAGGATCTTGGGCAGGAAGAAGTCCTTCTGCTCCGGCGTGCCGAAGTTCATGATGGTCGGACCCACCGTGTTGATGGTCAGCATGGGCACGGGCGCACCGCTGCGCATCGACTCGTCGAAGAAGATGAACTGCTCGATCGCCGAGCGGCCCTGCCCGCCCCATTCCGTCGGCCAGCCGATGCCGAGCCATCCGTCGGCTCCCATCTGCTTGACCACCTTGCGCACCGTCGGGCCGATCCCGCCCGCATGGGACAGCTCCGCCTCGAGCTCGGGGGTCAACAGGTTGTCGTAGTAGTCCCGAAGCTCCTGCTTCAGCGCCAGCTGCTCCTCGGTGTACGAGATCTCCATGATTCCCTCCTGGGCGCCGCCGATGCGGCCCCACCATCCTGGCGCAACGAGCGCTGTCGGGCGCACGAGCGCCGTGGGGCCGATCCCGTGCTCGGTAGAACACGTTACAGTCCGCCGTCGCGGCCGGGCCAATGGGCCGTCACGGCCGGGCCGACGGGAGCGGCCTTCCGGCGCCGGCGGACCAGCCGGTAACCTGCTGTCCGCCGCGGGCGAGTCCCGGGCCGCCGTCAACCGAGGAGCCTGTCACCATGCCCGAAGCAGTCATCGTCGCCACCGGTCGCACCCCCATCGGCCGCGCCAACAAGGGCTCGCTGGTCGGGTGCCGTCCCGACGACCTCAGCGCCCTGGTCCTCAAGGCGGTCCTGGCCAAGGTGCCGCAGCTGGACCCCTCCGACGTCGAGGACGTGCTGCTCGGCTGCGCGCAGCCGGCCGGCGAGGCGGGCTACAACATCGCCCGGGTGGCCGCCGTTCTGGCCGGGCTGGAGGACGTCCCCGGTGCCACCGTCAACCGGTACTGCTCGTCGTCCCTGCAGACGATCCGCATGGCGGCCCACGCCATTCGGGCCGGCGAGGGCGACGTCTTCATCGCGGCCGGGGTCGAGACGGTCAGCCGCTACCAGCACGGCGCCTCGGACATCGGCCCGCACAACGCGGCCTTCGCCGAGGCCGAGGAGCGGACGAAGGCGCGCACGCCCGAGGTGGGTGACCCGTGGACCCCGACGGCGGGCCTGCCCGACATCTACATCGCCATGGGGCAGACGGCGGAGAACGTGGCCGAGTACGAAGGGGTGACCCGATCGGACATGGACGCGTTCGCCGCCTTGTCGCAGAACCGGGCCGTCGCGTCGCAGGAGAACGGGTTCTTCGAGCGCGAGATCATCCCGGTCACCCTGGACGACGGCACCGTGATCAGCAAGGACGACGGGCCGCGGCCGGGCACCACCCTGGAGGGCCTGGCCAACCTCAAGCCGGTCTTCCGACAGGGAGGCACGGTCACGGCCGGCAACGCCTGCCCCCTCAACGACGGCGCGGCGGCGGTCATCGTCATGAGCGACACCAGGGCCAAGAGCCTGGGCATCACCCCCCTGGCCCGCATCGTGGCCAGCGGTGTCACCGGGTTGAACCCCGAGATCATGGGCTTGGGTCCGGTCGACGCCTGCCGGCAGACGCTGGCCCGGGCTGGCATGTCGATGGACGACATCGACCTGGTCGAGATCAACGAGGCGTTCGCGGCCCAGGTCATCCCGTCGGCCAAGCACCTGGGCATCGCGTGGGACAAGCTCAACGTCAAGGGCGGGGCCATCGCGCTCGGTCACCCGTTCGGACAGACCGGGGCGCGCATCATGACCACGCTCCTCAACGCGCTCGAGGACACCGACTCCACCTTCGGCCTCGAATCCATGTGCGTCGGCGGCGGCCAGGGCATGGCCATGATCGTGGAGCGGCTGAGCTAAGACCGGCCCTCACGGGCGCGTCTCACGGCGGGCCCCCCGCCGCCCGCGCCCCCTCGACGACCGGGACGGGCCCGGGATCGGTGCCCTCCCGCCCGGCGAGATGCAGGGAGACGAAGTCCCCGAAGAGGGCCAGGTCGAAGAGGCGACCGAGGTCGTCCTCACCCTCCGCCCATACCGCGATGATGTCGGCCACGACCTCGTCGAGGGCGTCGTTGACGAAGGCCACGCGACGCGCCACCGCGGGATCCTCCCCGGCGTGGCGCAACGTGACCAGGGAGAGGATCTGCCGCGTGACGTCGCCGTGCTGGCCCCAGCCGGCGACCTCGTTGTGGGAGAGCTCGGGCTGGATGGCCACGAAGGCCGGCGTCTTGGCATTCACGTTGATCTGGGTCTTCCAGCGGCGGGCGGCGACCGCGTTCGCCCCGCTGGACCCGTAGACCAGCGGGATGGTGCGCCCGATGCGGCGCGCCACGTCCTCGGCCGGACCGTGGGGGGCCACCAGCGCGTCGCGCCGACGGCGCAGCGCCACCACGGCGGTGGCCAGCGCAGGGGCCGGGTCCGTCATCAGCCCGAGGTGCGACAGCGTGAGCAGCAATGGCACGACGGTGGCGCCCCAGGCCGTGCGGGAGGCCGGCAGGCCGTCGGGGAGCCCGAAGAGGGGCAGGCTCGCATCTTGGGCCAGCGCGGCGAGCGCGCCCCCTCCCGAGACGACCACCACGGGCGCGCCGCGCTCACGCGCCGCGCCGGCGGCAGCGCAGGTCTCGGCCGTGTCGCCGGACCACGACACGGCGAAGACAAGGGTGCGGGGACCCACGAACGGCGGGACGCCACCGTCACGGGCCACGACCACCGGGAGCACGGCCCCGGCGGCGGCGGCCACCTCGCCGGCCAGTCCGCTGCTGCCCATCCCGCAGATGACCACGGCGCGGAGGTCTCCGGGCGGGGGGAGGTCGGCGCGGCGGAGCACGTCGCCCGACTGGTCGACGGCGTGGCCCAGTTGCTCCGGGAGCCCCGCCGTGGCATCCCATATGCCGAGGGAGTCCAGCCGGTACGGGTTGGTCACCCCGGGTCGGGCCCAGTCGCCCGCACCCCGTCTTCCTCCGCTTTGGCCATGAGGCGCGCGTGGTCGGCGTCACTGACGTCGGTCCCCTCCTCCACCAGCAGGATGGGCACGCCGTCGTCCACGCGGTAGCTCCGGTGCAGCCGCGGGTTGTAGAGCCTGTCCTCGTCGGGGAACCACAGGAGGGGGCCCTTGTCGACCGGGCAGGCCAGCACGTCCAGCAGCAGCGGGTCAAGTGTCACCGGGGTTCCTCTCTTTCGGCGCTCTCAGCGCACGCCTGTGGCGGTTGCGTAGCGGGCGATGAGCGCGGTCACGTCGGCGACGTGTCGGGCGCAGAGCTCCGGCGTCGTCGCCTCGACATTGAGCCGCAGCAACGGCTCGGTGTTGGAGGGGCGGACGTTGTACCACCAGTCCGCGTGCTCGACCGTCAGGCCGTCGAGCAGATCGATGGAGGCGCCGGCGGCGCGCTCGTGGGCCGCGATGGCCTCCACGGTGGCGGCCGGATCCGACACTTCCGAGTTGAGCTCCCCCGAATCGCTGTAGCGCCGGAAGGGGGCCAGCAACTCGGAGAGGGTCCGATCGCTCTGGCTCAACATCTCGAGGACGAGAAGGGCGGTGATGATGCCCGAGTCGGCCCGGAAATTGTCCCGGTAGTAGTAGTGGCCCGAATGCTCGCCCCCGAAGACGGCGCCCGTCTCGGCCATGACCTTCTTGATGTTGGAATGCCCCACCCGCGTCCGGAACGCCTTGCCGCCGAGGCCTTCGACCACTTCGGGCACCACGTGGGAGCAGATCAGGTTGTAGAGGACCGTCTCACCCGGATGCTTGCGCAACATGGAGGTGGCGACCAGCGCCGTGGTGAGGGAGCCGGACACCGGCTGGGCCCGCTCGTCCACCAGGAACACGCGATCGGCATCGCCGTCGAAGGCCAGGCCGATGTCGGCCCCCACCTCGAGGACGGCCGCCTGGAGGTCGACCAGGTTCTCGGGTTGGATGGGGTCTGCCGGATGATTGGGGAACGAGCCGTCGAGCTCGGGATAGAGCATCTCGACGGTGAACGGGAGGCCGGCGAACACGGTCGGCACGACCAGCCCGCCCATGCCGTTGGCCGTGTCGGCCACGATCCTCAGGGGCCGTAGGGCAGCGCGATCGACGAACGAGACCACGTGCGCGGCCCACTCGGGCAGCAGGTCCACCTCGTGGAGCGGGGCCGAGCCCTGGCCGGCCGGCTGCCCCAGGAGGTCTTCGGCCAGGGCGGCGATCTCCCGCAGGCCGGTGTCGACGCCGATGGGGCGGGCGCCGGGCAGGCAGAGCTTGATCCCGTTGTACTCCGCCGGATTGTGCGAGGCGGTGAACATGGCACCGGGGGCGTCGAGATGCCCGCTGGCGAAATAGAGGAAGTCGGTCGACCCCAGGCCCAGGTCCGTCACGGCGACCCCCTCGGAGCGGACCCCGTCGGCGAAGGCGCCCGACAGCTCCACCCCCGAGGTGCGCATGTCGCGGGCGATCAGGATCTCCGGCGCCCCGGCGAAACGGGCCACCGCCCGACCGATGGCCCGGCACACGTCGGCGTCGAGCTGGTCGGGCACGGTGCCGCGCACGTCGTAGGCCTTGAAGACCTGGTCCATACGGGTCAGCACGGCCTCACCTTACGGCTCCGGCCAACCGTGGTCGGCACGGTTCCCGCGCACCGGTGGTCAGTGGATCAATCCCCCCTGGCCGGCGATGGCCACGATGGCCACCAGGTTGAAGGTGGCGTGGGCCACCATGTTCATCCCCAGCCGCCCGGTGCGGTACGAGATGGCGGCCAGCACCACGCCGAAGAGGGCCAAACCGGCCAGTTGGACCCACTCCCCGTGAGCCAGACCGAAGAGCACTCCGTCGACGATGACGGCCAGCACCACGCCGAGGCCCCGGGCCCGCCAGGCGGCCGCCGGGGTGAAGAGCCGGACCAGGGCCTTGAGCAACAGCCCCCGGAAGAACAGCTCCTCCATGAAGGGGGCCACGATGACCGTGGCCACGGCGATGACCAGGAACCCTCCACCATGCGACGCGCCGGTCAGCTTCTGCGACGGTGCGTTGAAGTCGTGGATGTCGTGCTGAAAGGGCGCGTACATGATGCCGACGGCGATCTGCCCACCGATCCCGACGGCGATGCCGACCAGGTCGATCACGCGGAAGCGCAGGCCCAGGTCGGACACGAAGTGCCGCGTGCCCTGCGTGCGGCTGGCCAGCCACGGTGCGCCGAAGAACCCGATCCACAAGCCGGCCAGGGTGGAGACGATGTACCACTCGGGGGGGACGCTGGCCGAGGCGATGTCCGACATCTGGAGGCTGGTCTTCCCGGCGATGGCCCCGGCCACCAGACCGAACACGGCGGCCAGCAGCTGGCCCACGATGAAGCCGGCAAAGGCGTAGAGGAGCCACCGCCAGGCCTGCCGCCGGTCGACCGGTGGGATCCAGGGGCGGTCGAGGAACGGCCCGTCGCCGTTCACCGAACCGGTGGGTGGTGCCACCGGCGGCCCCACCGGCGGACCCACCGGCGTCCCGTCGGGCGGCCCGGCTGGTGTCCCCACCGGCGGCCCGACGGCCGGTCCCCCGGCGCGGGGCACGATGACCTGGGCGCTGAGCCATTCCCGCGGGACGTACCCGGCCGGGACCTGCCCCGGGGGCTGGGCCGGTGCAGGACCGGTCGTCGCCTCCGCCTCGCCGGGCTCGATGTCGCTCATCGGGTAGACGTTACCGGCAGGCCTGGTCCGGGCAGCGTCCCCCCCGGGCGGTTACCGCTTCGGGAGAGGGACGCATAGCATGGTCCGGTGACCCCACAACGCCCAGACCGGCCCCCGGCCAAGCCCGGACAGCAGCCGGGCGAGGGGAACGCCCCTTCCGGAGGCGCCCCGGAGGGCCAGAATTGGCGCTGGCTCTGGGCGGTGGCCGCCATCGCGGCCGTGGCCATCCTCCTGGCGGTCACGGCGGCCAAGTCCACCAGTTCGAAGACCCTGACCTACTCCACGTACATGCAGGACGTGGCGGGCCGGCAGGTGAACACGGCCCAGATCAGCAACGAGACGGGCGAGATCACCGGGAAGCTCAAGGACGGGACCTCCTACGAGGTCAAGGGGCCCAGCCCGTCGCTGCCCAACGACGTCACCGAGATGCGGAAGGACGGCGTGGCGGTGAGCTTTCCCACGCCGCCCACCAACCTCCTGAGCGACCTCCTCCCCTACATCTTCATCATCGCCATCGGTGCCGCCTTCATCTACTTCATC
>JBKQIP010000241.1:0-6155 GCA_052148295.1 Acidimicrobiales bacterium
CGCAGCCGGGCGCCTCGCCGTCGGGCCCATCGGGGCCGGCCACCGCGGAGCCGGGCCCAGCGCAATCGGGCGCCTCGCCGTCGGGCCCATCGGTGCCGGCCACCGCGCAGCCGGGCCCAGCGCAGTCGGGTGCCTCGCCGCCGTCGGACAGAGCCGACCAGGGTCCCGCCGCACCGCCGGCGGGGCCCCAGGGGGCGGGGACCCCGTCAGGGGGGAGACCCGAGTAGGCGGCACCGACCGGGGCGGCAGCTTCGGCGCAGGACGTCAGCGCAGGATGTTCACGGCCCGGGCCACCACCAGGCCCAGGAGGAGCAGCGACGCCGCCGCCTGGGTGGCCATGGCCAACTTGGCCCAGTGCTTGAGCGGCATCACGTCGGTGGGGCTGAAGGCGGTGGCGTTGGTGAAGCCGAGGTAGAGGTAGTCGAAGAACTCGGGCCGCCACCGCGGCTGGGCCAGGTGGGGAGTGTGGTGCTGGGGAAAGGCCAGGTCCGGGAACTGCGGGGGAGCCAGGGCGCGTGCCTCGGGACCGCCGCCGTCGAAGACCCAGTACAAGAAGGCGAAGCTGATGATGGAGTAGAGCCAGACCAGCCCGCCGATCCGGAGGAGGTTGTCGGCCGAGCTGGTCTCGGGCCCGGCGTCGATGATGTCGATGATCAGGCGCACGGTCGCCCCGGCGGCCCCGGCCACCAGCAGCACCACCAGCGCGATGGAGATGACCCTCACCACCGTGCTCCTGCGGTCGATGCGGCCGGGGTCGGCGATGACCACCGCCACCAGCAGCACGGCCTCGATGCCGGGGTAGAGCCACCGGGGCACGTAGCTGAACTGCCCCGGGAGCAGGAAGGGCAGGATCATGGCCACCATCAAGGTGAGGGCCATGGGCCACCGTTGCTCTCCCTGGGGTGCGGTCGTCGTGGGGTCGATGCACCGCATCGTAGGGTACCGACAGCACGGAACCAGGAGTCGCCGACATGATCGACCTCGCCACCTGCACGCCGCTGGGCGACAAGAAGAACTCCGAGTTCTTCGACGACTACCTGCCCCGCATCTACGAGCGGCGGAAGACGGCCGGCGTGGTCGGCGAGTGCAAGGACGAGCCCAACCGCAAGCAGATCTTCTCGAAGGCCTCGCGCTACTCGCTGCTCATCACCGAGTACGTGGAGCGCTGCCACGGGTACGAGGGCTTCTTCACCCGCGACAACGTGGCTGCGCTGACCGAGGCCGCCGGTGCCGCCGAGCGCTACGACCATGGTCATGCCTTCGACTGAGATCCCACGCGCCGGGACGGGCGGCGCCATGGCCGGAACGGTCTGGTGGCGACCGGGCCACGTGGCCGGCGCCCCCCGGACCCCCCGGCCGCCCCTGCGACCGCGGCGCCGGGAGCGATGCACGGCAGCGACTTCTGCGACAATGTCGCCCATGCGGACCCCCAGACCATGGCTGTGACCGACGCCCCGGCCCCCCCGCCGGGGCCGGCGACCGGCGCCCCCCGCCACCGGGTGGTCATCGTCGGAGGTGGCTTCGGCGGGCTGCCGGCCACGCGCCTGCTCGGCGGTGAGCCGGTCGACGTCACCCTGGTCGACCGCCGCAACCACCACCTGTTCCAGCCCCTGCTCTACCAGGCGGCCACGGGGTTGCTCTCGCCGGGTCAGATCGCCCCGGCCCTGCGCCACATCGTGCGCCGGCAGCGCAACGTCTCGGTGCGGCTGGCCGAGGTGACCGCCTTCGACCTCGAGCAGCGGGTGGTGCACGCCAAGATCGTGGGGCGGGCGGACGTCACCTACCCCTACGACAGCCTCATCGTGGCCGCCGGGGTGACCCAGTCCTACTTCGGGAACGACCAGTTCGCCCTGTACGCACCGGGTATGAAGACCCTGGACGACGCCCTCGAGCTGCGGCGGCGCATCCTGGGTGCCTTCGAGATGGCCGAGATGATCGCCGACCCCACCGAGAAGGAGCGCTGGCTCACCTATGTGGTGGTGGGGGCCGGTCCCACCGGGGTGGAGCTGGCCGGACAGATACGCGAGCTGGCGACGCGGAGCCTGCGCAAGGAGTTCCGGACCTTCGAGCCCTCCTCCATCCGGGTCATTCTGGTCGACGGCGCGGCCGAGCCCCTGGCCACGTTCGGGGACAAGCTCTCGGCGCGGACCGCCCGCACGCTCGAGCACCTGGGCATCGAGTTGCAGATGAACGCCCGGGTGGTGGGGGTGGACGCCGGTGGGGTCGACGTCGAGGGCAAGGACGCCACGTGGAGGATCGAAGCCCGCACCACCGTCTGGGCCGCCGGCGTCCAGGCGTCACCGCTGGCCAAGCTCCTGGCCGACGCCTCGGGGGCCGAGGTGGACCGGGCCGGGCGGATCAAGGTCCTGCCCGACCTGACCCTGCCCGGGCACCCCGAGGTGTTCGCGGTGGGGGACATGACCAGCCTCAACAACCTGCCCGGGGTGGCCGAGGTGGCCATGCAGGGAGGCCTGCATGCGGGCAACACCATCCTGCGCCGGCTCAAGGGGAAGGACACCAAGGAGTTCACCTACCGGGACCTGGGCAGCGTGGCCTCCATCGGGCGCTTCCGGGCCATCGTCAGCATCAAGGGCATCCACCTGAGCGGCTTCCCGGGCTGGGTGGTGTGGATGTTCGTCCACCTGGCCTTCCTCACCGGCTTCGGCAACCGCTTCACCACCTTGTTGCGCTGGCTCCGCTCGATGATCGGGCGGGGCCGGGCCGAGCGGGACTTCAGCACGGCCCACACCGGCGGCGACCTGAGCCTCCCCGAGTCGGCCCGCCGGGTGATCGAGCCCACCCTGTTCCCGATGGTCAACGACGCCGCGCCGTTCGGCCAGGCGGCCGGGCCGAGCGCCGAGCAGGATGCGCCACCCCCGGCGAGCGGCTGAGCGGTCCCGCCGCCCCCCACCGCTACCCGGGGGTCGCGCCGAAGAACGGGTTCTCCGGTGTGTCCGCCACCTCGAGGAGCGCCTCGAGTGGTGGGTGTCGCCGCCGCCCCTGCTCGAGGGCGTGCCGGGCGGCCCGGCGGTTGTTCTCGTAGACCAGCTGCTCCGCCTGGGCCTCGGGGTCGACCCAGACGGCGGCGATGAGGAGGAGGTCGTCCACGTCGGCCGGCGCCACCACCTCGTCGGCCACGGCCCACAGGACCCCCGAGGCCAGGCCGGCCTGGGCGGCGCCCCACGTCAGTCGGGAGTGGCGCTCCCCGGTCAGCGTCGCCTTGTTGACGAACAGCGTGAACGGCTTGACCGGCAGACCGGGGCGCACCACGGTCACAAAGGCGGCATGGCCCGGGCGCGGCGTGGCCAGCGCGGTGGTGAACGACACCTCCACCGGTCCGCCCTTGCGCCCGAGGACGGTGTTGACGTGCGCGGCGTCGGGCCCTTGCCCGACGAAGGCCTCGCCGAACTGCGTCTCGCCTCGCGGTGTCACCGTGCCGGCCACGTCACGGCGCCGACCAGGTCGCCGGGGGTACCGCCAGGGGCTCGGACCGGCCGTAGCGGTCCTGGCGGAGCAGCTCGCTGCCCACCGTGCCCGGCTCGGTGTCATAGGCCAGCAGGCCGACGTGGCGCAACGTGCTCCCCGCGATCGGGGCGACCCGGTGCAGCGAGTGTCTCCCCTCGAACACGAGCAGCGTCCCGGGCGTCATGGGCAAGGTGACCACCCGCGCCCGGTCGCCGGCCAGCACGGCGGCCACGTCGTCGTAGCACTCGTCGTCGGGCCGCCGGATGCGGGGGGCGACCTCGAAGTGGCCTCCGACCGCGGCGGACTGAATGGCCAGGGACACCACGAAGTCGGTCTGGTCGAAGTGCCACTGCAGCCGGTCGCCGTCGCCCATGACCGCCAGGTTGAGGGCCCCGAAGGGATCGGCGTAGGGAAAGAGCGGGCCCCGGTCCAGCACGTCGGCGATGAACCGGGTCATGGGCGGCCACTCGTAGAGGCGGCGCAGGGGAGAGGCGAGGGGGATGAGATCGTAGGGGACGGCCGCCAGCGCGTAGTCCCCCCACGTGAGGCGGGGGTGGTCCGGCGGGAGGGAGAAGTCGGGGACCTCGAGGTACGCGGTGCCCTGACCCCCCGAACGGTGGGCCCGCCCGGCCAACGCCTCGGCATCGGCCACCAGTGCGGCCACCCCGGACGGGGTGACGAACCCGGCGAGCTCGGCGGCCCCTCCGGCGGCCAGCTGGGATCGCCCCCGCAGCACGGCGCGGCGGTAGGTCGCCGAGTCGGGTTGGAGCACCGGGTAGCGGTCCAGGTCGACCAGTTGCTCGGGTGCGGTGTCGTGCGGTGCGGTGTCGTGCGGCGCGGTGTCGTGCGGTGCGGTGTCGTGCGGTGCGGTGTCGTGCGGTGCAGTGTCGTGCGGTGCGGTGTCGTGCGGTGCGGTGCCGTCCGGGTCCATGGAGTCTCCTTGCCGGCGTGACGCTACCTCCGGCCCTTCTGCGCGCGCCGGCGGGTGCCCCGTTCCTCAGCCGGCGACGATCTCAGCCGGCGACGATCTCAGCCGGCGACGATGTCGAGGGGCGTGCCGTCGGGAATGATCGACAGCTGGGCCAGATCGGCGTCGTGCAGCCGGATGCACCCGTGGGAGATGGCGGCGCCGGTGGTCCCGATGAGCTGGTCGTCGTAGGAGGTGATCGGCCCGTGAATGCCGATGACGGCGTCGCCCGAGCCCTCCCAGTCCTCAATGGAGTCGGAATGGGCCGAGGTGGCCAGGACGAAGGCCCCGTACCCGGGGTCGGGCGGGGGCACCCGCATGGCGATGAAGTAATGGCCGGTCACCGTCGGGTCGTCGGGCGTGCCGATGCCCGCCGGGAAGTCTAAGATCTCCTTGCCGTACTCGTACACCGACAGGTGCATGGTGGCCAGGTCGAGCACCATGTCGTAGGGAGTGACCGACAGGGAGGCGTCGTGCTGGGGGATCCACGCGGTGGATTGGTTGGGTCGTTGGGCCAGCCGCACCTCGATCCAATTGGGGGCCGAGGCGACGACCGGGAGGATGCTGGTGTAGCCGTACCACGAGCCGGGGACGGTCTGGGTCGGCGCCGCGCCGGGGGCGGGTGAGCCCGGGACGTCGCCTCGGAGGGTGGCCACCAGCGTGGTATTGGGCGGTGCGACGACGGCCGGGTCCACCCGGGGCGGCGCCTGCAGCGTGATGGGGGACTTGGCCGCCACCAGCGCGGGCCCGCCCGTCGTGCACCCGGCCATCACGACGGCCAGCACGGCACCGACGATGAGCACCCCGGCCCGCCCCAGGTGAGATCCATGCTTCGACACGACGGTCACCCAGTGTACCGGGCACCGTCGCCGTGCCACCATCCCCGACGTTGCGGCGCCGCTCGTGGCGCCGGTGTCAGAATCTCGCCCGTGAGCGATCGACGGCACATCTCCTCCGGCTCCCCCTTCGAGCCGGCCATCGGCTTCAGTCGGGCCGTTCGGGTGGGACGGCGGGTCCTGGTGTCGGGCACCGGTCCGGTCTGGCCCGACGGATCCTGCCCCGAGGACGTGGCCGCGCAGGCCCGACAGTGCCTGGCCATCATCGTCGCCGCGCTGAGCGAGGCGGGCGCCGGCGTGTCCGACGTGGTGCGCACCCGCATGTACGTGACCTCGGCTCGAGACAGCGAGGCCGTCGGCGCCGTCCATGCGGAGCTCTTCGGCCAGATCCGTCCGGCCGCGACCATGGTGGTGGTGGCCCAGCTGCTCGATCCGCGCTGGAAGGTGGAGATCGAGGCCGAGGCCGAGCTGGCTCCCTCAGGCGGGAATGAACCATGACCCGTGCTCAACGAGGCTGAGAGCAAGGCTGGCTGAGGTTTTATCGCTGGCCAAGCGAACGGAGAGGCCCTTCGCTTCATTCGAGCCATTCGAGCGTGCCGGGCACGCCACGTCCGGCGTGGGTCGGAGGATACAGAACCGTGGTAATGCCGTAGCCCCCAACCATGACGGCCACGCTCTCGTCCAACGGGAGTTGGGCGTCTCGCCGCCATCGGCGTACCCAGTCCGCTAGATTGCGGAGCAGTTGTGCTTCGGTGTTTTACCCGATTCTAGGGATCGGGACCGCTCAGACATCCCAGGGGGGCACGCAAGATGGAGCTGGCGCAGGCCGCGAAGGCGTTGTTCGTTGTTGTTCTTTTTTCTGGCTTTGCCGTGCTCGGAACCGCCAC
>JBKQIP010000242.1:0-4840 GCA_052148295.1 Acidimicrobiales bacterium
GTCGGGGAACGAGGACGGCGGCTCCCTGCCCCCCAAGATGGTGCGCCGGACGGCGGACGGCGTGGCTGCGCTGGTGGCCGACCGGATGGGTGGTCCCAGGATCGACATCAACGCCGCCTGGCTGCCGCTCCTCGCGCCCGTGGCCCGCATCGTGGCGCCCGTCGCCTACCAGAGGGCCATGCGTCGCCTCGCCACCACCGGTTGAGCCGCCTGCGGTCGAGGCTCCGGGCCGCCCCACCAGGCCCAGTTCAGGCCACGCCTCTCTCCCGACCGCCGATAATGTTCATTATGTTAAGTTAGACCGGCATCGGGCGATGGACCGTCGACGCGGTCGGCCGGCACTCCTCCCCTACGATCGGCCCCCATGGACATGGACGGGCGAGTGGCGTTGATCACCGGCGCCAGCAACGGGATCGGCGAGGGCGTGGCGCGCCACGTGGCCGAGCAGGGGGCCCGGGTGGTGGTGGCCGACATCGACGACGAGCGGGGCCACGCGCTGGCCCGCGAGCTCGGGGGGCGGTTCGTCCACACCGACGTCAGCCGAGAAGGCGACAGCCGGGCTGCGGTGGCGTTGGCCGTCGAGGCCTTCGGCGGGCTCCACCTGGCCCACCTCAATGCCGGGGTGACCACGGCCTGCGGGCTGGGCGACGACTTCGACCCCGAGGCGTACCGGAAGGCCATGAGCATCAACCTCGACGGCGTGGTCTACGGGATCGCCGCCGCCCGCCCGGCCATCATGGCCTCGGGCGGCGGGACGATCGTGGCCACCGCCAGCATGGCCGGACTGGTAGGGGTCCCCTTCGATCCGATCTACGCCGCCAACAAGCACGCCGTGGTGGGACTGGTGCGCTCCTTGGGCGACCTGTTCGCCGCCGAGGGGATCGGGATCCACGCCTTGTGCCCGTCCTTCGCCTACACCAACATCATCAAGGGTTCGGAGCAGACCCTGCTCGACATGGGCTTCCCCATTCTCGAGGTGCATGACGTCGTCGAGGCCTTCCAGCGGATCCTCGAGTCCGAGAGCACCGGCGAGTGCTGGTACGTCATCGCCGGCCGGCCGAGCGAGCCCTTCCGCTTCCGCCATGCCCCGGGTCCCCGGTTGGACTGATCGGGCCCCGCTCCCCCGCCGGGGGACCGGATCGCCCGGAGGTGGCGGGGTGTGACGGCTCCGCCGGGGCCGGATCCGGGAACCCGCTGGAGGGTCCTGGTGACCGGGGCGACCGGGCGCATCGGGTTCCCGCTCGCCCGTGCCCTGGCCCGGTCCCATGAGGTGTACGGACTGGCGCGATGTCGCGGGGTCGAGGACGTCCGGCGGCTGTCCGGGGCCGGGATCACTCCCCTGGTGGGTGACCTCGCCACCTTCGACTTCTCCGCCCTCCCCGCCGGGCTCACCCACGTCTTCCATGCCGGCGCCATGGTCGGCCCCGAGACCCGTGAGGATTGGCGGCGCTGCTTCGAGGTGAACGCGTACGCAGCCGGTCGCCTGGTGGCCGCCTGCGCCGGGGTGGAGGGCTTCGTGCATTGCTCCACGGGGTCGGCCTACGCGTACCAGGGTCAGCGCCCGCTCCGGGAGGAGGACCCGCCCGGCGTCCACCTGGGCACCTACAGCCTCTCGAAGATCGCCGCGGAGGCGGTGGTGCGGGTCGCCGCGGCCGACCACGAGGTGCCCCTCAGCATCATCCGGATCTTCTCGACCTACGGTCCCGAGGGCGGCGCCCCGGTGGACCGGCTCCGTCGCATCCTCGAGGGCCAGGACATCGTCCTCCACCCCGACGCCCCGAACCGGTACAACCCGGTGTACGAGGACGACTACGTCCGACTGGGCCGACGCGCCCTGCAGGTGGCGTCCTCCGAACCGGTGGTGGTGAACTGGGCCGGGAGCGAAACGGTCAGCGCCGAGGACTACTGCACCTACCTGGGCGAGCTGGTCGGCCGGCCCGTCCACTTTCGTTACGATCCACGCGCCCCCTGGCCCCTGTGGCCGGACGTCACCCGGATGCACCAGCTCCTGGGACGGACCCGGGTGCCGTGGCAGGAGGGCATGCGTCGGATCGCCGCCACGTTCGCCGAGGGACAGCACTGATCCCGCTCCCGCGCCCGGTTCCGTTGACGAGTAGGGTCGAGCGACATTGCCGTCCGAGCGGGAGCTGCAGGAATGCCGGTCACGCGCAGGAGGATTTCGCTTGCCGTTGTTGCGTGAATCCACCCACGGGCGATGACGTCGCGGCCGGAGACAGCGACCCCGACTCCGACCGGCACCGACATGGAGGTCGAGGCACCGTCGCCCGGTGCACCGCCGCCTGACGCACCTCTGGCTGGCGCACCTTCGGCGGACACTCCGTCGCCTGACGCACCTCTGGCTGACGCACCTTCGGCGGACACTCCGTCGCCTGATACCCGGTCGCCCGGCACCCCGTCGCCGGGTGCACCGCCGCCGCGGCGTCGGTTCCGCAAGGACATCGAAGGACTGCGCGCCGTGGCCATCCTCGCCGTCGTCCTCTACCACGCCCATCTCGGCGCCCTGCCGGGCGGCTACGTCGGGGTCGACGTCTTCTTCGTGATCTCGGGGTACCTCATCACGGACCTCCTGTGGCGCGAGGTGAGCACGGGGGGCCGCCTCTCCTTCCGCGGCTTCTACGGGCGCCGCATCCGGCGGCTCCTCCCCGCCTCGCTGCTCGTGCTGGCGGTGACGGCCGTCGCCACGGCCCTGATCGTCCCCCCGCTCACGGCCCGCGTGGATCTGAAGGACGGGCTGTGGTGCGCCCTCTACGTCGGCAACTACCGGTTCGCCTTCCTGCAGACCAACTACCTGACCATCGGCGCCGCCGTGTCGCCCTTCCAGCAGTACTGGTCCCTCGGGGTCGAGGAGCAGTTCTACCTGGTCTGGCCGGCCGTCCTGCTCCTCGCTTCCATGGCGTGGCGCGCCCGTGGCGCCGCCGGGGCCCGGCACCGGCACCGGCGCCGGCGCCGTGTGTCGCGGGCCGGTGCCTTCGCCGCCCTGGCGGCCATCGCCGCCGGCTCCTTCGCCTTCTCCCTCTGGCTCACCAAGGCCAACGAGCCCTGGGCCTTCTTCTCGCTTCCCACCAGGGCCTGGGAACTGGCGGTGGGCGGCCTGATCGCGCTCGGCGCGCACCGGATCGAGCGGTTGCGAGGACGCCACCTTCTAGGTTGGGCCGGCCTGGGGCTGGTCGTGTGGTCGGTGGTCACCTACACGTCGAGCACCCCGTTCCCCGGATGGGCCGCCCTGGCCCCGGTCCTCGGGACGGCCGCCGTCATCGCCGCCGGCTGTGGCGGTCCGTCCCGGTACGGCCCGGTCTTCGTACTGCGCCGGCCGCCCATGCAGGTCGTCGGGCGCATCTCCTACTCGTGGTACCTCTGGCACTGGCCGATCCTCATCCTCGTGCCCGTGGCCGTCGGGCACGCCCTCTCGCTGCCCCAGAACCTCCTGCTGGTCGCCCTGAGCTTCCTCCTGGCGGCGGCCACCTTCGTCCTGGTCGAGCGGCCGGTGCGCTCGTCCTCGTGGCTGGCCGCCTTCCCTTGGCGCAGCATCCGCCTCGGCGGTGCCCTCACCGCCCTCGCCGTGGCGGCGTGCGTGCTCTCCGTCCTGCTCCTCCCCTCGCTGCAGGGCACCGGTCACGCCCCCGTGGCCAACGCGGCCCTCCGCCGGAGCGATCGGGCCGTCGCCTCCTCCACGCTGCACCCGGCGGCGAACCCCCTCGTGAACCAGGAGGACGCGGCCACTGCCGCCGTCCAGGCCCAGGTGGCCCGCTCCATCGGCGTCAAGGACGTCCCGTCCAATCTCCAGCCGACCCTGCCCAATGCCAACGCCGACGAGCCCCCCGTCTTCGTCGACGGGTGCCTCGACAGCTACACCGATGCCTCCCTGCAGAACTGCGTGTTCGGCGACACCTCGTCCAACGTCACGGTGCTGCTCTACGGCGACTCCCACGCCGCCATGTGGTTCCCCGCCGTCGATGCGGCCGCCATCAAGTACGGGTGGCGCCTCATCACCTGGACCAAGGCCACCTGCCCGCCCTTCCCCCTGCCCATCTTCAGCCCGGTCCTCGGACGGACCTTCTCCGAGTGCGACCAGTGGAATGCCAACGTCATGGCGCAGATCGCCGCCATCCATCCCGCGCTGGTGATCCTCGGTGTCGCCCGCCACTACACCGACATCTACAACTTCACGCCCTACAGCCCGACCTGGCTGAACGGCATGGGCGAGCAGGTCGCCGCCATCCGCAAGCTCGGCTCTCAGGTCATGGTGTTCGGGCCGGTCCCCAAGCCCCCCTTCGACGTCCCCGGATGTCTCTCCACCAATCTGACCAACGCCACCGCCTGCGATGTCCCGGTCAGCGTGGGGCTCAACGAGTTGGGGATCGCCGCCGAGGCATCGACGGTCAGAATCGCCGGGGGGACCTACGTCGACACGCAGCCCTGGTTCTGCACGGCCACCACCTGCGCCGTCATGGTGGACAACCTCGTGGTCTACCGGGACGACAACCACCTGACCCAGACGTACGCCAACTTCTTGACGCCCGTGGTCGAACCCGAGCTCGAACAGGCCTTCCAGGGACCGGCGCAGGTGCCGCCCCAGGCCAGGCATTGAGCTCCCGGAGCGGCCACCGGCCGGCCATCGGCGGCCCGGGGCCCGCGGTCAAGCCAGGCTGGCCGGATTGACGCCGATGCCGCCGCCCGCGCTGCTGGCGTACGCCGCCAGCGCGAATCGCAGCACGTTGACGGCGTCCTCGTCGCTCCAGAGCAGCGGGCCCTCGCCGGTGTGGAGCCAGCGCAACCAGTGGCGCCCCGAGTCGCGGAAGCTGCTGGCCCAGTCGTCGTC
>JBKQIP010000243.1:0-3608 GCA_052148295.1 Acidimicrobiales bacterium
TGCGTTGGCTGACGGCCACTGCCCCCAGATCCTCGGCGCCCTGTCCCGTCTCGTAGAGGAAGCGCTGCGCCCACATGCCCACGTACATCAGGTAGGCCCCGTACCCGATCGGGTAGCGGTACTGCCCACCCATCCCGGCGAACTGCATCGATCCCACCCGGGCGCCCGATCGGCCGTTGAGCGCCCGGTAGACCACCGCCACATCGGCGTCGCCCCTGGCCACAGTCTGGGCCGCCTGCCACACCAGATGGCAGGGGGCCTGGCCGCCGAGCTGGAGATCGAGGACGCTTCGCAGGGCCCCCATGCCGAGCGTGCTGGAGACGGCGACGCAGGGCACCGAGTCGTCCGAGACCATGAAGCTACCCATGGCGTCGACGTCTCGGAGGCGGAGGCCTGCGTCCTCGACGGCACTGGCCACCGCGTCGGCGGCCAGCGACAGGACGCCGCAACCCGAGGCGCGGCTGAAGGGCGTGAAGCCGATGCCGGCCACCGCCGCCACCCGACCGGGGCCGCGCACCGTGCCCGTCATGTCCGGTGAGGATCCGTGGCGAAGTACAGCTCGGTCCACGAGGGATGGTCCCTGAACCGGGCCACCACCCCGGCCCCGATGGCCACTGGATGCAGCGATTCGACCCGGCCCACCAGTCGTGGCCCCTCGTCCAGTTCCACGGTGGCCACGGTATATGGGAGTTCGGCCGCGTAGCCGGGTGAGACGGCGACGTGGGCCGTCACGAATGCGTAGACGACACCTCGGCCGGCCGATTCGACCTCCGCGAAGGTGCGGGTGGCGCACCAGGGACAGCGCGGCAGCGGAGGGTGCCGCGGCCGGCGGCATTCTCCGCAGAGCTGAAGAAGGATGCGATGTTCCCGCAGGCCCTTCCACCAGGCCGCGCTGTCGGAGTCCGGCTGGGGAGCGATCGCGTCCACGCGCTCCGCGGGGTCGACCGTGGTCACCGGCCCCGGAAGCGCGGTCCGCGCTTCTCGAGAAAGGCCGCCAACCCTTCGGGTGCGTCTTCCGACGTGAGGCAGTAGTAGGCGTTCCGCTCCTTTTCGAAGCGCAACCCACTCGCGATATCCCCGTTGGTAGTCCACAGGCCTTGGAGCACCGCTTTGGCGTTGGCCACGGCCAGAGGGCTCTTGGCCGCCACCTGGCGGGCGAAGGTCAATCCGCTCTCCAGCAGTGCCTCGTCGTCCACGCAGCGGACGGCCAGTCCCCACTCGACGGCCTCCTCGGCCGAGAGGGACCGTCCCGAGAAGATCAGCTCGGATGCGCGTTGGAGGCCGATGACACGCGGGAGCAGGGTGAGCACACCGCCTCCACCCATCTGTCCGAAGTTGAGGTGCCCGTCGGAAAGGCGCGCGCTGCGGGCCACCAGTGCGAAATCGCAGTTGAGCAGCAGCTCCAGCCCCCCGGCCGCCGTCACCCCGTTGACCAGGGCCACCACGGGGAACGGCAGGTCACGAAGGCTCCCGAACACCCGGTGGATGTCAGCCACGAAGCGGGGGAAGGCTCTCGGGTCGCGCTGCAGCGCCACGTAGCTCTTGAGATCGCCGCCGGCGCTGAAGGCTCGGCCGGCCCCGGTCAGGAGCACACAGCACACATCGTCCCGCCGACCGAGGACGTCGATGACCGAATCAAGCCGCCTGAGCATCTCCCAGTCGATGGCGTTCAGGGAGTCCGGACGGGACAGCGTGACCAGCACGGCCACGGCGGGAGCATCCGCCCCCCGGCCCTCGAGGCCAAGATGGAACTCCTCAGCCAGCACGGATGGTTCAGGTGAAGGCTCGTTCATCAGCACCTTCACTATCACGCCAGAAGGTCGCGATGGGGTGAGTGCGGCGGGTGAGGCCGCAACCGCGAAGGATCCCGAGGGGGCCGGTGGCGCTTTCGGACATCCTCGGGTATTTCCTCAGGAATGATCGGAGACATTGCCCCTGAGCTCGCAAGCGCCGGAGTTGCGGCTCCCCGGCATGACCGGTGCCCAGCAAGGGCGGGCATCGCCCCCGCGAGGTCGACCCCGAGAGCTTCTACAGTGCCGCTCCGACCACGAACAGCAGGCCAAGGCCGCCGACCACCACCGCGATCGTCCAGCCGGTGATGGCCAGTCTGAGTGAAATGGGCTCAGCACCCATGACTCGGTGGTCCCGAGCGAGGAGAACCAGGATCACCAAGCCGATGGGAGTCCCGATTCCCCCGACAATGCTGGCCGCGACCAACATGCCAATGACTGAGATCTTGGCCAAGGTCACGGCAAAGGCGAGTCCGACGGACGCCGCCAGAACGCCGTAGAAGCCCCGGGCGTTGCTGACCGGCTCGGACAGCCCGCGGTGCCAATCGAACTGCGCGCCGACCACATAGGCCGTGGTGGCCATGAGCACGGGTAATGCGACGACCGCGGAGATGATGAGTCCGACGGCGAAGAAGTCCGCGGCCAGAGGGCCGGCGAGCGGTCGTAGCGCTCGAGCGGCGTCTTGCGCTGAGGTGACCGTCTGGTGATGCGTGCCGAGCGTGGCGGCCGAGGCGACGAGCATGAACCACAGGATCACGGCCGTGAACACAGCACCGACGGCGGCCCCGATTCTGGCCCGCGTCAAAACGTTGCCGGTGGTGCCATCGTGTGGCGCATCCTCCACGCCTCGCCCGATGGTCTCCCACACATAGACGTAGCTGGTAAGCGTGGTGCCGATCAGGGCGAGACCACCTCCGACGACGTCACTCCGCAGCGACAGTGTGGGAACGAGACTGGATCTGAGCAGAACCGGCCAGTCCGGACGGGCGAGCACGGCGGCGGCACCGAAGGCAAGGAAGCCAACCAGCACGTAGCGCATCACGGACACCACTGCGTCGTATCGGCCGATGAGGAGCAGACCGACGAGGACAAGACCCAGCGGCACCACAAGCCAGCGGGAGTCGACGCCGGCCAAGAGCCCGACGCCGGCCGCGCCTGCTTGGAGATCAGCGGCAATGGTCACCACATTGACGACCACCACCGACACCAAGAGGATCGCGGCCACCCGTGGGCCGTAGCGCTTCAGCGTCAACGATTGGAGGTCATTTCGTGCCACCGAGCCGACTTGTGCCGCGATGGTTTGCACCACTCCGAGCAGCGGGGCGACGAGCAGCGCCACCCAGGCCAGCTGGTATCCGGTGGCGGCTCCGACGGCCACAGCCGTACCGACGTTGGTCGGGTCGTTGTCGGACGCCCCCGAGATCAGCTCTGGGCTGATGCTCCGCAGCAGCCCGGGAACCCGGCGCGGCCATGACGATCGTTTCGCCGGGTTCACGTTCGACATGCTTGCAGAACGATCATGGCGACATTCGAACCTCGTACCGGCACGACGATCGGGCTGGGCTCGGAGGACTCCGCCCAGCGCCTCGTCGATCACCGAACACTCACACGGAGTGGAGCGAGACGGACCGGAGATCGGATTCTGAGCGTGCGGCAGAATGGCCGTTGGCTGTGTGGTGGGCTGGGCCTACCCGAGCGAAGGATCGGCGAGGTAGGCCGAAAGTTTCGCCTTGCGCCGACGAGCCAATTGGCCGCTTCCCCGATAGCCGATGACGGCCACCACCACGGAGATTGCGCAGGCCAACAGCAATCCCCAGG
>JBKQIP010000244.1:0-19854 GCA_052148295.1 Acidimicrobiales bacterium
AATGGCGCGGAGCAAGGAGGCTTCTGTGACGACCATGACCACCTCGGTCAACATCGGGAAGAAGCCGGATCCGGTCACGCTGAGCGACACCGCCGCTTCCAAGGTGGCCGAGCTGCTGGCCCAGGAGGACGCCGATGCGCTCGCCCTCCGGGTGGCCGTGAAGCCCGGCGGGTGCTCGGGCTACAGCTACGAGATGTTCTTCGACTCCGAGGTGCTCTCCGACGACGTCGTGCGCGAATTCGGGGCGGTCAAGGTCGTGGTCGACCCGGCCAGCGCCGAGCTCCTCACCGGGTCCACGCTCGACTACAGCGACGGTCTGCAGGGAGCGGGATTCCACATCGTGAATCCCAACGCCACCCGTACCTGCGGGTGCGGGTCCTCCTTCAGCTGAGGGACCAGCTGAGCGACCCGGCGGCGGCGACCGTCACCTTCACCCTCAACGGCAGCACGGCGACCGTCTCCGGCGGCGCCACCTCCCTGCTCGACGCGCTGCGCGAGGACATGGGGTGCCGCTCGGTCAAGGACGGCTGCAGCCCCCAGGGCCAGTGCGGCTGTTGCACGGTGTGGGTGGACGGCGCGGCGCGCGTCGCCTGCGTGACGCCCCTGCGCCGGGTGGCCGGGCGCCGCGTCACCACGGTGGAGGGTCTGACTCCCGAGCTCAGGGGCCGCTGGGCCGGTGCCTTCGCCGCCGCCGGGGCCAGCCAGTGCGGGTTCTGCACGCCGGGCATCCTGCTCCGGCTGGCCGCGCTCGAAGGCGGGACCCGGCCCCCGACCCGCCAGGCGGTCGAGTCGGCCCTCCTGGCCCACCTCTGCCGCTGCACGGGGTGGCAGACCATCGTGGAGGCGGCCTGTGGCGCCCTCGGGCTCACCGGCACCGCCGATCCGCCGCCCCGGGACCCACCGCAGCGTGACCCGCTGCTGGCGGCGTGGCGGGCCCAGCTGGAGGGCCCGACCTTCCAGAGCTCGGGTCCCGAGGTCGTCCTGGGCGCCGGCGGCTTCGCCGACGACACCGCCCCGGCCGGCGCGCTGGTGCAGCTGGGGGCGGCACCGGCACCGCCCGCCGCCGACCTGCGGTCCGCCCGATCGCGCTCGGGGAAGGTGCAGGGCCGCCGCAGCACGGTGCCCCTGGTGCACCCGGTCCCGCTGCCCACCGGGGAATGGGCCCTCACCCTGCAGACCACCTGGGTCGAGCCGGCGTACCTCGAGCCCGACGCCAGCTGGTGCCGGCCCGGGGCCCTCCCGGCCTCGCCGCTGGCCAACGGCGGGGCGTTCGGCGGCAAGCGCCACAGCCCGGTGGCGGCGCGGGCCCGGGAGCTGTCCGAGGAGTGCGGTGCCGCGGTGCGGGTCCTCTGGAGCCGCGAGGACGTGGTCCGTCACGGTCCCAAGCGGCCCCCCGTCGCGCTGGCCCTGCGTGGCGACGGCTCGGGTCGCCTGCGCATCGGCCGGACCCCCGGCTCGGGCGACCTCTCGGTGGCGGTGGCGCGGGTGCGGGCGGTGGCGCCACGGCTCGAGGTCGAAGAGGTCGCGATCGCCGGGCCGCCGGTGGCCTCCGACCTGCGGGGGGCGGCCTGGGTGGAGGCGCTGGCCGGCCTCGCCGCCCTCGGGAAGGCGGGTCCGGGACCCCGGGCGGCCATGGGCACCGGACGAGCCCTGGTCGACCTGCCCGGCGCCGGCCGCGCCGCCGTCTCCCTCGACACCCGCACCGGCACGGTGGCGGTGGAGGTATGGGCCGGCGAGGTGCTCTGCCCGGTGACCCTGCGCTCGTACGCCGTGGGCGCGGTGCACCAGGCCCTCGGCCTGGTGTGGAGCGAGGGCATCGCGGTGGACCCGGCCGGCGATCCCCTCGACCTGACCATCCGGTCCTTCGGGATCCTGGCCGCGCGGGACATGCCCCAGGTCGACGTGGTCCTCCACCGAGACGACGGCTGGCCCGTCAACGGGTCCGATGCCGTGTTCGCCGCCACCGTCGCCGCGGCGTGGATCGCCGAGGGTCTGCCCCCGACCTGGCCCACCCGACGCCACCGGCGCGCCGCCACCGACCGCGCCGCCACCGCCCCCGACCGAGAGGAGCAGCCATGAGTCCCGCCGTAGGCCCGTACGCCCCCGTCCGGCGCGCCGGGGACTGGGTCGTCACCTCCGGTCAGCTCGGCCTGGGCCCCGCCGCCACCGGCGCCCCGTCGCTGGTCGAGGGGGGGACCCTGCCTCAGCTCCGCCAGGCCCTGGCCAACCTGGCCGCCGTGCTCGGTGAGGAGGGGGCGACGCTCGACGATGTGGTCAAGACCACCCTCTACCTGGTCGACCTGGGCGAGTTCGGCGCGGTCAACGAGGTGTGGACCGCCACCTTCACCGGCCGGCGGCCCACCCGTTCGGCCGTCGAGGTGGCCGCGCTCCCCCTCGGGGCCCGGGTCGAGGTCGAGGCCTGGGCCTACGTGCCGGTGCGCTGAACCATGCCCGGCTGCCAGCCGACCTGACCGAAGCGGTAGCCCACCGAGCGCACGGTCTGGATCAGGTGGGCGTGCTCCTCACCCAACTTGGCCCGCAGCCGCCTGATGTGCACGTCGACCGTGCGGGCCCCGCCGTAGTACTCGTAGCCCCAGACCCGGCTGAGCAGCGTCTCCCGGGTGAAGACCTTGGCCGGGTGGCCGGCCAGGAAGCGCAGGAGCTCGTATTCCATGTAGGTCAGGTCGAGGACGCGCCCGGCCACGGCGGCTTGATACGTCTCGAGATTGAGCACGAGGGCGCCGTACTCGATGATGTCGGGCCGCATGCTCTGGCCGGTGCGCCAGAAGAGATGCTGCAGCCGCGCCGCCAGCTCCTCGGGGCGGGCCGGCAGCACGCAGAAGTCGTCGAAGAGGTCGTCCCGCAGCAGGAGGTCGCCGATCTGCTCGCCGCGGATGACCAGCAGTAGGGGGCTGAGCGGCACCTCGCGCATGCGCACGGCCCGGCAGAAGGCCACCGCGGCCGCCATGTCGTCGCCCGCCACCACCACCGCGCCCGACCACCCCTCGGCCCGGGCGCCGGCGCCGCCCTCGGCCAGCCCCTCTGAGCCGGCCACGGCCGTGTGGCCGAGGCCGGCGCCTTGCAGGGCCAGGGTGACTTCAGGAGGGAGATCGGTGGGAAAGCAGACCAGGGGATCCATCGATCACAAGAGGGGCAGGTAGCGATCGAGTTCGAATTGGGTCACCTCGGACTGGTAGGCGGCCCACTCGGCCCGCTTGTTGCGGATGAACCACTCGAACACGTGATCGCCCAGGGTGTCCGCCAGCAACTTGGACTGCTCCATCTCGTTCACGGCGTCGTGCAGGCTGGGTGGCAGGGATTCGATGCCCTTCTCGGCCAGTTCGCGGGGGGTGAGCGAGAAGAGGTTGGCGTCGGCCTCGGGCGGGAGGTCGTAGCCCTCGGTGATGCCGCGCAGGCCGGCGGCCAGCATGACCGAGAAGGCCAGGTACGGGTTGCAGGCGCTGTCCGGCGCCCGGTACTCCAGCCGGGTGGACTCGATCTTGCCGTGCTTGACCACCGGGACCCGCACCAGCGCGGAGCGGTTGTTGCGCGCCCAGCTGACGTGGACGGGTGCCTCGTAGCCCCGGATCAGGCGCTTGTAGGAGTTGACCCACTGGTTGGTCACCGCGGTGATCTCGCGGGCGTGGTGGAGCAGCCCGGCGATGAACCGGCGGGCCACGGTGGACAGGCCGTACTCGTCGTCCTCGTCGACGAACGCGTTGCGCTCGCCCTTCCACAAGGAGATGTGGGTGTGCATGCCCGAGCCCTGCACCCCGCCCAGCGGTTTGGGCATGAAACTGGCGTAGACGCCCTCGCGCCGAGCCATTTCCTTGATCACCATGCGCGCCGTCATCACCGTGTCGGCCATGGTCAGGGCGTCGGTGTAGCGCAGGTCGATCTCGTGCTGGCTGCGCGCGTCCTCGTGCTGGGTGTGCTCGACCGGGATCCCCATCTCCTCGAGCATCAGCACGGAGCGCCGACGCAGGTCGCTGGTGGCGTCGGCCACGCTGAGATCGAAGTACGAGCCCGAGTCGAGCGCCCGGGGAGGGTGTCCCGGATCGGCGTCGGCGAAGTAGAAGTACTCGATCTCGGGGGCGGCGAAGAAGGTGTAGCCGGCCGAGCGGGCCCGCTCGAGCGTCCGCCGCAGGGCGTGGCGGGGGTCGCCCCCGAAGGGCGTGCCGTCGAGGTTGGCGATGTCGCAGAACACACGGGCCACCGACGAGTCGTCGTCGTTCCAGGGCAGCAGCTGGAACGTCTTGGGGTCGGGCCGGGCCAGGACGTCGGCCTCCTGGACGCGGGAAAACCCGTCGATAGCCGAGCCGTCGAAGGTCATCCCCTCGTCGAGGGCGTTCTCCAGCTCCGCCGACGTGATGTTGAACCCCTTGGGGGTCCCCAGCACGTCGGTGAACCACAGCTGGACGAAGCGGACGCTTCGCTCCTCGACGGTCCGGAGCACGTAGTCGCGCTGGCTCTGCACGCCGCCAGCTTCGCAGGCGCGGCCCCTCCCCCGCCCATCCGGGGGCGGGATCAGTACGCTGAGCAGGTGGACGCCGGCCCCCCGGACCTGCCGGAACGACGCGAAATACCAGTTGGGCGGGCCCGCCTGACGGTGGCGCGCCGGGGAGCCGGTGGATCACCCGCCGTCGTGCTCCTCCACGCCGGCATCGCCGACCACCGGAGCTGGGACGGGGTGGCCGCGCTGCTCGGCCCGGACATGGACGTGGTGGCCTACGACCGCCGCGGCTTCGGCACCACCACCTATGAGACCGAGCGGCACGACCAGGTGGCGGACCTCATGGCCGTACTCGACGCCTGCGGGATGGAGCGGGCCGTGCTGGTGGGCAACTCGCGCGGGGGACAGATCGCCCTCGATGCGACGCTGACCCACCCGGCGCGGGTCTCCTCCCTGGTTCTGGTGGCCCCCAGCGTCTCGGGCTCCCCCCCGGCCGACGCGTCGACCATCGCGCCGGCGGAAGCGGCGATGTGGGAGACGCTCGAAGCGGCCGACGCCGCCGGTGCCCTCGACGCCCTCAACCTCGGGGAGATCCGGTTGTGGGTCGACGGCCCGGGCGCTCCCGAAGGGCGCGTGGGCGGTGCCCTGCGGGAGCTCGCCCTCGACATGAACCGGATCGCCCTGCACGCCGACAGCCCGGGCTACGAGCCCGAGCCCCCCGACGCCTGGGGCCGGCTGTCCGAGGTGAACTGCCCGGTCCTGGTGGTGGTGGGCGATCTCGACCTGGGCTACCAGCAGGACCGCAGCCGGGAGCTGGCAGCCCGCCTGCCGGCAGCGACGCTGCGGGTGATGGCCGGCGCCGCCCATCTCGCGGCCTTCGAGCAGCCCGCGGCGTTCACCGGGATCCTGCGGGCCTTCCTGGGTCAGTACCCGCCCGTGCACCCGTCCTGATCGGGAGCCACGTCGGGGGAGCCGTAGTAGGCGGTGGCGAAGGCCACGGCCACCTGGATCTGCTGGTCCGGGGTGGCGTCGGCCGCGTCGGCCGGGAAGCCGAACGTGTTGAAGCGGTCCCAGTTGGCGTGGCTGAACCCGAGGCCCCCCGAGAAGTTGGGGCCGTTCACGTCCCACACCCCGTCCTCCTCGCACATGTTCACCTTGTCCCAGGCCGCGCGCTGGGCGGGCGTCACGGTGTCGGGAGCGACCGCCGCCGCCTGGGCCTGTGCCGCGGCCGCCTGGGCCGCCGCCTGGGCTGCCGCGGCCGCCCGGGCCTCCTGCGCCTCGACGCCGCTGACGTAGGCGGCCAGCTGTGCCCGGACCTGGCGGGCCTCGTTCAGAGGAGTCGGGATGTCGTTCCCGCCTCCGCTGGGCGGCGGAACATCGAGGTCCGGCCGGCTGGCGGCCCGTGCGTTCGGTGCGACGGACGCGACCGGCGCGGCCGACAGCGAGTGCCGGCCGGTGGAGCCGACGAAGAAGAAGGCGACGGCCAGTGCGGCCAGGAACAACGGCAGGGACAGATAGGAGATGACGCGGTGTCGGAGCGTCGGGGGACGCGCATGCCTGGGTGCAGACACGATGGGGTGACCTTTCCTTGGTCGGGCCTCTCGCCGGAGCGGACGGCCTCTCTTTTGGTTTGGTTGGACCCCACGTCTGCATGCGAGCCCCGGCCGAGCACCGGGAAGGGTGGGTCGACCTCGCGAGAACGAGCGGAAGGGTGTGCTGGCGGGTTATCCGGTACGGCTCACACTGACTGGTTCGATGTACTCCTCCCGTGGGATGGGCCCCGTCTCGCCCTCGGTGGCGAACGCGGACTTACCCTCTTGTCCTCCATGGGAAACGGTCCGCAGCGTGTGCCGTCGAGGACGCCGGTTGCGCTCGCGGGGTTGCCTTCCCTGTTCCCAGGAGAACGTCGCCGGCCGTGCGGGGGCACGCCAAATGGGCACAACGGCCCATCACCGCACGCGGGCGGACCCCGTTTTCGACGGCATGGTTAGGCTGGGTCGATGCCCTTGCGCGTCGCTGCGGCCCAGCTCAACACCGTGGTCGGCGACCTGTCGGGCAACGTGGACCGGGTGCTGGCCGCCCTGGCCGCGGCCGAGGCGGCCAGCGCCGACCTGTGCGTGGTGCCCGAGCTGGCCATTCCGGGCTATCCCCCCGAGGACCTCCTGCTCAAACCCGGCTTCGTGGCCGACAACAAGGCGGCCCTGGACAAGGTGGCCGCGGCGACCCGGGAGTGCGCCATCGTGGTCGGGTACGTCGGCGCCACCCCGGACGGATCGGGCCTGGCCAACGCGGCGGCCCTGTGCGCCCGGGGCCGCCTGGTCGGGATCTACCGCAAGCAGCTCCTCCCCAACTACGGCGTGTTCGACGAGCAACGCTGGTTCGTCCCCGGCGACGAGGTGCCCACCCTCTTCGGGGTGGCCGGGGCCTGGGTGGGGATCTCGATCTGCGAGGACGTGTGGTTCCCCGCCGGCCCGGTGGCCGTGCAAGGGCGGGCCGGCGCCGACGTGGTGGTCAACCTCAACGCGTCGCCCTACAACCGCGGCCGTCGCCACGAGCGGTTGGCCATGCTGGCCGAGCGGGTGGCCGAGGCCGGCTGCGCCATCGTCTATGTCAACCAGGTCGGGGGGCAGGACGAGCTGGTCTTCGACGGCGATTCACTGGTGATGGGCGCCGACGGCACCCTTCTGGCCAGCGGTGCCCAGTTCGAGCGCGACCTGGTCGTGGTGGACATCCCCGTCCCCCCGCCGCATTTCCCGGTGGTCGGCCTGCGCCTGCCCCGGGTGGTGGTCACCGAGCCCCGCCCCGGGGAGCGCCGCGTGGTGCCGCCCCCGACCCTGGTCGCCCCCCTGGCCGACGATGCCGAGGTCTACGCCGCCCTGGTGCTCGGCACCCGTGACTACGTGGGCAAGAACGGGTTCACCGATGTGGTCATCGGGCTCTCCGGGGGCATCGACTCGTCGCTGGTGGCCACCATCGCCGTGGACGCCCTCGGACCCGGGCGGGTCCACGGCATCTCCATGCCCTCCCGCTACTCGAGCGAGGGCTCGCGCCACGATGCCGCCCTCCTGGCCGAGCGCCTGGGCATCGATCTGCGGGTGGTGGCCATCGAATCGGCCCACGTGGCCACGACCGCCATGCTGGCCGACGTCCTGGGGCGCGAGCCCTCGGGCCTGACCGACGAGAACCTCCAGTCCCGCCTGCGGGGCGTCCTGCTCATGGGTATCTCCAATGCCAAGGGATGGATGGTGCTCACGACCGGGAACAAGAGCGAGATGGCCACCGGGTACTCCACGCTCTACGGGGACTCCGCCGGCGGGTTCGCGGTGATCAAGGACGTGCCCAAGACGCTGGTCTACGACCTGTGCCGCTACCGCAACCGGCGGGCCGTGCTCGACGCGGAGCCCGCCCCCATCCCCGACAGCGTGCTGGACAAGCCGCCCTCCGCCGAGCTGCGGCCCGACCAGCGCGACGACCAGTCGCTCCCGCCGTACGAGGAGCTCGATCCGGTGCTGCAGGGGTACGTGGAGCGGGACCGCACGGCGGCCGACCTGGTGACCGACGGCTTCGATCCCGCCGTGGTCGATCAGGTCGTCCGGCTGGTGGACGGGGCCGAGTACAAGCGGCGCCAGATGCCACCGGGCGTCCGCATCACCACCAAGGCCTTCGGCAAGGACCGGCGCATGCCCATCACCAACCGCTACCGCCCGCCCCCGCCGGAGGAGGGCGGTGCCTGAGCCCTCCGAGGTTCCCTGGCGGACGATCGAGGAGTCGGACCGGAGCGTCGGGGGCTATTGCTGGCAGGAGCGTCGCCTCTTCGAGCTGACCGGGGCATGGGCCGGTGGTGAGGGGACGGGCCACGAGGGGACGGTCCGTGAGGGGAAGGGCGGCCCCGAGATCCGGGTGTTCTTCAGCGAGGCCTCGGCCCGCCACGGCTTCTTCGCCACCCAGTGGCGCGACCGCCTGCCCGTGCGGGCCGGCCTCGATGTCCCCGCGCTGGTCCGCCCGCCGCCCGGAGCCGTCGGACCGGCCCTGGACCGGCTGGCCCAGGCCACCGGACCGCTGCCCCGCCTGGCCGGGCTGGTCGTCGTGCTGCCACGCCTGCTCGCCAGCTATCGGCGGCACCTGGCCGGGGCCTCACCGCTCAGCGAGGCACCGGTCACGGCCGTCCTGCGCCTGATCGACGGCGGTGCCGATCGGGAGCTCTCGGCCGGCCGGGACCTGGTGCAACGGCAGCTGGAGGCCGGGGCCGACGGGGGAGAAGTGACCCAGATACAGCGGGACCTCGAACGTTTGTTCGGGGAGTGGTGAGACAAAATCCCTGCTGCATGGGCAACTTGACGCGACCAGTACACTGTTTTTGCAGCGGTTGCGCGCCGAAATCGACGCGAGCCACGCATCGAGCGCGAATGCCCGGCGAGGTTGTGACCTGCCGTGGCGCATGGTCAGGGAAGGTTTGGCGAGATTTTGGCGAAGGAACGCATTGAGCGCGATGACGAGGATCTCGTTCGGCTCTATCTGACGGACATCGGTCAGTACCCGCTCTTGACCAAGGACGACGAGGTCCGGCTGGCCCAGGCCATCGAGGCCGGCCGCGAGGCGGAGCTCGACGTCGCCCGGGCCCCCAAGGGGCTCAGCACGGCCAAGAAGCGCGAGATGCGCCGGGCCGTCATGGAGGGCGAGCAGGCCCAGCAGACCTTCGTGCAGTCCAACCTGCGCCTGGTGGTCTCGATCGCCAAGAAGTACCAGGCCTCGGGTCTGCCCCTGCTGGACCTCATCCAAGAGGGCAACCTGGGCCTGATGCACGCCGTGGAGAAGTTCGACTGGCGCAAGGGGTTCAAATTCTCCACCTACGCCACCTGGTGGATCCGCCAGGCCATCACCCGGGGCATCGCCAATACGGGCCGCACCATCCGGCTGCCCGTCCACGCCGGCGACACCCTGGCCCGGGTCCAGAAGGCGCAGGCCCGGCTCGAGCTCAAGCTGGGCCGCCCGGCCACCCTGGCCGAGCTGGGCATCGAGGTGGAGATGCCCGAGGACAAGCTGGTGGAGGCCCTGCGCTTCCGCGCCGAGCCCCTCTCGCTCTCCGAGCCGCTGCGCGAGGACGGCGACGCCGAGCTGGGCGACGTGGTCGAGGACCGTTCTGCCGAGTCCCCCTTCGAGGTGGCGGCGGTCTCCCTGCTCCCCGACGAGATCGGCCGCCTCCTCTCCCCCCTGGACGAGCGCGAGCGGGAGATCCTCCGCCTGCGCTTCGGGCTCGACCGGGGCGAGCCCCGGACGCTCGAAGAGGTGGGCGAGCACTTCAACCTCACCCGTGAGCGCATCCGCCAGATCGAGGCCCGGGCCATGTCGAAGCTGCGTCACCCCTCCTCGGACACCGGGGCCCGCGACCTGCTGACCGTCTGAGCTGAACGCCCCGGTGCGGGGCCCCGCCCGCCGGCCCTGCCCCCCGACCCGGCGGCCGCCGATAGGCTGAGCGGTCATGAAGAAGCTCTTGGTGGTCCTCATCATCGTCGGACTCGGTGTGGTCGCCGCACGGCGACTGCGCGACGCCTGACCGTCCCGCTCCGGCACAGGCTGGATCTCCGGCCGCGGCGCGCCCTCCGGGCGTGCGCGCCCGCGCGCCCCGGCGCCACAGGATCAGGGCGGCTCCCGCCACGGCCAGGCTGGTCGTGACCACCGGCGTGGTCCGGCCCACCCGGTCGCGCAGCCGCACCGGCTTGATGAAGGTCCGCATCTCCCAGCCGCGCTCGCGGGCCACCTTGGCCAGGGCGCGGTCGGGGTTGACCGCCACGGGCCGGCCCACCGCTTCGAGCATGGGGAGGTCGGTGGCCGAGTCCGAGTAGGCGCTGCTGGCCGCCAGGTCGATGCCGGTGCGCTCGGCCAAGGCGCGCATGGCCGTCGCCTTGGCCGGACCGTAGGCGTAGAACGCCATGCGGCCGGTGTAGCGACCCTCGTCGTCGATCTCGCCTTCCGAGCAGATGGCCCCGTCGACGCCCAGCATCTCGGAGAGGGGGAGCACGATCTCCTCCGGGGACGCCGAGACCAGGTACACGCGGTGCCCGGCCGCCCGGTGCAGCTCGATCAGCTCCAGCGCCTCGGCGTACATGATGGGCTCGATCGTCTCCAACATGGCCTCGCGCACGATGTGGCGCACCTGAGAACGGTCCCACCCCTTGGTCAGGGCCAGCATCGACTCGCGCACCCGGGCCAGCCGGTCCTCGTCGGCCCCGAAGTGCAGATAGATGAGCTGGGACACGGCCGCCCGCGCCACCACCCGCCGGTTGATCAGGCCGCCCCTCATGAAGGGCCGGCCGAAGGCGGCGATGGACGCGCGATCGATCACCGTCTTGTCCAGGTCGAAGAAGGCGGCCTCCATGCATCCATGCTAAGTCGGGGCCGCGCCACCCCATGACCATCGGTGACGCCCGCCCGACCATTCGGTGACACCTTGGTGGAGCCGGTTTGGGGCCCCGAGCGGCGCCGGGGCGTTGCCGGGGTGCCGCGGGGCGGCGCCCGGGTGCTACCCGCTGATGAACAGGGCGTGCACGGCGTCCTCGGCGTCGGCGGTGACCAGCACCAGCACCTCGTCGCCGGACTGGAGCACCGTGTCGCCCCGGGGCACGATCAACCGGCCCTCGCGCACCACGGCGACCACCACCGCGTCGCGCGGGAATTGCAGATCGGCGATGGCGACGCCGTCGGCCGGTGAGTCCTCGGCGAGCGTGATCTCCACCAGGTGGGCCGCCCCGCCCTGGAACTGCAGCAGGCGCACCAGTGAGCCCACCGAGACGGCCTCTTCCACCAGCGCGGTGAGGAGCTGTGGCGTCGACACCGAGACGTCGACCCCCCAGCTCTCGTTGAAGAGCCACTGGTTCTTGGGATGGTTGACCCGGGCCACCACCCGGGGCACGGCGAACTCCTGCTTGGCCAGCAGCGAGATCACCAGGTTGTCCTCGTCGTCCCCGGTGGCGGCTACCACCACGTCGACGCTGGACAGTCCGGCGGCGTCGAGCGACGAGACCTCGCAGGCGTCGGCGGCGATCCAGGTGATGTCGAGGGTGGGCCGGAGGCGCTCCACCAGATCGGGATCCTGCTCGAACACCAGGACCTCGTGGCCGTTGGCGAAGAGATCCGCCGCGATGGCCGTGCCCACGCTGCCGGCCCCGGCGATGGCCACCTTCACTCGGCACCGCCCGCGCCGAGGCGCTGCTCCAGCTCCGGCCGGGCCTCGCTCATGACGGCGACGTGGAGGACGTCGCCCTCCTGGCCCACCAGCTCGCGCGCGTCGAGGCGGGGGACACCCGCACGGGTCAGCGCCACCAGCGTGAGCCGGCCGGGTTCTTCGAGGTCGGCCAGGCGCCTGCCGGCCCAGCCGTCGGGGAGGGACCGGTCCAGCAGGGTCAGGCGCCCCGAGGGATCGGACCAGTCGTCCGCGGCCCGGTCCGGGAGCAGGCGCCGCCGGACCTGATCGATGGTCCAGGTGACGGTGGCCACCGTCGGTATGCCGAGGCGCTGGTAGATCTCGGCCCGGCGCGGGTCGTAGATGCGGGCCACCACTTGGGGGATGAGATAGGTCTCGCGGGCGATCCGCACCGTCATGATGTTGGTGTTGTCCCCGTTGGTGACGGCGGCCAGGGCGTCGGCGCCCACCGCGCCCGCCTCTTCGAGGTTGTCGCGGTCGAATCCGGACCCGACGATGCGGGCGCCGTTCCAGTCCTTCAGCCGTCGGAAGGCCCGGGCCGACCGGTCGATCACGGTGACCGTATGGCCCTCGTCGGTCAGGGACACGGCCAGACCGGAGCCGACCCGCCCACATCCGACCACGATCACGTGCATGCCACAGCACAACACGCGGCGCCGCCGTGTGCAAAGAGCGGTCACGGCGGTCATCGGAGGATGCGCCCGATTGCTCCTACGCTGGCGCCGTGGTCAGCCCAGGCTCCTCCTCGTCGGTCCCGCTGCCGGGGATCACCGCGGAGAGCATTCCCGAGACCCTGCGCTACCGGCTGAAGAACAAGCTCCTGGGCCCCCCGCTGGTCACCGAGCAGCTGAGCAGCGAGCGGCTGCGTCGGCCCATCGCCCTCGGTGTCCTGGCCCCCGACTGCATCTCGTCGTCGGCCTACGGCACCGAGGAGATGCTCAACCAGCTCGTGCCGTACGTGGGGCTGGCCGCCTTCAGCCTGGTGGTGCCCATCACGCTGGCCGTCCTGGGCGTGTTGTTCTTCGTGACGCTGTCCTACCTCGACGTCATCGCGTTCTACACGAAGGCCGGCGGCTCCTACGTGGTGGCCCGCGACAACTTCGGGCCCAAGGTGGCCCAGGTGGCGGCGGTGGCCCTGCTCATCGACTACACGGTCACCGTGGCCGTCCAGGTGGCGGCCGGCACCGCCGCGCTCACCAGCGCCGCCCCCTCCCTGCTTCCGGGCACCGTCCCCATCTCGCTGGCGGTGGTGGCCGTGCTCCTCTACGGCAATCTGCGCGGCATCCGCGAGGCGGGCCGCTTCTTCGCCTTCCCCACCTACTTCTTCATTTTCAGCCTGGGCGCCGTCGTCATCGTGGGCTACATCAAGGAGGCCATGGGGCAGTTGTACGCCCACCCCATCCCCTCCGACCAGACGCTCGGCTACACCGTGGGCCACCCCGGCTCGGGCCTGCTCATGGGCCTGGCCTTCATCACCCTGCTGCGCTCGTTCGCCAACGGTGGCTCGTCGCTCACCGGGCTCGAGGCCATCTCCAATGGGGTGAGCAGCTTCCGCCATCCCGAGTCGGTCAACGCCCGGATCACCCTGGTCATCATGAGCTCGGTGCTGGCCTTCCTGGTGCTGGGGGTGACCTTGCTGGCCCACTGGACCCATGCCGTCCCCTATGCGGCCGGCTCGCCCACCGTGGTCTCCCAGGAGGTGCGATACGTCCTGGGTACCGGGGTCATCGGGCGGGTGCTCTTCTACGTGGTCCTGCTGGCCACCATGCTCATCCTCTACACCGGCGGCAACACCAGCTTCAACGGGTTCCCCTTCCTGGCCAACTTCGTGGCGGGCGATCGCTTCTTGCCCCGGCAGCTGACCCGGCGCGGCCACCGACTGGCCTTCTCCAACGGCATCATCGTGTTGGCGATCGTGGCCGTTGCCCTGCTGGTGGCCACCGGGGCACAGGTCAACGGTCTGGTGGCGCTCTACGCCATCGGTGTCTTCACCGGCTTCGCCATGGCCGGGTCGGGGATGGTGAAGCACCACCTCACCGAGCGGGGACCGCACTGGCGACGCGGCGTGGCGGTCAACGGCTTCTCGGCGGTGCTCACGGCCTTCGTGGTCCTGATCTTCGCCGTGGTGAAGTTCAAGGAGGGGGCGTGGGTGATCGTGGTGGTGGCCCCGCTGATGTACCTGGGGCTGATCCGCCTGCACCGGCAGTACGCGCGCGAGGCCGAGCTGCTCGAGGTCGGGGCCCAGCAGGCCGTGGTGGCGCCCCTGCTGCGCCGCAGCGTGGCCATCGTCCTGGTCGACCGGCTCGACATGGCCACGGCCCGGGCCCTCCAGTACGCCCGCTCGTTGGCACCCGACGACCTGCGCGCCGTGCACTTCGACATCGACTCCAAGGAGGCCCGGGAGCTCCAAGAGGAGTGGGGGCGACTCGGGTTGGCCCGCCTGCCGCTCGACATCATCGAGTGCCCCGACCGGCGCCTGGGCCGGGCGGCCATCGAGCTGGTGGCGGATGCCACCTTGGACGGCGACACCGAGTGCACCGTCGTCCTGCCCCGGCGGGGCTACGCCCGGATCTGGCAGCGCTTCCTCCACGATCGGACGGCGGACAAGATCGCCGCCGTTCTCGACCTGGTGCCGCACGTCAGCGCCACCATCATCCCCTACAACCTCCCGGGGCAGTTCGCCGGTCGCCGCCGGTGGGGCGCCGGCGGCGGTGTCCCCGGCGGCGAGGCCGCGGCCGGAGCACCTCCGGTCGACACCACCGAGGGGCGCGGCGCTCCCGGCCGGCCCCAGCGCAAGGAGAGCGCGCGCCGGGCCACGGTCGTGTCCCAGGCCGACGACGAGCTGGCCCGCCGGGCGGGCACCACGCAGCCCATCGCGGGTGTCGTGGCGCGCCAGCGGGTCAGGGTGGCCGGCCGGGTCAAGTCGGTCCGCGTGCAGCCCCGGGCCGGCACCTCCAACCTCGAGTGTGTGCTCGGCGACGGCACGGGGGGCCTGCTCCTGGTGTTCCAGGGACGTCGGAGAATCGCCGGCATCGAACCCGGAGCGCGCCTGGTGGCCGAGGGCATGGTGGGGGCCTGGGGCCGGCGGCCGGCCTTGCTCAATCCCTCCTTCGAGCTGGTGTCGGGGGCGGAGAGTGACGGGTCCGGGGAATGATCCCCGCCCCGGAGCGGGGGTCGAAGGCGGGGGCCGAGAAGGCGGCGGATCTTGCTCCCCCCCGCGCCAGTCGCTAACGTCCCCCCCGGCCCGTCGTCGGGCGCGCCGCCGGGGCGCGCCGACGACCTGGGAGGACGGGATAGTTCACCGCTGGGCCATGAATGACACCGCACGGGGTAAGGATCTGGCCCACCATGGACGAACCCTCGCAACACGGATCGAGAGAGAAAGGGCACACCGGGCATGATCAATCTCCTAGCCGCTAAGGGTGGATACCAGAACTTCCACCTCGGTGGGGTGGACAAGACCTGGCTGTACATCTGCCTGGCCGCGGGGATCGTCGGCATCGTGGCCGGCCTCCTGCTGGCCCGCAACGTCCTGGCGGCGGATCAGGGGACCCCCAAGATGAAGGAGATCGCCCTGGCGGTCCAAGAAGGGGCCCAGGCCTTCCTGGGCCGGCAGTTCCGGGCCATCGCCATCATCGTCATCCCCCTGGCCGTCCTCATCTTCTTCACCGCCACCGAGGTGGTGAAGCTGGGCCCGCTGGGCTTGCCGATCGTGCAGGACGGGCACACCGTGCTCGCCCTCTCCTTCGCCCAGGACGGGCTCTATCGCGTCATCTGCTTCCTCTTCGGCGCCACCTTCTCCGGCCTGACCGGGTTCATCGGCATGAGCATCGCCGTGCGGGGCAACGTGCGCACGGCGGCCGCGGCGTCGGAGGGCGCCGGCATGGCCGGCGCGCTGCGGGTGGCCTTCCGCACCGGTGCGGTCACCGGCATGCTGTGCGTGGGCCTCGGCCTGTCGGGGGCCACGGCCATCGTGCTCATCTTCCAGAACTCGGCCACCGCCGTCCTCATCGGCTTCGCCTTCGGTGCCTCGCTGATCGCACTCTTCATGCGCGTGGGCGGCGGCATCTTCACCAAGGCGGCCGACGTCGGGGCCGACCTGGTGGGCAAGGTCGAAGCCGGCATCCCCGAGGACGACCCCCGCAACGCGGCGACCATCGCCGACAACGTGGGCGACAACGTGGGTGACTGCGCCGGCATGGCGGCCGACCTGTTCGAGTCCTACGAGATCACCATCATCGCCGCGCTCATTTTGGGCTTCTCGGCCTTCCGGACCATCCACCACAACCCGACCCCGGCGGTGCTCTACCCGCTCATCGTCCCGGCCCTGGGGATCTTCGCCTCCCTCATCGGGGTCCTGGTGGTGCGGGCGCGGCGCCGGGACCGCAACGCCCTGTCGCCCATCAACCGGGGGTTCTGGTTGGCCGCCCTCCTCACCGTGATCGGCGCCTTCTTGGTGGCCCAGTTCTACGTGCACGACCTCAAGGTCTTCTACGCCGTGCTCACCGGGGTGGTGCTCTCCCTGGTGGCCAGCCAGATCACCGAGCAGTTCACCTCCACCGAGCGGGGCCCGGTCAAGGAGATCGCGGCGTCGGCCCGGACCGGGCCGGCCACCACGGTGCTGTCGGGCTTCTCCATCGGCCTCGAGTCCTCGGTGTGGGCCATCATCGCCATCGCCATCGCCATCGGGGTGGCCATCGGGCTGGGCGACGGCAACATCGAGCTCACCTTCTACCTGGTGGCCCTCATCGGCATCGGCCTGCTGGCCACCGCCGGCATGGTGGTCTCCGAGGACAGCTTCGGCCCGGTCTCGGACAACGCGGCGGGCATCGCCGAGATGTCCGGCGAGTTCACCGGGGAGGCCGAGCGCATCATGGTCAGTCTCGACGCCGTGGGCAACACCACCAAGGCCATCACCAAGGGCGTGGCCATCGGCTCCGCCGTGATCGCCGCCGTCGCCCTGTTCGCCTCCTTCATCGAGACGATCGGGGAGCAGGTCCCCGGTCTGCACGCCACCGGGGCCAAGGTCTTCTCGATCATCCAGATCAACGTGGCCAACCCGACCACCGTCATCGGGTTGCTCATCGGCGGGTCCATCGCCTTCCTGTTCTCGTCGCTGGCCATCCGGGCGGTGGGCCGCTCGGCCGGGACCGTCGTGCTCGAGGTGCGGCGCCAGTTCCGCGAGCACCCGGGGATCATGGACTACAGCGAGAAGCCCGAGTACGGGCGGGTCATCTCCATCTGCACCGCGGCGGCCCAGCGCGAGCTGGCCACGCCGGCGCTGCTGGCCATCCTGTCGCCCATCATCGTCGGGTTCGGGATCAACTACCTGGCCCTGGGGGCGTTCCTGGCCGGGACCATCCTGACCGGCCAGCTCATGGCCAACACCCTCTCCAATTCCGGTGGGGCGTGGGACAACGCCAAGAAGTTCATCGAGGACGGCAACGAGGGGGGCAAGGGCTCCGAGGCGCACAAGGCCGCCGTCATCGGCGACACCGTGGGCGACCCCTTCAAGGACACGGCCGGGCCGGCCCTCAACCCGATGGTCAAGGTGATGAACCTGGTCTCGCTGCTGGTGCTGCCGGCCGTCATCTCGTTGCAGCACCACACGGCGGCCCGCCTGACCATCGCCGGGGTCGCCCTCGTCGTCCTGCTGGCCGCCCTGGCCTTCTCCAAGCGGGGCAGCGAGTCGATGGACGCGGAGTACGTCGAGGCACCTCCCGCGGTGGCCGCCGTTTCCGGAGACTGACCTGGTCAACGTCGGAATCACGCGTGGAGCTGCCACCCCGGTGGACCATCCCGCCCTTGACAGGCGGGTGGCTGACCTCCAACCTTGCGAGACCATGCCGAGGGCACTGAGCGAGGACCCGATGCCCGCAGGGGTGCGCCGTGGCTAAGGCCCTGGTGATCGTGGAGTCCCCGGCCAAGGCGCGCACCATCGGCGGTCTGCTCGGCCCCGACTTCATCGTCGAGTCCTCCATCGGCCACATCCGGGACCTGCCCCGCGGCGCCGACGAGGTGCCCGAGGCCTACAAGGGTGAGGCGTGGGCCCGCCTCGGGGTCGACGTCGACAACGGCTTCAAACCGCTCTACGTGGTGTCGGGCTCGAAGAAGGCGGTCGTGGCCAATCTCAAGCGGGTGCTCAAGAACGTCGACGTGCTCTACCTCGCCACCGACGAGGACCGGGAGGGGGAATCGATCGCCTGGCATCTCTCCGAGGTGCTCAATCCCACCGTGCCGGTCAAGCGGATGGTGTTCCACGAGATCACCCCGGCCGCCATCGCCCGGGCCGTCGAGGAGTCGGGCGATCTCGATCGCCGGCTGGTCGACGCCCAGGAGGCACGGCGGATCCTCGACCGGCTCTACGGCTACGAGGTGTCGCCCGTCCTGTGGCGCAAGGTCATGCCGCGGCTCTCGGCCGGCCGGGTCCAGAGCGTGGCCACCCGCATGGTGGTCGAACGCGAGCGGGCGCGGATGCGCTTCCGCTCGGCCACCTGGTGGGGCATCGAGGGGACCTTCACCCACGCCCAGGCGCCGGCCGGCTTCGGCGCGGCGCTGGTGTCGCTGGGTGGCCGGGCCATCGCGTCGGGCCGGGACTTCAACGATGACGGCGAGCAGAAGGGCACGGCGCGGGTGCTGGCCGAGGGCGAGGCCACGGCGCTCGCCTCGGCCCTGACCGGCCAGGCCTTCGCCGTCAAGGCGGTGACGGAGAAGCCGTTCCGCCGCTCCCCGGCTCCCCCGTTCATGACCTCGACCCTGCAGCAGGAGGCCGGCCGCAAGTTGCGCTTCAGCGCGCAGCGGGCCATGCAGGTGGCCCAGCGCCTGTACGAGCAGGGCTTCATCACCTACATGCGCACCGACTCGACCACCCTGTCCGACGAGGCGCTGACGGCGGCCCGCACCCAGGCCGGCGAGATGTACGGCGCGGCCTATGTGCCCGACCGGCCGCGGCGCTACGAGCGCAAGGTCAAGAACGCCCAGGAGGCGCACGAGGCCATTCGCCCGGCCGGGGAGACCTTCCGCACGCCCGAGCAGGCCGGCCGCTCCCTGACGGGCGACGAGCTCCGCCTGTACGAGCTGATCTGGATGCGCACGGTGGCCTCCCAGATGAACGACGCCACCGGCACCAGCGCCCAGGTGCGCCTGGCCTGCGCCGTGCCGGCCGGGGTGGAGGGGGTGGCCACGGGCGACGAGGCGGAGTTCTCGGCCAGTGGCCGGGTCATCGCCTTCCCGGGGTTCCTCCGGGCCTACGTGGAGGGCGAGGACGACCCCGAGGCCGAACTGGCCGACCGCGAGGTGGTCCTGCCGGCGCTGGCGGTGGGCGACGTGGTCGACGGGACCGCCTTCGAGCCCGGGTCCCACAGCACGCAGCCGCCCGCCCGCTACACCGAGGCCTCGTTGGTCAAGGCGATGGAGGAGCTCGGCGTGGGCCGGCCCTCGACCTACGCCAGCGTCATCGCCACCATCCTCGACCGGGGCTACGTCTGGAAGAAGGGCACGGCCCTGGTGCCGAGCTTCACCGCCTTCGCCGTGGTCGGCCTGCTCGAGCGCTACTTCGGCAATCTGGTCGACTACGGGTTCACGGCCAGCATGGAGGACGACCTCGACGAGATCGCCTCGGGCCGGGAGGAGGCGCTGCCCTGGCTCTCCCGCTTCTACTTCGGCACCGTGGGAGCGGGCCCGGCCCAGGGGGCGGACGCCGACGGCACCGCGCCGGCCAATGGTGGGGCGATGGGCCTGAAGGCGAGCGTGGCGGCGCATCTCGGGGAGATCGACGCCCGTGAGATCAATTCCATCCCGATCGGCCAGGGCGCCGACGGCACGCCGATTGTGGCCCGGGTCGGCCGCTACGGGCCGTACCTCCAGCGGGGTGAGGACCGGGCCTCGCTGCCCGACGACATGTGCCCCGACGAGCTGACGGTCGCCCGGGCCGAGGACCTGTTGGCCGCACCGTCCAACGACCGGGTGCTGGGCACCGATCCCGATTCGGGCCTCGACGTCCAGGTCAAGGCCGGTCGCTTCGGCCCGTACGTGCAGGTCGGCGAGGCGGGCGATGGTGCGCCCAAGCCGCGCACGTCGTCGCTCTTCTCCACCATGGATCCGGCCACGATCACTCTGGAGCAGGCGCTCGAGCTCCTCCGGATCCCGCGCACCGTCGGCCGGGATCCCCAGAGCGGTGACGACGTCGTGGCCCACAACG
>JBKQIP010000245.1:0-32082 GCA_052148295.1 Acidimicrobiales bacterium
CTCGTCGCGCTCCTCGAGGAGATCCTCGAGGAGGCGGCCACGGCCGGAGCCGTCCGCCCCGGGCTCCGCGACGGGCCCGTCGTCGGCATCGTGCTCTAGGCGATCATGTTCAACGCCTTCTCGGCGACCATCGGTGGTCTGTCCGTGCGTTCCCACGACAGTGACGCCGCCGAGTACCTCTGGGACCTGATCCTCCACGGCATCGGGACCGCTTCCGCCCCCTGAGCGGCCCGACCGGCGGCGGGGGTGGTGCCCTCAGGGGGTGGCCCCTTCATGGTGATACACCTGACCGCCCTTCATCACGAAACGGACATCCTCGGTCACCCCGATGTCGGTCAGGGGATCTCCGGGCACGGCGATGACGTCGGCGAAGAGGTCGGCCTCCAGACGACCACGGTCGTCGACGTCGATGAGCTCAGCCGCGACCAACGTCGCGGCGCGGATCGCCCCGAGGGGGGTCATGCCGCGGTCGACGAGGGCGAGCAGCTCCTTGGCGTTCCGTCCGTGGGGGATGGCCGGCGCGTCCGTCCCGCAGGCGATGCGCGCCCCCCGAGCGACGGCCTTCCGGATGGTCTCCTTGGCTCGGGGGAACACCTCGGCGGCTTTGGCCTGTAACTCGGGCGCCGCTTGGGAGACGTCCATGCCATCGGCGAGGTAGGTGGTGGGCACGAGGAACCTCCCGAGCTCGATGAGGAGGTCAAGGGTCTCGTCGGTCATGAGTGACCCATGCTCGATGCAGTCGATGCCGGCCTCGAGGGCGGCGCGAATGCCATCGTCACCGTGGGCGTGGGCGGCGACCTTGAGCCCCGCACGGTGCGCTTCGTCGGTGATCGCTCTCAGTTCCTCGTCGGAGTACTGCTGCGCTCCGGCCGGGCCGGTGTGCGACATGACCCCGCCCGATGCACAGACCTTGATCAATTGCGCTCCGTGCTTGATCTGGTACCGCACCGCTCGACGCACCTCACTGACACCGTTGGCAATGCCCTCCTCGACGGTGAGCGGCATGATGTGCGGCGCAAAGGCCTGGAACATCGTCGGATCGAGGTGCCCGCCGGTCGGCGTGATGGCGTGGCCGGCGGGCACGACTCGCGGGCCCTCGATCCAGCCGTGATCGATCGCCTTCTTCAAGGCGACGTCCAGCAGCAGCCCGCCGGTCTGAATGAACAGGCCAAGGTTCCGTACGGTGGTGAACCCGGCCCGCAAGGTGCGCCGGGCGTTGGCCACCGCGCGCAGGGTCCGCACCGCCGGATCGTCCTGCACCGCGATGAGGGGGCTGCGATGGTCAGGCCCGCCGAGAAGTAGATTGACTTCCATGTCCATGAGCCCGGGGAGGAGCGTGAGATCACCGAGATCGATGGGCACCGCATCGCGTGGTACAGCGGATGGCGCGACCTCGACGATGCGTTCACCTTCGACCAAGAGACTGCCGGGGGCCACGATCTCACCCTTGACCACATCGAGCATGCGGGCGCTGCGCAAGGAGATGAGCTGCGGCGTGTGCGGACGGGCCATGGAGCGCTCCTTCGATCGGGGGTGAAAATGGGGTTGTCCTCAGACGGTACGCCGTTGCGGAATTTCCGCGAGTCAGAATATCGTACGGAGCCCACGAATGTCGTGGCCCGGAGGTGCGGAGGACGGATGGAAGACGAGCTCGGAACCTCATCGCTGCGCCTGGAGCGGGTCGGCTCCATCGCGTGCCCCTCGCCGTCGTGAGGCGGGTGGGGCGGGCGCGGCCCACCCGCGAGGATGGTGGCGTCAACCAGCCGGCCGGGGTGTGACGGCCACCGACGGAATGTTGGCGCTGGCGCCGCACCGCAGCACGGTGTCGATGACCCGCACGAGCTCGTCCACTTCCAACAACGTGCCGCTCAGGTAGTTGCGGGCCTGCCAAATCGGATGCAGATCTGCCGCGAGGTCCCAGTCCCAATCGGCCGCGAACTCCGTAGCGGATGCGCCCTCGCCGCCCGCACAATCGCCGACGATGACGCGGGTGAAGCCGACCTCGGGATGTTCACTGCGCCAGGCCTCGACCAGCGTCTCGAGAGCCGCCTTGCTCGTGGCGTACGCACCGAGACCGGGCCACGGTGGGGTGATCGAACCGTTGATGGAGGTCAGGTAGGCGGCCCGACCGCTCGATGCGGCGAGGTGGGGGACGGCCGCGGCCGTCACGAGCGCAGCTCCGATCACATTGGTGTCGAACGTACGTCGCCAGGTCTCGGCACTGACGTCGATGAGGCGGCCGAGGGGGCCGATGCCGGTGGCGTAGACGAGCGCGTCGATACCGCCGAGTCCGCCGGCCGCCTCCTCGATCGCGGCGCGGCACGAGGCATCCTCCCTGACGTCACAGGTGATGGCCAGTGCTCCGGGACCGGCCTCCTTGGCGGCGTCCACGAGTCTGTCGTGTCGCCTGGCCAGCAGCGCGACGGTCGCACCCCGCTGGCCCAGTCCAATCGCGGTCGACCGGCCGAGCCCACTCGAAGCGCCGACGACAACGGTCCTCATGGACAGACCCTGCTCTTTCGGTGTCACGGCATGCTCCCTTCAGGGGGTGATCACGGGGAGGCACTCCCAGCCCCGCACCGTCGATGTCCGCGCCTGTACCGCGTGGTCCCAATCGACGTCCCACGTGGGGAACCGTTGCAGCACTTCGTCGAGCGCAATGCGGCCCTCGAGCCTCGCCAGGGCCGATCCGAGGCAGAAGTGGATGCCATAGCCGAAGGCCAGGTGATGGTCGATCTGGCGGTGGACGTCGAACCGGTCGGCATCGGCGAACTTGCGCTCGTCGCGATTCGCCGCGGCCGTCAGGAGCAGGATCACGCTCCCGGCTGGTACGTCGTGGCCGTGATGCTCCACGTCCCGGGTGACGTACCGAGCCTGGACGGGTGAGGGTGACTCGAAGCGCAACAGCTCCTCGATCGCGCTCGGCACCAGGTCGCGCTGCTCGACCAGCAGGCGGCGTTGGTCGGGATGGTCGGCGAGCACCTTGCCCGTCCACCCGATCAGGCGTGTCGTGGTCTCGTTGCCGGCGGCGGCCAGGAGGTTCACATAGTTGAGGACCTCCTGGCGGGTGAGGCGGCGTACCGTCCCCGTCTCGTCCTCGAACTCGGCATGAAGGATGTCGGTCATCAAGTCATCGGACGGGTGGGTCGCCCGCCACTCGATGTACTCCTCGAACCCTTCCCCCGTGCTGGCCCCTTCACCGAAGGAGACGTCGACATCGGGCATGGCGCTCTCGGTCAAGCGAAGGCCCTCATCGATGCGGTTGCGGATGGCCTCCTGATCCTGCTCGGGGATGCCCAGCAACATGCCGATGATGCGCATGGGCATTTGGGCGCCGAGGTCCGCGATGAAATCGAACCCTCCCGCATTGACGAGAGGATCGAGACTGCGCGCGCAGAATTCCCGCACCTTGGGCTCGAGATCGCTGATGTTGCGCGGTGAGAACACCCGCGACAGGAGGCGACGATGAATATGGTGCGTCGGAGGATCCTCGAAGATGATGGATCCGGGTGGAATGTCCATGCCACTCTTGATGAGCTCGAGGACGGTTCCCTTGCCGGAGATATACGACTCCCAATCCATGGAGCAGCGATCGACGTCGGCGAAGCGGCTCACGGCGTAGAAGTCGTAGCGTTCGTTGTAGTACAGGGGCCGCTCGTCGCGCAGCCGCTTCCAGACGGGATACGGATCCGAATCGATCTCGAAGTCGTACGGGTCGTAGTACACGTCGGAGTGCATTGTGGTCATCTTCGGTCCCCATCGGTGGCGGGCGCGAACGTCGGACACGAATATGACGCAGGGAGGATGTCACCGCATCGGCCGATGCGCCTTCGTGCACCGGCATCCCCCGGGTGCGCTGCGGGCGGTGCCGGCGCCATGAGCGGCCATGCGGCGGTGCCCACCGTTGCCCTGCGCGCACCCCTTGCCCAACCCATGTCGCGACGCGCCACCCTTTCGTGCGTTACGGGCCCGCCTATGGTCGACGAGCACGACAAGCATTGCACAAGGGACAGAAGCACGTTCTCCGTCGGTCGCCGACCGCGGCTCCCCATGGAGGGGCGGCGGCGCGGTCAGCCGATCGGGGTCCCGGCGAGCAGCGGTGTCCCAGCTGGCGTCGTCCCCGCAGAAACGCTATTCTCTGTGTTACATAGTATCGTTCTCCCACGGGACGGCTCAAGGAGAAGGCCATGTCGACGAAGACGCTCAGTATCCCCTTGTTCGATGCGGACAACCACCTCTACGAGACGCGTGACGCGTTGACCAAGTTCCTTCCGGAGCGCTACCGGGGTGCCGTCGACTACGTCGATGTGCACGGCCGGACGAAGATCGTGGTGCGGGGCCGCATCAGCGAGTACATCCCCAACCCGACGTTCGACGTGGTGGCCCGTCCCGGGGCACAGGAAGACTATTTCCGGATCGGCAATCCCGAGGGCAAGAGCAGGCGGGAGATCTTCGGCGAGCCCATGAAGGCGATTCCCGCGTTCCGCGAGCCGGCGGCGCGCATCGAGCTGATGGACGAGCAGGGCATCGACCGTGCCCTCATGTTCCCGACGCTGGCCAGCCTCATCGAGGAGCGGATGCGGGACGACCCCGACCTGACCCACGCCACCATCCACGCCCTCAACCAGTGGCTCCACGAGACGTGGACGTTCGATTACCAGGGGCGCATCTTCGCCACGCCGGTCATCACGCTGCCCGTGGTGGATCGGGCCATCGAGGAGCTCGAATGGGTGCTCGAGCGCGGGGCGCGGGTCGTGCTCATCCGGCCGGCACCGGTCTCGGGCTACCGCGGGCCCCGCTCCTTTGGTCTGGAGGAGTTCGACCCGTTCTGGCAGAAGGTGGTGGACAGCGACATCCTGGTCGCCATGCACTCCTCGGACAGCGGGTACGAGCGCTACACCAACGACTGGATGGGCAACGACTGCGAGATGCTGCCGTTCCAGCCGCAAGCGTTCCGGATGCTCTCCGCCTGGCGGCCAGTGGAGGATGCCGTGTCAGCGCTCGTCTGCCACGGTGCCCTGTCGCGGTTCCCCGACCTCAAGGTGGCCGTGATCGAGAACGGCAGCAGTTGGGTCGAGCCGCTCCTGAAGAACTTGGCCGACGTCTACAAGAAAATGCCCCAGGAATTTCTCGAGGACCCGGTCGAGGTCGTCAAGCGCAATATCTACATCAGCCCGTTCTGGGAGGAGGACCTCGGCGCCCTGGCCCAGCTCATCGGCGTTGACCACGTGCTGTTCGGGTCTGACTACCCCCACCCCGAGGGTTTGGCCGATCCGGTGAGCTATGTCGACGAGCTCGAAGGACTCGACGAGGAGTCCGTACGCAAGATCATGGGCGGCAACCTCGCCAGATTGATGAACGTCGCTGACGCCGTCGTTCGATGAACCCGACGGGCGGCCCGTGGCGGAGCATCCCGGAGATGGTCGCCAGCGCTGCCGAACGGCTGGCCACCCACCCGGCCATCGAGGACGGAGAGACCCGGCTCACCTACGCCGAGCTGGGCAACGAAGCCCGTTCGTTCGGCGCGGCACTCGTGGCTTCGGGAGTGGAACCCGGGTCCCGGGTTGCGCTCTGGGCGTTCAACAGTGCCGAGTGGGTGGTCGCCATGCTTGGTCTCAGCATGGCGGGATGTGTCCTCGTCCCCGTCAACACGCGCTTCAAGGGTGCCGAAGCTGCCGAGCTGCTCGTGCGGACCCGCGCCCGGGCATTGGTGACCGTCACCGATTTCCTCGGGACCGACTACGTCGCCCTGCTGCGGGGCACCGAGGTCGAGCTCCCGGACCTGGCGACCGTTGTCATCGCGAGTGGGGAGGCTCCCCGCGGCACGGTGCCATGGGCTGAGTTTCTCGGGCGGGCTACTGAGGGCGATCGAGACCTGGTCGATCGCCGGCGCTCCCGGGTGGGGCCCGACGATCCCTCGGACATCCTCTTCACCTCGGGGACGACGGGCTCACCCAAGGGCGTCGTCATGACCCACGGTCGGACCCTGGGTGTCGCCACCGACTGGGTGGAGATGACGGGGCTCTGTGCGGATGACCGTTACCTCATGGTCAACCCGTATTTTCACATGTTCGGCCTGAAGGCAGGCATCTTGGCCTGTGTCGCGAGCGGCGCGATGATGCTGCCGGAAGCGGTGTTCGACATCGACCGGGTTCTGGCGCGCGTCGACACCGAGCGGGTGACGGTGCTCCCCGGGCCGCCGACGTTGTATCAGGCCATCCTCGACCACCCCCGACGAGAAATGGCTCAACTCTCCAGCCTGCGGGTGGCGGTGACCGGGGCGGCCGACGTCCCCGTCGAACTCGTGCGCCGCGTCGTCGACGAATTGCCGTTCTCGACGGTCATCACCGGCTACGGCCTCACGGAGGCGGGCACGGCGGCAGCGACGACTCCGGGGGATGACGTGGAGACCATCGCGACGACCGTCGGACGGCCGCGCCCAGGCTTCGAGATCCGCATAGTCGACGGCGAGGTCGACGTGGCGACCGGACAACCTGGCGAGGTGCTGCTCCGGGGCGGAAGCGTGATGGCGGGCTATCTCGATGATCCCGAGGCGACGGCTCACGCGCTCACTCCGGAAGGCTGGCTGCGAACGGGTGACCTGGGAGTGGTCGACGGTGCGGGTTACCTGCGCATCGTCGGGCGGGTCAAGGACATGTTCATCGTCGGCGGATTCAACGCGTACCCGGCCGAGATCGAGAATGCCCTCCTGCGCCATCCTGACATCCGGCAGGCGGCCGTCGTCGGTATCCCCGACGAACGCCTGGGAGAGGTCGGGATGGCCGTCGTCGTCACGCGATCCGGGGCGCGGGCCGTCCCCGATCTCATCCCGTGGTGCCGGGACCAGATGGCGAATTTCAAGGTCCCCCGGGTGGTCGAGGTGGTCGACGAGCTGCCGGTGAACGCCACGGGGAAGGTGATGAAGGACCAGCTGCGAGAGCAGTTCGCGCGCGACCGCTCGGGAGCCGCCACGTGACCGAAGGCACCGTTCGCGGCCTCTCCACCTTCGCCGGCCTCCGGGTGGTCGAAATGGGCGTCTGGGTCGCCGCGCCGGCGGCCGCGGCCCTCCTGGCCGATTGGGGCGCCGACGTCATCAAGGTCGAAGCACCGGCGGGCGACCCGATGCGACGGGTCTTCGGGTCGCTCGGTATCGAGAGCGACATGCCGAACCCAGCCTTCGCCCTGGACAACCGGGGCAAGCGGAGCGTTGTGCTCAACCTGCGCGGGGCGGGAGACCGGCAGCATCTCGAGGATCTGATCGCCACGGCCGATGTCTTCATCAGCAACCTCCGACCGGACTCCCTCGACGGGCTCGACCTGGAGCCCGTCGCCACCGTCGCCCGCCACCCTCGCCTGGTGTATTGCAGCATCAGCGGCTATGGCCTGCGCGGCGACGATCGGAATCGTCCGACCTACGACATCGGCGCATTCTGGGCCCGATCTGGATTGTCGGTGCAGATGGCTGACGACGCCGGAAGTCCGCTCAACGCCCGGGGCGGGATCGGTGACCATATCACCGGGCTTGCCGCGCTGGCCGGCCTCCTGGCGGCCGTGGTGGAGCAGCGCCAGACGGGCCGGGGTCAGGTCGTCGAGGTGTCACTGCTCCGGACGGGCGCCTATGTCCTCGGGTGGGATCTCGGGCTGCAGATGACCCTCGGCAAGGTCGCGCGGGCCGAGCCGAGGGATCGGAATCAGGCGCCCCTGATGAACCCGTACCGTGCGGGCGACGGCCGATGGTTCTTCTTCACCGGTCTCGAGGCGGCCCGGCACATCGATGCCGTGTGCCGTGCCCTCGGCCATCCCGAACTGCTGGAGGACCCGCGTTTCGCCGACGCCACCGCCATTCGGCGCCATCGGACCGAGGTCATCGCCATCTTGGACGAGATCATCGCCCAGCACCCTCTGGCCATGTGGGCGGAGCGGTTCGACGATGAGGGGGTCTGGTGGGCGCCGGCGCAAGCGCCGGCCGAGGTCGTCGTCGACCCGCAGCTGTTGGCCAACGACGGCATCGTGGAGGTCGACGGCGGGTCCACGGGCACCGTGCAGCGGTCCGTCAACGGGCCGGTCAGCTTCTCGGGTCGCGCCGGCGCTAGGCCCGCGCCGGTCCCGGCACTCGGGCAGCATACGGACGAAGTGTTGCGCGAGCTGGCCGAGCGCGCCGGCCGTCTCTCGCCCACGCCTCCTTAGCCACGGGCGCGCGCCAGGAGGCCTCGCGCGATGACCAGCCTCTGGATCTCGTTGGTGCCCTCGCCGATCACCATCAGGGGGGCGTCCCGGTAGTAGCGCTCCACGGGCAGGTCTGTGGTGTAGCCGACGCCGCCGTGGATGCGCATGGCTTCGGTTGCGAGTTCGAGCGCGGTCTCACTGGCGAACAACTTGGCCATACCGGCCTCGACGTCACAGCGCAGGCCGGCCATCTTCCGCTCGGCGGCATTGCGGGTCAGGAGCCGGGCCGCTTCGAGCCGGGTCGCCATGTCGGCCAGTTTGAGTTGGATGGCCTGGTGCTCCGCGATGGGCTTGCCGAAGGTGGTGCGTTGCTGCGCGTAGTCGAGCGCAGCGTCGAAGGCGGCGCGAGCCACGCCCACGGCCCGCGACGCGATGTTGATCCGGCCCAGTTCGAGCACCCCAAGGATCTGGGCGAGGCCCCGACCCGGCGTGCCGATGAGGTTCTCGGCCGGGAGCCGATGGTCGGTGTACGCCATCTCGACGGTCTCCACGCCTTTGTATCCGAGCTTGCCCACGTGCTTGCTGACGGAGATCCCCTCGAAGCGGGTGCCGGGCTCCTTTTCCACGATGAAGGCTGAGATGCCCTCCTCCGTCCGAGCGGCCAGCGCCACGATTCCGGCGCGCTCGCCGTTGGTGACCCAGGCTTTGGTGCCGTTGACCACGTATTCGTCCCCGTCGCGTTGCGCCCGGCACGCGATGTTGCGGGTGTCGCTGCCGGCGTCCGGCTCCGAGAGGGACAGTGCTCCTCGCCGTTCCCCCGAGGCGAGCGACGGCAGCCAGCGTCGCTTCTGGGCCTCGTCGCCGTGGTGAAGGAGCAGGGTCGCCACCATGGTGTGGGTGTTGACCACGCCGGTCAGGCTCATCCATCCGTAGGCCAGCTCCTCGATGACGCCCACGTACGTCAGGAGGTCCAGTCCGAGCCCTCCGTAGGACTCCGGAATGGTGACGCCGAACAAGCCGAGGTGGCGCATGTGCTCCACGATGTCGGCGGGGAAGCGGTCCTCGCGCTCCATTTCCGATGCGACGGGCGTGACCTCACGCGCCACGAATCGGCGGACGGTGTCGATGATCTCGCGCCGTACGTCGTCTCCCTCGTCGGCCATCACCGGTGCATTTCCCTGATCTGCATGGAGGAGAAGTCTACATCCGTTCTGTGTTGACGATGGATCTCAATTGAGAGAAGAATGTTTCCAATGGGTGCGGTCCTGATGCACGAAGGCCTCGAGCGAGCCGCGGACCGGTTCGGGGATCGCACCGCGCTCCGGAGTGGCGACGATGCGTGGTCGTTTCGCCAGCTCGACGACCTGAGCAATGCGTTCGGCCGCCACCTCGTGGCACAGGGGGTGGCGGCCGGTGATCGTGTCGCGCTGATGACGGCCAACCGCATGGAGTTCGTGGTCGCCGTCCATGGGATGAGCAAGGTGGGGGCGGCGGCGGTCCTCTTGAGCCCGGCGTGGAAGGCGACCGAGGTCGCACACGCCCTCGACCTCACCGATCCCGTCCACGCCGTCGCCGACGGGGACGCCGTGTCCCTTCTCGCCGATTGCCTCACGGTGGACGATGTGACCGATCTCGACGATCCGTCCACCGATCCCTTCGCCCAGAGTCACGCCCGGCCGCCAGCCGGTGAGGTGCGGGCCTCCAACGAAGTGGTCCTCGTCTTCAGTTCGGGCACCACCGGTCTTCCCAAGGCGGTGCGCCACACACACCGGTCGATCGGTCACGCGACCGAGGACTGGTGCACCGTCCTCGGTCTGAGCCATGACGACCGGTTCCAGGTGGCCACCCCCCCCTCGCACATCCTCGGGCTTCTCAACCTGCTGGCCGCGGTGTCGGCGGGAGCGACGGTCCGGTTGCACGAGCGGTTCGACCTCGATGAGGTGCTCCACCGGATCACCGCCGAGCGGATGACCCTTGAAATGGCGGTGGCGCCGATCGCACTGGCCCTGGCCAACTACCCGCGTCTCGAGGAGCACGACCTCTCCTCCCTTCGCTACATCATGTGGGGGGCGACGCCCGTGACCGAGAGTGTGGCCCGGGTCGTGACCGAGCGCACCGGGGTGCGCTGGCTCCCGGCCTACGGTGCCAGCGAGGTGCCGGTGATCGCCGCCAACCCGATCGAGCGTCCCGAGGCGTGGCGGCTGGACTCGGCCGGGCTGCCGCCGGCCGGTGTTGCGCTCCGCATCGCCGACCTCGACAGTGGTGAGATCCTCACCGGCGGAGCGCTGGGGGAGATCCAGGTGCGAAGCCCGTCGGTGATGGCCGGCTACCTCCCCGACGACGCCTCGGCCGACGCCTTCGCCGACGGCTGGTACCGGACAGGCGACGTCGGATGGCTCGAGCCGGAGGGTTGGGTCCACCTGACCGACCGATCGAAGGAGATGATCAAGGTCAACGGCTTCCAGGTGGCCCCGGCGGAAGTCGAGGCCGTGTTGCACCGCCATCCCGCCGTGCTCGACTGCGCGGTGTTCGGCGTGGCCGACGAGCGTGCCGGCGAACTACCCGTGGCTGCCGTGCAGCTCGATCGTGGGGTGCCGGTGGCCGACGGCGAGCTCGAGCGGCTGGTGGCGGAATCACTGGCCACGTACAAACGTCTCCATCGGGTCGTGGTGGTCGACGACATCCCACGCCTTCCATCGGGGAAGGTGCTGCGGCGGCTGCTCCGAGACGAATGGACCCCATCGCTCGTTGCGCCTCGGGAGGAGGGCTGATGGATGTCCGGCTCGCCCCGGAACAGGAGGCGCTCCGCGATGCGGCGGCCCGGGTCGTCGATCAGCTCGGGCCTCATGCGGTCGGAGAGATCGGCGACCTCGAACGGCGCGCCAAGCTCGATGCCGCGGTGGACGCCTCCGGCTGGCGGGAGCTTCGGACGGCGACCGAGAGTGGCGCCCCCTTGGCCTCGGGGGTGGAGGCGCACCTTGTCGCCGAGGAGTTCGGCCGTGGTCTGGCCGACGTCCCGTTCCTCGGACCGACCTTGGCCAACGAGCTCAGGAGGTTGGCCGGGGCGCCGCCGAGCGAGGGTGTCGAGACCGTGGCACTCGTCGCTGACCTTTCGTCCCTCGCCTGCACCGTCGACGTCGAGGCGACGTCCGGCGTGGCCGTCGACGGACAGGGCTCCTCGCTCGCGCTGCTCTTGATGTCACAACCCGGTGGCAGTCAGCTCGCCCACATCGCCCTCGAATCCCCAGAGGTCGGCGCCGATCTGACCCGACCCTCGAAGACGTTCCGGTCACCCGTCGCCGTGACGCCCCTCGCGTCGGCCCTCCGGACGATCACGGAGGACGATCTGAGGCACTGGACGGCGCTCGGGCTTGCGCTCACCTGTGCCGACCTCGTCGGGACCATGGGTGGCGCCGTCCACCTCGCGGCCACCTATGCCGCACAACGCCGGCAGTATGACGTTCCTATCGGTTCCTTTCAGGCCGTCCAGCACATGCTGGCCGACGCCTTCGTCGTGACGGAGGGAGCGCGGAGCATCACCCTGCACGCGGCGTGGGCGGTGGACGCACTCTCGGCGGGCGAGGCACTGGCCGCCGCCGCGGTGGCCAAGGCATACTGCGCGCGGGCCGCCCGAGAGGTGTGCGAGACGGCGATCCAGGTCCACGGGGGCATCGGCAACACGTGGGAGTGCCTGGCGCACGTCTACCTCCGTCGCGCCCTCCTCTCGTGCGACGTCCTCGGTGATGCGGGCTTCAACCTTGCGCGCGTGCTCAGCGACCACGGAATCGAGGGTCGCGATGGACTTCGGTGACTCGCCGGCAGAGTCGGAATTCCGGATTCGACTACGCGCGTGGCTGCAGCAGAACAATCCTGGGTTACCGACGTCATCGACCGATGATGATTACTGGGCGGGCGCGGCAGCCTGGCATCAGGCGCTCTACGACGCGGGCTTCTTCGGCCTGTCCTGGCCGACCTCCATTGGTGGTCGGGGCTTGCCCCCGGTCTACGAGGTCATCGTCGACGAGGAGCTCGCTGCCGCGGGCGCGCCGCCGCGGCCGAGTCTCGGGTACCTGGTGCAGGGCATGCTCGAGCACGGCAGCGACGAGGTCAATCGGCGGTTTCTACCCGGCATCGTCAACGGTCGCCAACGGTGGTGTCAGGGCTTCAGCGAGCCTGACGCCGGCTCCGACCTCGCCTCGCTGCGCACCCGAGCCGATCCCCATGGCGACGAGTACCACATCACGGGCCACAAGGTGTGGACGAGCAATTCCGACGAGGCCGATTGGTGCCTGGTCCTGGCCCGTACCGACCTCGAGGTTCCGAAGCACCGCGGCCTCTCCGCCTTCGCGGTGCCAATGCGCCAGCCCGGTATCGTGCAGCGTCCACTCCAGATGATCAACGGGATCACCAAGGAATTCGGCGAGGTTCTCTTCGACGGTGCCCGCGTTCCGGCTGGCAACATGATCGGCCAGCCCGGCGAGGGTTGGCGCCTGGCCATGACCATTGTGAGCCACGAGCGGGAGCCCGGCGAGCTCGGCTACGTGGCCCGCTACGCCAAGGTCGTCAACGATCTCATCCGCCGGGTGCGGGACGACCCCGCTGGGTTTCGGGCGGAGCAAGTCCGTGACCTCGGGTGGGCCATTGTGGAAGTCGAGATGCTGCGCTTGCATGTGCGGCGAAGGCTCTCGGACCGGCTCGACGGCATCTCGCACGGCCCGGAAGGATCGGTGGACAAGTTGCTGATGACCTGGGCGGAGCAGACCGTCGGTCACGCCTCCCTATCGGTCGGCGGCATCGCCCACGGCGGAGGCGACGACACCTGGTTGAAGACGTACCTCTACAGCCGCGCCCAGAGCGTCATGGGCGGAACGTCGCAGATCCAGCGGAATCTGGTGGCTCGGCGCATTCTCGGGTTGCCCGGTTCATGACCTTCACCGGCGGACCGAGCGGTCTCGTCGACCGCCGCCGTGAGCACCCGACCCCGGGCGGGCCGGCCGCTCAGGGGGCGGAAGCGGTCCCGATGCCGTGGAGGATCAGGTCCCAGAGGTACTCGGCGGCGTCACTGTCGTGGGAACGCACGGACAGACCGCCGATGGTCGCCGAGAAGGCGTTGAACATGATCGCCTCGAGCACGATGCCGACGACGGGCCCGTCGCGGAGCCCGGGGCGGACGGCTCCGGCCGTGGCCGCCTCCTCGAGGATCTCCTCGAGGAGCGCGACGAGGGGCGCGAAGACCCGGGCCGCCTCCTTGGGATGGGCGGTGAGCAGCTGCTGGGCGAATTCGGCCATGAAGGGCGCCCGCCCGTTGGCGCCGGCAGCGTCGCCCTCCTGCCTCGGCCGGCACATGCGGTAGTACTCGACCACGAAGCAGTGCAGGCGCTCGAGCGCCTCGTCCTCACGGGCCACCCGGGCCCCGAGGCGCTCGACCGAGGAGAGGACCGACTCCTCGAACAGGGCCAGCAGCAGCTCGTGCTTCCCCCCGAAGTACTGGTAGAAGCTGCGCAGCGACTGGCCCGAGCGCGCCACCACCTCTTGGACCGTGAACTCCTTCCCCGAGCCGGCATCGAACAGCTCGTTGGCGGCGTCGAGGAACCGCTGCACGCGGCCCTCGGCCCGCAGGCGGGCGGAGTCGAGCGATCGCGCCACCGCCTGCTCCCGCCAGCTGCGCCCGTCGGCTCCGGGCACATCGGCGGCCACCTCGTTCTTTTCCACGGGGCAACTCTACCTCACGACGGCGACAGGGTGGATCTCTTGCAGCGATCACAAACCGCTCTGCTGGTGAGAAGCAAGTTCTTCCAGAATGGGACATCCTGCTGGCCTCGACCACGGCCCGACGGGGCATGGGATCACCCGAGGGTGCCGGCTTCATGCGAGACCGCTGTCGGCGGCGGACGGTACCCACCAGCGGTGGGATGACCGGGCGACACCGCTCACCGAGGCTATCGCCCCGGTGACGATCTGACGTCACGGATGCACCGGCCGGCGATCGACGCCGTGGCCGACGTACCCGGTCCTCGGTCGCTAGCGGGAACGTTCTCAGTTCTGTAAGTTCTGTTCTTGTCACCGATCAAGAGAGCACAAGCGTATTGGAAATCCCAGATGCGAAGACGGAGAAGACAGGTATCGTCACGGGCGGCGCTTCCGGCATCGGGCTCGGGATGGCGGAGCGGCTCGCCCACGACGGGGAACCGGTCGCCATCTCTTCGACCGGCACGGGCAGGACGGCGACGGGGTTCTTCGACGCGCCGGTGACGCGGCGCACGACATCACCGGCCAGGTCTTGGGCGTCAACGGCGGGCGCAACCCCTGAGTAACCGACCGATTGGAGAGAAGCGGTGGAAGAGACCCGAGAGATGCAGGCGGCACGCGCCATGCGCCGCGCCATGCTGGGCGACGAGTACGTCGACGCCCAGACGGCCGATCCGAACCCGGTGATGGGGGAGTTCCAGGACTACCTCACCTCGATGGCGTGGGGTGTCTGGGCGCGAGGTGGGGCGCTGAGCCCACGCGACCGCAGCCTCGTGGTCCTCGCCATGACGGCGGCACTCGGCCGGATGGACGAGTTCCGTCTCCATGCCGGCGCCACATCCCGAACCGGCGTCACCGATGAGGAGCTCGATGAGCTCCTGTTCCAGATCGCCGGGTACTGCGGTGCGCCGGCCGGCCTCTCCGCCAAGCGTGCCCTGCTGGCCGTGCGAGCCCAACGCCACACGTGACGGTGGAGTCGGTCGGGTTCATCGGCCTGGGAAACATGGGGAGTGCGCTGGCGCTGAACCTCATGGCGTCGGGCTTGGACATCGTGACCTTCGATAGCGACGGTCCACGACGTAACCCCGAGGGCGCGCCGTTCATGACCGACGTTGCCGAGGTGGCCCGGCGCACCGACGCCGTCGTCTTCAGCCTGCCCGATGGCGCCGCCTCCGCGCAGGTCGCCGGCGAGGTCGCCGCCGCGGCCGATCGCCGCGCCACCCATGTCGTCGACACCTCGACGATCGGCGTTGCTGCCGCCCGTTCGATCGAAGCCCTCCTGGCGGGCGCCGGGGTTGTCTACGTCGACGCGCCGGTGTCCGGCGGGGTTGCCGGGGCTCGGGCCCGCACGCTCGCCGTCATGTATGCCGGTGCGGAACAGGCGTGTGAAGCCGTCGAGCCCGTCCTGGCCGGCCTCAGTGACCGCCGGTACCGCGTCGGTGACGAGCCAGGGATGGCCCAGGCGCTGAAGCTGGCCAACAACTTCCTGTCGGCGACGGCGCTGGTCGCCACCAGCGAGGCGATGGCTTTCGGCCAGTCGGTCGGCCTCCACATGGACACCATGTTGGAGGTGCTGAACGTATCGAGCGGACAGAATTCGGCGACCGCGGACAAGTTCCCCCAGCACGTGCTCACCGGCCGCTATGCCTCTGGCTTCGCCAACACGCTCATGAGCAAGGACGTACACCTCTTCCTCGACGCCGTCGAGGAGCTCGGCGGCCCGTCGGCTCTGAGCCACGCGACCGCCTCGGTGTGGGAACGTTTCGCGGCCGCCGAGCCGGGCGTCGACTTCACCCGCATCTTCCCCTTCGTCCAGGGGCCCTGACGGTGGACCATGGCCCCCGGGTAGCCGCCGGCGCGAGCGGCGCAGCCCGTCCCCCGCCCGATGCCCGACCCGGTCCGACCGGTCGTCCGACGCAACCACCCTCATGCTGGTCACGGACGATAATTACGTTCTCCCATAGAAGCATCGTTCCTGCTCGCCGGCGACAGTGACCGCAACCAAACGCGACACAAAATATGAGGTCATGACGATTTTTTCAAGGCGAAATGATCTTCTCATAATCGGGGAATCCGTGCTACTATCGCGACGTCGACCCACAGGAGGGACAGACCCACATGCCGCATTTCACCAAGCCCGCTGAGGGTTCCTGGACCGAGCACCTGGGGCTCGCGACCGAGCCCGTCTCCTACGAGGACTCCATCTCGCCGGAGCACTACGAGCTCGAGCGCGACGCCATCTTCCGCCGCACGTGGCTGAACGTCGGGCGCGTCGAGCGCCTCCCGAGGAAGGGGAGCTACTTCACCAAGGAACTGGACGCCGCCCGCACGTCGGTGGTGATCGTGCGTGACATGCAGGGACAGATTCGGGCCTTTCACAACATGTGCCGCCATCGGGGCAACAAGCTGGTGTGGAACGACTACCCCCGGGAGGAGACCAGCGGTACCTGCCGCCAGTTCACCTGCAAGTACCACGGGTGGCGCTACGACCTCGAGGGCCAGCTTCTCTTCGTCCAGCAGGAGTCGGAATTCTTCGACCTGGACAAGTCGGACTTCGGACTGGCACCGGTCAAGGTCGACGTGTGGGCGGGTTTCATCTTCGTGAACTTCGACCCGCAGGCCCAGCCGCTGAAGGACTACATGGGCCGACTCGGAGCGGGTATCGAGGCATACCCGTTCCACAAGATGTCCCAGGTCCACACGTACCGCGCCGAGGTGGGCAGCAACTGGAAGTTGTTCGTCGACGCTTTCATGGAGTTCTACCATGCGCCGGTTCTGCACGCGAAGCAGTCAACAGAGGAGGAGTCGCGCAAGCTGCAGGCGTACGGATACGAAGCCCTCGCCTACGATGTCGACGGCCCCCATGCGGTCGTTTCCTCCTGGGGTGGCATGGCGCCACCGAAGGACCTTGCCATGGTCAAGCCCATCGAACGCGTGCTCCGCAGCGGACTGTTCGGGGTCTGGGATGCGCCGGACATCGGTGACCTGCCCGAGGGGCTCAACCCCTCCGGACACCCCGCGTGGGGCGAGGACTCGTTCCTCTTCTTCCCGAACTTCATGGTGTTGATCTGGAAGCCGAACTGGTACCTGACCTACCACTACTGGCCGACCTCGTACCACACCCACATCTTCGAGTGCTCGCTGTACTTCGTGCCGCCGGCGAATGCCTACGAGCGGCTGCAGCAGGAGCTCGCCGTGGTCTCGTTCAAGGAGTACGGCCTGCAGGACGGCAACACGCTGGAGGCGACCCAGACCATGATCGAGTCGCGGGCGGTCACCGAGTTCCCGCTGTGCGACCAGGAGGTCATGCTCCGGCATCTCCACAAGACCTGTCGTGACTACGTGGCCACCTACGAAGAGGGACGGCCCGGCACACCGGTGCGGGTCTCCGCCGCGTCCTGAGGAGGAGCCCCGTGTCAACCCTGCCCTTTGCCTTCGCCGATCTCGAGCCCTTCGCCGCCTGGGCGTTACCGAGCGAGTACGACCGCTATGCCAAGCGCCTGGCTTCTTCGATGTCCGAGCTCCAGGCCTTCTACGACGCCGCCTTCCCGCGCCTCGAAGCGGGCACCGACTATCTCCGGGGCGTACAGCTGGACGGCATTTCCGACGAGGACCGCAACCTCCTCTGGCTGTTCGCCGCGCTGGTGACCGTCTCGTTCCCCGTCGAGGTCTGGCGCCAGGCTCGGGTTCCCGACAGCGGCGCCTCCAGCATCGACGTCGCCGTGGAGCCGGTGCCCTGACAAGGCGCCGGATGCACAGCCCTCCGGCGACCTCGGTGTGGTGCCTCAGGCACCCGGGAGCACCAGCACCTTGCCGGTCGAGCGGCGCTCGGCCAGGTCGGCCAGTGCCTGCGCCGTCTGCGCCAGGGGGTAGCGGGCGGAGACGTGGGGGACGACGCGGCCGGTGGCCAGGAGCTCGGCCAGCTCGGCGCTGTCCCGGGCGGTCTCGGCCGGCTGGTTGGTGGCGATGCCCTCCATGGTGAAGCCGGTCACGTGCACGCCCTTCAAGAGCACCAGGTTGAGGGGGATACGCGGGATCTCTCCGGAAGCGAACCCGACCGAGACAAAGCGCCCGCCCCAACGCATGGCGCGCAGGGCCGGCTCGGCGTAGGGGCCGCCCACGGGGTCGACGACCACGTCCGCCCCGCCTTCGGTGGCCGCGCGCAATCGCTCCTTCAGGTCCGACGCTCCCGCGTCGACGGCGTTCCCTGCCCCTTTGGCCAGGCACAACGCACGCTTGCCGGGGCTCGACGCCACGGCGGTGACCCGGGCACCCAGCACGACCGCCAGCTCGACGGCGGCCAGCCCCACGCCCCCGGCTGCGCCAAGGACCACCACCTGGTCCCCGGCGCCCACGCCGCCCATGGTGCGCAAGGCGTGGTACGCGGTGCGGTGGGCCACGCCGGCCGCGGCCGCCACCCAGAGCTCGATCCCATCGGGGACCGCCGTCAACGTGGCCGCGGGCACGGCGACCTGCTCGGCGAAGGCGCCGAACATCATGGACGCCGCCACACGGTCGCCGACCGCCAGGCCCGTCACGCCCGGGCCGAGCGAGCGCACCGTGCCGGCGAGCTCGCTGCCCGGGACGAAGGGCACGGGCAGCGTGATCTGGTACTTGTCGGCGACGAGGAGGACGTCGGGGAAATTGACCGCGGCGGCGGCCACGTCGAGCACCACCTGCCCCTCGCCCGCCTCCGGGTCCGGTACCTCTTCGACCACCAGCACGTCGGGTGGGCCGTAGCGATGACAGCGTGCCGCGAGCATGGGCAGCCGATCAGGCGTTGCCGACGGTGAGCTCGACGTGGGCGGCCCGCTTGCGCCTGGCCTCCGGGAGCCGTGCGGGCAGGTGGGACGCCAGATCCCGGGCCATCAGCGCGCCCCTGGTGTCGTCGATTGCCGGGTCTTCGATTGCCGGGTCTTCGATTGCCGGGTCTTCGGGTCGGATGGTCGCGGCGGGGACTTCGTTCCGCCGGAGCCGACGAGGCCGCGCATCAGGCGCTCGTTGCAGTCCTCTATCTCGTGCCGCCCCCGCACATGGTCCTCGGCATGCGCCACGTACATGACGGCGCCGGTGCCGAGGGCACCGAGGAGGTGGGCCATGGCCTCCACGGGCAGGGGTTCGAGGACGCCCTCCTCGACGGCATCGTGCAGGTATTCGGCGATCTTGGCGAGCGGGCCGCCGCGGCGCGCCGACCAGGCGTCCCAGCCGAGGACGGCGGGGCCGTCGATCAGGACGATCTGGCGGTAGGCCGCGTTCTGGGTGGCCGCGTCCATGTGGACCTCGCTGTTGGCCCGGAACAATTCCCACGCGCTCGAGGCATCCGTGCCCTGGGAGCGGTGGAGCAGCGTCCGTTCCACCTCTCCGGCGACCTCCTCGAAGACGGCGGCGAAGAGATCCTCCTTGTCGCGGAAGTGGTGGTAGAGCGCCCCACGGGTGAGGCCGGCGGCCCGGACGATGTCCTCGGTGTGCGTCGCCTGGAAGCCTTCGGAGGCGAACCGCGTCCGCGCCGCATCGAGGAGCGCCCGGCGGGTGTCCTCCACGTGCGCCGCGGTCCTCGATGTCACGCCGGCCCCCGTTCCACACTCATGTCATTCAGATGATATGTGAGATACTCTCTGTATGTCGAGCATCGGCCGGCCCGGAACCGACCGAGCAGGAGGAGGCGTCACAGGGATGAGTGAAACCGACACCACCGATGACCGGACCGCCGCACTGGTGGACGTGGAACGGCTGGCCCGCTGGATGGACGCACAGGACCTCCCCGGGCGGGGGGAGCCGGTCACGTCCAGCTTCATCAGCGGCGGATCCGCCAACGAGATCTTCCGTATCCAACGGGGCGAGTTCGTCTCCGTTCTGCGCCGGCCTCCCCTGATCGTGCCGCCGGGCCGCAACGAGACGATGCTGCGCGAGTACCGCGTGCTGACGGCCCTGAACGGCACCGACGTCCCGCATCCCGAGGCCTATGCCGCCTGTGACGACCCTGAGGTGCTGGGCGCCACCTTCTACCTGATGAGCGAGATCGACGGCTGGTCGCCCATGAACACCGACGGCTGGCCCGCCCCGTTCGATACGGACCTCGACGCCCGCTTCGGCCTGGGCATCCAGCTGGTGGACGGCCCGGCCCGCCTGGCCCGTGTCGACTGGCGGGCACGTGGTCTCGAAGGCTTCGGCAAACCGGAGGGTTTCCACGACCGCCAGGTTGACCGCTGGCTGGCTCACCTGGCCAAGTTCAAGTTCCGCGAGCTGCCAGGGCTCGATGAGGCGGCGGAATGGCTGCGCCACCACAAACCGACGAGTTGGGAGCCCGGCATCATCCATGGCGACTACCAGTTCGCCAATGCCATGTTCGGTCATGGGGCACCGGCCCGCCTGGCCGCCATGGTCGACTGGGAGATGTCAACGGTCGGCGATCCACTGCTCGATCTGGGATGGGTCATGAACGGTTGGAGCGACCCGGGAGAGGTTCGCACCAAGGGTTACGTGGACATGACCGGCATGCCCAGCCGGGCCCAGATGCTCGACCACTACGCCACGGTGAGCGGACGCTCGGTCGACGAGATCGACTATTACGTGATTCTGGCCCGGTTCAAGCTGGCGATCGTCCTCGAGGGCGGCTACGCCCGGGTCGTCGCGGGCGAACCGCACAGTGCAGGCATGGCGGCCTACGGGGACGTCGTGCTCGACAGCATGCGGGGCGCCGCCGAGCTGGCCGCGACGACCTCACTCGGACGATGAACCGTCACCGAACCCTTCTGCGGCGCGCCCCGGGAACGAAGCAGCAGGAAAGGTGGGTCCATGGTCCTGTTGCGTGAGCGGCACGACACCATCGAGGTCCTGACCCTGAACCGGCCGGCGTCGGCGAACGCGATGGACCCGGCGCTGCTCGGCGCGCTGAACGCGGCCTTTGACGACATCGAAGAGGACGATGGCGTGCGGGTCGTCGTCCTCACCGGCGCCGGCGAGCGGCATTTCTGCGCCGGCATGGACCTGGGGGCCTTCGGCCAGCAGAGCGACGGCATTCCGGGCGAGGACGCCGGCACCTCGGCTGGTCGTTCCGGGCGCGACCTGTTCCAGAGACCCTGTGCCAAGCCGATCGTGGCGGCGGTCAACGGGGCGGCCGTGGGTGGTGGTTTCGAGCTGGTGTTGGCCTGCGATCTGGTGGTGGCGGCCGAGGGTGCCCGCTTCGGCCTGCCCGAGGTGCGACGAGGGCTGGTCGCCGGCGGTGGCGGCACCCTGCTCGGCACGCGGATCCCCTTGGCCCTGGCGCTCGAGATCGGACTGACCGGACAACTGGTGGACGCGCCGCGCGCCGCGCAATGGGGACTCGTCAATCGGGTAGTGGCGGCGGACGAGCTCATGGAGGCGGCGCTGCAGCTGGCGGCGGCGGTCACCGCCAACGGGCCTCTGGCGGTGCAGACCACCAAGATGTTGATGCGCCGGGCGGTCACCCAGGATCCCGAGAGCGGGTGGGGCTCCAGTGCAGAACTCGCCGCCGTCTTCGGGAGTGAGGACGCCCGGGAAGGGGCCGCTGCGTTCATGGAGAAGCGGCCGCCGGCCTGGAAGGGTCGGTAGCCGGCTCCTACGGCGGGCCCTCGGCGGGCCCAGGCGACTCCCACGGAAACCACCCGGGTAGGTCGCGGGGCACCTTGAGCCTCCACCGGGGCGTGCGTTTCTCCAAAAAGGCTCGTACTCCCTCTTCGGCGTCCGGGCCGCTCCCCAGTTCCGACAAGGCCAGTGACTCGATGCGGTGGGCCTCCTGCGGGGAGGCCGCGCCGGCCATGCGCCAGAGCAGCTGACGGGTCAAGGCCACCGAGACCGGCGCCGAACGTTTCGCAATCGATCGGGCCAGGTCGAGGGCGCGGGGCAGCGCCTCCTCAGGTGGCACGACGTCATGGACGAGACCGGCCTCCAGCGCCTCGGTGGGATCGAACACTCGAGCACTCAGGCACCATTCGAGCGCCCTGCCCATGCCCACGATGCGGGAGAGAAACCAACTCGAGGCCGCATCAGGGACGATTCCCCTGGCCGCGAAGACGAATCCAAGCTTCGCGCCCTCCGCCAAGATTCGCACGTCTGCGGGAAGCGTCATGGACAGTCCCACACCGACGGCCGATCCGTTGATCGCAGCAATGATGGGCTTGGTCGATGCCAACATCCTCAAAGTCACCATTCCGCCGGGGTCACGAAACGGCGCATCCCGGGTCGGTGATCCCGATGGCGCCACGTTGAAGGTCGTCCCGCTCGGATCAAGATCAGAACCGGCGCAGAAGACGCCACCACGGCCCGTGAGCACCACCGACCGCACGGCATCATCGGCGTCGGCCAGGTCATACGCCGCAACGAGCTCGCGGCCCATGCCCACGGTGAACGCGTTCATCCGATCCGGGCGATCCAACGTGATGATGGCGACGCCGTCTTCGATGGAGACATCGATGGTCTTCCCGTTCACGGTCCCTCCTCGCATCGATGGACGGCAGCGGCCGGCCGATGTGGTCAGCGCAGCTGATCGAGGGGCAGGAGCACCGCGTGCTCACCTGCGCCGAGTGCCCCCCGCAACAGGAATTCCTCGCGAACCGTGCGGCGCCACAGGTAGGCGATCAGATCTTCGTCGCGGTCGGGGTCCTCCCGATCCACCAGCGCGTTCAGCAGCCGGTCGCCCTCCGGCAGGTCGACCGGGCGTCGCCCGAGCACCGTTGCCAGGTCGTCCAATTCGAGCTCGACGAGACTTCCATCGAGCGCGTCGGCGTTGCGCACCATGGTGAGGAGGCGCAGGACGAGGCCCATCCGGTACTGCCCCAGCTCATGGGCGGGCATCAACTCGTGACGCAGGTTCTCCTCCATGACATCGAACATGCCCGCCAGGCGCCCCGGCCGCCTCTCGGGAAGTTCCACCGGTCCCAACCGGACACCGACTGCTTCCGCCAGGGCCTCCGCGGTCGCCCGCCCGAACGTCGCCGTCTCGGCATACCACTCGGCATGGTCCGTGCCCGGGATCATGGCCTGGCTGAGGCCAGCGAGCGAGAGCGGGGTGATGGCCATGGCCTTGACGGTGTAATAGCTCAGCTTGGGCCAGTCGATCGTGGCGCCCCCGAGGTTCTCGTACGTCCGAAACCAGTCGCCCAGGTCGGCTCCGGGGTTGTAGAAGTCTCGACCGCGGATCAGCGCGAGGTCGAGCATGGGGTCGCCGATGTGGGCGAGTTCCCAGTCGATGATGCCGGTCATCCGGTCGGCTTCGAACATGTACTGCCCCGGCCCGGTGTCCCCCTGCACCACCACGGGCTGCGCCGGGGGCGGGGGGATGTGGCGCCGCAGCCACCGGGAGGTGAACTCCAGCAACGGCACCGGCCTCTTGGTCATGGCCCGGTATATGGCGTCCCACCGGTCGAGGTCGAGGGTCACATACTCCGCCGGCGACGACGGGAGGGGGACACCGAGCGTGACAAAGGGCCCGACATCGGCCTGATGGACCTTGACCAGTTCCTCGAGGAACTGGTGGTCCAGGAGCCGCCGCCGTCCCGGATCGGTGATGAGCTGGTAGTCCCCGTCTCCGGGCAGTCGCTCCATGAGGATGCCCAGGGGGTCGTCGCTGAAGGCGTAGACCTCGGGGACCCGGACGCCGGCCTCGTGCAGCGCTCCGAGAACCTCGTACTCGCGGCGCAATGCCGCCCCGCCGTCCGGATACTCGGGGCGCTGCATCCGGGCGTAGCAGGCCACCAGCTCCCCGTCGCGATCGACGTCGACGAACCAGGCCGGCCTGCCGCCGTGGCGCCGTGCCACCTGGCGCTCGGCGCGTACGACCTGGCCCCCGATCAAGCCTCCGGCCCAGCTGAACTCATCGCCGACGGTAGACATCGCCCCCCTTGCCCAGTGGCGCTGCGTGTCTTATCACTCGTCCCCGACGGTGTCGAACGGGCCAGCCCTGGGCGGTGGTTCGAGGTCGGTGCGACCGACGTCGGGGCCTCGACGCCAGAGCCGGCGCCCGCGGTCGATGCCCGGCGGGAGGCCGGGTGCACCGGACCCTTCGACGTGACGGCATCACGTCGGCTGCCTAAGATCGCAGCGGCACGTCGCCGTGCAGACCGTGCCCTTCCCAGTTGACCGCGTGGGACGATCGCAGTCGAGCCAGTGAGAGTACGCCGGGACAAGGAGACCAGAACCAATGACCACCAGCGAGCAACCACCAACCGTCGTCGGCGAGGACCGCATGCTCATCGACGGTCGTCTGGTCGAGGCGAAGTCCGGCCGGCGCTTTGACAACATCAACCCCGCGACGGAAGAGGTGCTCGGTCAGGTCGCCGACGCCGGGACCGAGGACATGGGCGATGCCATCGGGGCGGCGCGCCGGGCCTTCGACGAAACGGCGTGGTCCACCGATCGAGAGCTCCGCAAGCGCTGCTTGCTGCAGCTCCAAGAGGCGATCGAGTCCGAGAAGGAGGCGATCCGGGCCGAGCTGGTGGCCGAGGTCGGAACCCCCATCCTGGTCACCTACGGCCCGCAGCTCGACGCCCCGCTGGAGGACGGCCTGCGGTGGCCGGCGGCCGCGATCGATTCGTTCGCCTGGGAGCGCGACCTGCCCGAGGGAACCGCCTTCGGCATGAGGAGCTGGCGCAAGGTGATCAAGGAGCCGGTGGGGGTCGTTGCCGGCATCGTCCCGTGGAACTTCCCCTTCGAGGTCACCCTGCAGAAGGTGGGCCAGGCCCTCGCCACCGGCAACACCATCATCGTCAAGCCCGCCCCCGACACGCCGTGGAACGCAACCCGGATGGGCAGGCTCGTCGCCGAGCACACGGACATCCCTGCCGGGGTCTTCAACGTGGTCAGCACGTCGGACAACGCCGTGGCCGAGGAGCTGGTGGTCGATCCGCGGGTCGATCTCATCTCGTTCACGGGCTCCACCGCCGTCGGTCGCCGCATCATGGAGAAGGGCGCCCCCACCTTGAAGCGCCTGTTCCTCGAACTTGGCGGCAAGTCGGCCCACGTCGTCCTCGAGGACGCCGATCTCGCCGCCACCGTGCCCGGTGCCGCCATGGTGTGCATGCACGGTGGGCAGGGATGCGCCATGCTCACACGACTGCTGGTGTCGCGATCCCGCTACGACGAGGCGATCGACCTGTGCACCGCCGCGTTCAAGGGGATCTCCGTCGGCGATCCCACCGACCCGAGCGTGATCCAGGGTCCGCAGATCAGCGCCCGACAGCGCGAGCGGGTGCTCGGCTACATCGAGAAGGGCAAGGAGGAAGGTGCCCGGGTGGTAACCGGTGGTGGCCGACCGGCGAATCTTCCCAAGGGCTGGTTCGTCGAGCCGACCCTTTTCGCCGACGTCGACAATGCCATGACCATCGCGCGCGAGGAGATCTTCGGTCCGGTCCTCGTGGTCATCCCGTTCGAGGACGACGACGATGCGGTACGCATTGCCAACGAGAACGAGTATGGGCTCTCCGGAATGGTGACGTCGGGATCCGAGGAGCGGGCCCTGGCCGTGGCGCACCGGATCCGGGCCGGCACGGTCGGCGTCAACGGGGGCGTCTTTTACGGAGCCGACGCCCCGTTCGGCGGGTACAAGGCGAGCGGCGTCGGCCGGCAGAACGGGATCGAGGGCTTCGAGCAATACCTCGAGACGAAGACGCTGTCGGGCGGCCTCCCCCCTCTCTGAGACGTTGACCCGCCGCGTCCATGACCGGGGCGGGCGCTCGCGCCGCCGCCGGGCCGGGACGAAGAAGAGGCCGTGCCCCGGTGGGGCGAGACGTGAGGGGGTTTCGTCGCCCCTGTATATGATCGGGAGGTGACGGGGACGAGCACCGGGGCGAGCATTGCGGTCACCGCATCGGGTCCCGACGACACGTCCGTCCCCCGGGTCGTGCTGGTCCACGGCGCCATGGACCGGGCCAAGAGCTTTCGGCGGGTCGTCGAGCTGCTACCCGATCTGCGCATCATCGACTACGACCGTCGGGGCTACGGCGAATCGCTCGAAGCCGGGCCGCCCGAAACGCTGGCACAGCACGCGGCCGATCTGCTCGAGGTGATGGGCGAGGTGCCCACGACGGTGGTCGCTCACAGCTTTGGTTGCGTGGTGGCCGTGTCGGCCGCGATCGCCGAACCCTCCCGGTTCGTGGGACTCGGATTGTGGGAGCCCCAGGTGCCCTGGATGGAATTCTGGCCGACCGCGGTGCGGGAGGGGCTCGAGGCCATGGCCGTGCAGTCCGATACGGACGCCCTGGCCGAACGGGTGTACGGGTCCATGGTGGGCCGCGAGGCGTGGCGGCGGCTACCCGAGGCGATGAAGGCACGGCGCCGCGCCGAAGGCGTGGCCTTCCAGCGTGATGTGGTCCTGGGTTTGGAACCGCCTTTTGACTGGCACGATTTGCGCGTGCCCAGCCTGTTCGGCGTCGGCCTCGAGACGTGGCCGTTCGCTCGGGACGCCGCGGCCCGCTTGGCGGAGATGGTGGGCTCCGAGCTGTTCACCATCGACGGCGCCTCCCATGGCGCGCACGTCAGCCACGCGGAGCAGTTCGCGGAGTTCGTACGACGCTCCCTGTCGATCGCCTGAGGGGAACGAAGGAGGCCGGCAGCATGAAGGTCGGTGTGCACTTACCCCAATACGGCCGGGTGGCCGGACCCGATGCGATCAAGCGGGCCGCCACGCGCGCCGAGGAGCTCGGCTTTTTCGACGTGTGGGTCAGCGATCATGTCGTTCATCCCGCCGCCCAGGGCTACCCTTCGCCCTACCTGATCGACCCGTTGCTCACCCTCACGTGGGCCGCGGCGGTGACCGAGCGGATCGGCCTGGGCACGAGCGTCCTGGTGGTGCCGATGCACAACCCACTCGAGCTCTCGAATGCGCTGGCGAGCCTCGATGCGCTCTCCGAGGGCCGATTGACCGTCGGGGTGGGTGTGGGATGGTCCGAGCCGGAATACGCCGCCCTCGGGTATGACTTTCACAATCGCGGGGAGCGCCTCGACGAGGCCATCGATCTGTTCCGGACGGCCTGGTCGGAGGACCCCTGCAGCTTTCACGGGGAGTTCACGTCCTTCGACGACCTGCGCGTCCTGCCGAAACCCACCCGCCCCATCCCGATCTGGGTCGGGGGCCGCAGCGAGCCCGCCTATCGGCGGGCCGCCGAGCGAGGCGACGGCTACCAGGCGGTGGGGCTCACGCCGGATGAGGCCCGCCCGATCGTCGAGCGCGTCCGCCGCGATCGCCCGGACACCGGTTTCCCGATCTCGTTGCGGACCGGTTGGGACCCCCAGGGCATGGACCCCGGGCGGATACGCGACGAGTGCGCTGCCTTTGCCGAAGTGGGCGTCCAGCATGTCGTGGCCGCACCGTGGCAACGGGACCTCGACGGTTGGCTCCGATCGATGGACCTGCTCGCCGAGCTGGTGCTCTGAGACCGCCCGACCGCCCGCCGGGCCGACCATGCTCCTTGGCTGCCGCTACGTTAGGCCCGGATCCGGACGACAGGATCAGGGCGTCACCTCGAAGTCGCACAGGCTCCTGATGTTGCCCACCGGAGCCGTCGAGTTGGACACGGACACCACACCCGTGGCGGCACTGGTCGGCACGGTGGCCTCGAGTTGGCTGGACGATGTGTACGTCACGCTCTTCGAAGGCCTGCCGTCGAATCGCACCGTCGACGTGCTGTTGAAGCCGATGCCGGTGATGGTCACCGGAGTCCCGGTTGGACCGTCGGTTGGACTGAGTGCGGTGATGGAGATCTCGGGAGGCTGCACTTCGAAGTTGGCGCCGTCCGCGATCGAAGTCGGAACGAGGACGAGGCCGCAGCCCGTCGCCAGGGTGAGCTCCGTCGGGGCGGCCTTGGACAGCGGCTGCACGCCGATGGCCGTGTGGTCGAACGTCACCGACGTCGACGACGGCACGGCCAGGACGCCCGACGTGTCGGACAGGGTGTCGACACCGGCGAACTCGTCGTCGGCCGAGCCGCCGGGGCCCGAAGCCGTCAGGCTGAACGCGTCCGCCTCGGTGAGGTCCGAGATCTCCACGTTGGTGGTGGTGCTGGTGATCATCACGCTGGCCCTGATGAGGTCTCCGGCCGCCACCGGATCGCTGTAGAACGTGTCGATGTCGTTGACGATCAGATACTCGCCCACGAGCAGCTGCCCACCCGAGCACTCCATCGAGGTGTCGACGGCGTCGAACACCTCATCGTCCGAGGGGCCGGCCACCATGAAGGCGCCCGGACCGATGCCGCTGGTCGCGGCCGAGCAGGTGATGTTCGGGATCTTGAACGTGTCCTCCACGCTCGAACTTCCGGTCGTCGCCTCGTAGCCGGCGAAGACCGTCGTGTTGGTGGCCGTGCTGCCGTAGCGGGGCAGCACGGGGTTGAGGGGCGCTGCGGGCCGCGTCGAGGAACGGGACGACGGCGACGCGGAGGCCGCCAGCGGGCTGCCGAGCGTCAGCAGCGCAACCGTCACGCTCACGAGAATTCCCAGACGGCCCCTCGTCATGGTGGCCCCTTCCCCGATTCGTCCGAGGGGGCTGCGCCTCCCCGGCCGTTCCTCGTCGGAGAGTATGGCACGGCCGTCAGCCCGCGGCTCATCCTCCGGCTCGGGACCCACCCTGGCCCGTCTGCGCCCGGGTTCAAGGGCCATTGCAGGGGCCGTGGCCCCCCTCGCGCCCCCGACGATCCCGGTCCCGGCCATCCCGCCGGGGGTCGCGGGGATCCGCCCAAAACCTCGGTCCGACCCCTTGGATGTTTCGGGCGTGTTACGACTCGGCTCCACAGCCCCGCAAAATTTGCACTGCGCGTTTTCGTCCGGTCAATCTTCCACTGTGCTTCTCGTGAGAGTGAAAATCGCTACGTCGGAGTGACGATGGCACCCTCCGCCGTGCCCTCCCAGCCGTTGCCATTCACCCGCCCCGATGGGGGACGGGCCGGCGCGCCGTCGGGTGCCCGGGGGCTCCGATGAGGGTCCGGCCCGGTCCGTACCGGCCCGAGCGGTTCGGCTTCGATCCGGCCATCTGCTGGGGTGTCCACCTCGGCGGCTGCGTCGAGATGGGGCCCGAGGAGGTGCACAAGCAGATTCACCTCGCCGGCCATGCCCACACCCACCCGGGGTGCCGCTGGCGGGGGTGGATCTGCATCATCGATCCGGCCGAGGCGTTCACCCGACTGGGAAATCCCAGCCGCTTGCTGTTGCACGAGTACGCCCACCTCATCTGCGGGGACGCCGAGGGACACGGCGCGGCGTGGAAGCAGGTCGTGGCCGAGCTCGGTGCCGGCTCCGAGGCGAAGCGGTACGCCCGGGCGAGGTGAGCGGCAGACCCTGCCGCTGTCAGGAAACTTACCGACTTCCTTGGTACAGTAACTACGGTGTCGACAGAGACCGCCGTTCCGCGCATGGGTCGTCCGCGTGATCCGGACAACGACGCCGCCATTCTCGGAGCGACGCTTCGGTTGCTCAGCCAGGACGGCTATGCGCGGATGTCGCTGCAGGCGGTCGCCAACGCGGCCGGAGTGAGCAAGGCCACCATTCACCTGCGCTGGAGCACCAAGGAAGATCTGGCTACGGCAGCCATGGAGTATGGAAGCTTGGCGAATCTTCCCCCCGTCGTGGGCAACACGCGGGACGACCTCATTGCGCAATTGCGATGGTACGAGGGCGCGGTGGAGGAGTTCTCGGCCATGGGCATCCGCGGCGCGTGCTTGGCCGAGGAGCACACCACGCCGGAGCTCATGCGACTCCTGCGCGAGCGTGGCGCCGTGCCGCGACTTCAGAACCTGATGACCATCCTCGACGCGGCGCGTGGGCGCAAGGAAATACGCGCTGACGCCGACGTCGAGGCGGCAGCTCGTCTCCTCTACGGCGAGTACTACGCCGCTTACATTCCGGGGCAGGCTCCCGACGATCTGGTCGAGCGGTCGGTGGACCTGGTGCTGCACAGTGTGGGGTATCGCCAGGGTGCCGTGCGGAGACCGCAGGCGGCCAAGACGGCGCGCTGACGGCCGACCGGGTGGGCGAGGTCGATGCCTGGCCCGTGGCGACCCGGCGAGGCCGACCGGACGCCCCATCCCGGGTCCACTGCTTCATCGGAGCGGCCGCCGCGCGTCTCACCGCGGGGTCACTTGATATACCGAGCGGCTCAGGTTAGTATCTGTCTCCGTGACCAGTGGAGCGGGACGGGTTCCCCCCGCGGCGGGACTCCGTGCTCCCGTCTCGCCATCGGGGTCAGCGGTCGATCAGACCGCCCGGCGCCACCCAGCACGGGTCGGATCGGCGCATCCCGCCAGAAGGAGCCGGATCGTCCAACTGAACGTGAGGGGAGAGCTCTGTGGTCCACCTTGAGGCCTTCGTCTATCTGAAGCACGACGCCTACAGCACGGCGCTGTTCGGCATCGCCATCGTCTTCTTGGCCGCCTTCCTCTTGGGCGAGCTGTTCCACCGCCTGGGGCAGCCACGGGTGGTCGGGGAGATCATCGCCGGGCTGGTGCTCGGCCCCAGCGTCCTCGGGAGCCTCTCGACGCACCTCTTCCCGGTCTGGGAGCGGCCGACCCTGGGCGTGTTGGCCCAGCTCGGTGTCTCCATCTTCATGTTCTTCGTCGGTCTCGAGATCGACTTCACCAAGCTCCGCCAGGCCGGGCATGACAAGGTCGCCGGCATCGTCACCCCCATCGGGATCGCGGTGCCCTTTGTCATCGGCATCGGCCTGGCTCTGATCCTGCATCCGTCGCACCATGGAACCAAGCTCTCGGTGTTCTGCCTGTTCATCGGGGTCTCCCTCTCCATCACCGCCTTTCCCGTCTTGGCTCGCATCGTCAAAGAACGTGGCTATGGCGATCGCCCATTGGGCTCGCTGGCCATGCTGGTGGCGGCCGGGTCCGACGTGTTGACCTGGGCCGTGCTCATCGTCGTCCTCTCCATTGCCGCCGCCAGCAGCTGGCTCGAGGTCCTTTGGTTCTTGGCCCTGGCCGCCGTCTTCGTGGTCGCCATGGTCTTGCCGCTGCGACGCACCCTGGTCCGGTTCTCCGGGAGCGACGTCACCGTGGAGGCGCTGTTGATCGTGCTGGCCGGCATCTTGCTGTGCGCCAGCTTCACGGCCGTCATCGGCTTCCACGAGATCTTCGGCGCCTTCATGCTGGGCGCCGTCTTCCCCCGGGGACGCATGGCCGCCAAGGTGTCGATGCTGGTCGAGCCCATCGGTCGGGCGCTGCTCCCGATCTTTTTCGTCAGCACCGGACTGCTGGTCGACATCCGGACCATCGGAAGCCAAGGCGCCTGGCAGTTGGTCCTCGTGGTGGCCGCGGCGTGCCTGGGCAAGATCGGCGGTGTCGGGACCACCGCCCGCGTGGCGGGGTTGCGGGCCCGAGACGCCACCGGGCTCGGCGTTCTCATGAACACGCGGGGCCTGACCGAGCTGATCGTGCTCACCATCGGCCTCCAGGCCCACATCTTGGATCCACCGCTCTTCACCATTTTCGTGTTGATGAGCGTGATCACCACGATCGGCACCGGTCCGCTCCTCAGCCTGGTCAAGCCGGATCCGATGCTCGGCCTCCCGCCGCTCGAGGAGGGCCACGAGGGGTTCACGGGCCTGACGCGGGCCTGACGCCGGCACGCGACGACCGCCCGGAGGAGGGCCCGAGCACGGTCGGCACTCGACCGAGCCGTCCCATCAGGCGAACACCGGACGGGCCGGGCCGCTGATAGCGTCGTCCGTCAGGGGAGAAGACATGGCGGCCACGATCATGACCGTGGCCGACGTCACCAACATCTGCGACGGGACATCACGTGGCGCCAGGCGAAACCTCCACCCGCCGTCGGGACCGGACGACGCCGCTTTCGTGGCGGCGCGTCGTCGTCCGGATCGCCGTGACCCCGTCTCGCTCGGCGGCAATCGACCTCCCGCTGGCGTGGTTCCACCGCCGGCCAACTTGCACGGGACTGGCATGGCGCCGGCTGGTCTCCCGGGCGGGCGTGATCGCCGCGCTCGTCCTCGTGCCCGCGGCCGGCGCCGGGCCGGCCGCGGCGGTTCCCGCTCCGGTGCCCACGGTCGTGGTGCCCTCGCACCCTGGCCCGTTGACGGTGACCGGGGTGGGCGGCTTCGAGGGGCAGCGCCCCATCACCATTCCGGCCGGCACGATCTCGCCGCTGCACCCGTTGCGAGTCATGATGATCGGGGATTCGGTGATGAGCGATGCCGAGCTTGGC
>JBKQIP010000246.1:0-3178 GCA_052148295.1 Acidimicrobiales bacterium
CATCGCCGGGGCGGCCGGGCTGGCGGTCGAGATGGTGCGCCTGTTCCAGGTCCAGCTCGAGCACTACGAGAAGGTCGAGGGCGTCACCCTGAGCCTGGAGGGCAAGGCCAACCAGCTGGCCCAGATGGTCCGCCAGCACCTGCCCATGGCCATGCAGGGCTTCGTGGTCGTGCCCCTCTTCGCCGGCTACGACACCGGGCGCGGCATCGGGCGCATCTTCAGCTACGACGCCACCGGTGGCCACTACGAGGACACCGACTTCCAGGCCACCGGGTCGGGGGGCCGCGACGCCCGCTCCGCCATCAAGCTGAGCTGGCGCGAGGGGATGAGCCTGGACGAGGGGGTGGAGCTGGCCGTCCAGTCGCTCTACGAGGCGGCCGACGAGGACTCCGCCACCGGCGGTCCCGACCTGGTGCGCGGCATCTACCCGCTCGTCGCCGTGGTCGACGCCGAGGGCTACCGCCTGGTGCCCGAGGCCGAGGTGGCCGAACGCTTCGGCGCCCTCATCGCCCGCAAGCGGGAGGAGGGCGCGCCATGAGCATGCCCTACTATGTGGCGCCCGAACAGGTCATGAAGGACCGGGCCGAGTACGCCCAGAAGGGCATCGCCCGGGGGCGCTCGCTGGTGGCCACCACCTACGACGAGGGCATCGTGATCGTGGCCGAGAACCCCTCGCGCTCCCTGCACAAGATCAGTGAGATCTACGACCGCATCGCCTTCGGCGGCGTGGGCAAGTACAACGAGTACGACCAGTTGCGGGTGGCCGGCGTGCGCCACGCCGACACCAAGGGGTACGCCTACAGCCGGGAGGACGTCGACGCCCGCTCGCTGGCCAACCTGTACGCGCAGTACCTCGGGAACGTCTTCACCCACGAGATGAAGCCGCTCGAGGTCGAGATCCTGGTGGCCGAACTGGGCGAGCCCGGCCAGCCCCACCAGCTCTACCACGTCGCCTACGAGGGCACCATCACCGACGAGGAGCACTTCGCCGTCCTCGGCGGCGATGCCGAGACGATCGCCGAGCGGGTCGGCGCCGCCTGGCGGGCCGACTGGGACCTCTCCAGCGCCCTCAAGGCGGCCACCACGGCCCTGTCCGGACCCGAGAGAACCCTGGCCCCGGGGGATCTCGAGGTGGCCGCCCTCAGCCCGGGGAACGGCCGGCGGTCCTTCCGCCGCATCGCCGACGAGGAGCTGGCACAGCTTCTCTCCTGAGCGGCTGTACGGTGGCGCGGTGGAGCGGCGCATTTTCGGGATCGAGAACGAGTACGGCGTCACTTTCACCCTGCGGGGCCAGCGCCGGCTCAGCCCCGACGAGGTGGCCCGCTATCTCTTCCGGCGCGTCGTCAGCTGGGGCCGCTCCTCCAACGTGTTCCTCGAGAACGGGGCCCGCCTGTACCTCGACGTGGGCAGCCACCCCGAGTACGCCACGCCCGAATGCGACAAGATCAGCGACGTCGTGGTGCACGACAAGGCGGGGGAGTGGATCTTGGCCCAGCTGGTCAGCGGCGCCCAGGCCCGCCTGCGCGAGGAGGGGATCCGGGGCGACGTCTACCTCTTCAAGAACAACACGGACTCGGTCGGCAATTCCTACGGCTGCCACGAGAACTACCTGACCGAGCGCAACGACGAGTTCAACCGCTACACCGAGGTGCTCATCCCGTTTCTGGTCAGCCGCCAGATCTACTCGGGGGCCGGCAAGGTGCTGCAGACCGCCCGGGGCGCCGTGTTCTGCCTCAGCCAGCGGGCCGAGCACATCTGGGAGGGGGTCTCCTCGGCCACCACGCGCAGCCGCCCCATCATCAACACCCGGGACGAGCCGCACGCCGATGCCGAGCGGTTCCGCCGCCTGCACGTGATTGTGGGCGACTCCAACATGAGCGAGTACGCCACCTTCCTCAAGGTGGGGACGACCAGCATCCTGCTGGCCATGCTGGAGGACTCCTCGACCGTGCTGCGCGACCTGACGCTGGAGAACCCGATCCGGGCCATCCGCGAGATCAGCCACGACATCAGCTGCCAGCGCCGGGTGCGCCTGGCCAACGGGCGCGAGATGCGGGCACTGGACATCCAGGGCGAGTACCTGGACCGGGCCCTGAAGTTCCGCGACCGCAAGGGGCTCTCGCCCGAGGAGGACATCGCGCTCGACATGTGGGAGCACTGCCTCAAGGGACTGGAGGCCGACCCCACCTCCCTGTGGCGTGAGTGCGACTGGGTGGCCAAGCACCGCCTGATCGAGTCGATGCGGTCCCGCCACGGCGTGCCCCTCTCGCACCCCCGGGTGGCCATGGTCGATCTCATGTACCACGACGTCGACCGCAACCGCGGCCTGTACTACAAGCTGCAGCAGCGCGACCAGGTGGAGCGCACCACCACCGACGAGTCCATCACCGACGCCATGACCCAGCCCCCCCAGACGACCCGGGCCCGCCTGCGGGGAGCCTTCGTCAAGCGGGCCAAGGAGCGCCGCCGGGACTTCACGGTGGACTGGGTGCATCTCAAGTTGAACGACCAGGCCCAGCGCACGGTGCTGCTCAAGGACCCCTTCAAGTCCCATGACGAGCGGGTGGAGCGCCTGATCGCCTCGCTGTAGTCGTCATAGAGTGGAGGCGCATGCTCAATCTCGATCCCGGGAAGCTCCTCATCATCGGCGTGGTCGGCATCATCCTGCTCGGGCCCGACCGGCTGCCCCAGGTGGCCCGTCAGCTGGGCGGGGCCTGGCGCGCCTTCAACGAGTACCGCCACCGCATGGAGGCCGAGGTCCGGGGCTCCCTGCCCGATCTCCCGCCCACCTCGGAGATCGCCCGCCTGGCCCGCTCCCCCTCGGCCCTGCTCAACCACCTCTCCAACATGGATGCCGAGGCCACGGAGGGGGAGGCGGCCAACGCCAGCCGGGCCGCCGAGGCATTCGGCAGGACATCCGACAGGACATCCGCCGGGGAGGCCCGCTCCGGATCTTCCCCTGAGGGGAGGTCGCCCAACGGGAGTGCGTCGAACGGGAGCGCATCCAACGGGGCCGCCTCGGACCGGGCCGCCTCGGACCGGGCCGAGTCGAACAGGAGACCAGCGAACGGGACATCAGCGAACGGGACACCAGCGAACGGGGCACCGACCCCGGGGGCGGCACCCAACGTCGCAGCACCCGCCCGCCCGACCCGACCCCTGCCCCGGGCCTCCACAC
>JBKQIP010000247.1:0-10104 GCA_052148295.1 Acidimicrobiales bacterium
GTGGTGGCCATGGGCGCCATTGGCGTAGCCCTGTGCACCGGGCGACGGCGCATCGTGCTCCCGGCGGTCGTCGGGGCCGTGGTGCTCTGCCTGGCCGACTGGGTGCTGGTGGAGGACCTCGGGTTCGTGGGGGGCACCGGCACCGACCCCAACAACATGCTGCCGACCGCGCTCCTCCTGGTGGCCGGCTACGTGTCGTTGGCGCACCCACCCGTCCCCGCGGTGGCGCCGCCCGAGGCCGTGGCGGTGGACCCCAGCGGCGCCACCGGTGCCCCGGGCGCCGGTCGACCATGGTGGGAGCGGGTCACCCCGTCGTACCTCGTACGCACCACGGCCGTCCTCGGCGCGCTGGCCGTCGTCGTGGTGGGCACCGCCCCCATGACCGAGGCGGCCGCCAATCCCCATGCGGACCCGATCATTTCCGAGGCCGTCGATGGCACGCCGAACCTCGTCGACATCCCCGCTCCCCCGTTCCGCCTTGAGGACCAGCACGGCGACACCGTGAGCCTGGCCAGCCTGCGCGGTCACACAGTGGCGCTGACCTTCCTCGACCCCGTCTGCACGTCGGACTGCCCACTGATCGCGCAGGAGTTCAAACAGACCGACGAACGCCTCGGCTCCCTGGCCTCGAAGGTCGACTTCGTGGCCATTGTGGCCAATCCGATCTACCGGTCGGTGTCGTTCACCAACGCCTTCGACCGCCAGGAGGGACTGGCCCACACGGCCAACTGGCTGTACCTGACCGGTTCGGTGGCGCAGCTGCGCCACGTCTGGAGCTCCTACGGCATTCTGGTCGAGACCGAGGCAGCCGGGGCCATGATCGCCCACAGCGAGCTGGCCGTCGTGATCGACGGGCACGGCCACGAGCGCGCCGTCCTGTCCGACGAGCCGGGACCGGGCAGCGCGTCGGTGTCGTCGTTCTCCTCGGTCCTGCTGAGCCAGATCGGCCACGTCACCACCTCGTGAGGGCTCGAGGGCGCCGCGACGGTCTGACCGGTGGCGTGGCGGCCAGGGTCGTGGTGGCCATGGTCGTGGCGGCCACCCTGACCAGCCTGCTGGCGGTGGTCGCGTCCCCGGGAACGCCGGCGGCGGCCGCCGGCGTTCCCCCCGGACCCCCCCTGGCCTCAAGCGTCACCACGTCGTCGGGCTCGTGGGCCACGGTGGCCATGGGGCACCTGGACCAACCCCTCAACACCTTCTGGCAGCTCTTCTTCCTGGCCTCGGGGGCCACCCGGTGGAACCTGGTCACCCCGACCGGCGTGGCGGACAACGGCGGCCTCGTGGTGGCGGTGCCCGACACCGGCGCGATCGCCGTGGGCTTCGTCCCGAGCCAGTTCCTCCGCTACTCGCCCTTGGCGCTCAGCAGCAACGGCGGTGCCACCTGGTCCCCGGCCCTGGTCCCGTCCGCCCTGAGCGCGCGGCCGGACGCGCTGGCCACCGTAGGGGCCACACCCGCCACACCCGGTACCGCGGGGTCACCCGGCGCCGCCCTGGCCCTGGTGAGCCGGGGGCCGCGGCCGGTCCTCGCCGCCACGGCCGGGGACCTGCACTGGGCCCCGCTGGCGGGCCCGCGGTCGCTGGAGGCGGCCGCCGGGCGCCCCTGTCACGTCGACGGGCTGGACGCCGTCGCCTTCGCCCCGCAGGCGGTCCCCCTGGTCGGGGCCGGTTGCCGCCGGCCGGGACAGGTCGGCGTCTTCGCCCTTCTCGGGCGCCGCTGGCACGAAATCGGGCCGATCCTGCACGGCACACTGGCCCGCGCGCCCACCCGGGTCCTGCGCCTGGGCGCGTCGAACGGGACGACCGTCGCGCTGGTCGCGGCCGCGCCCGGCGACGGCTCCAGCCTGGTCGGCCTGTGGGGGACCCACGGGTCGTGGTCGCTGTCCCCCCCGCTGCCCCTGGGCCGCAGCGCGAGCGTCGTCTCCACGGCGCTGGGGGCGGACGGCTCCATCCTGGCGCTAGTGGCCCGCCCCGGCGGGACGGTCACCGAGGAGGTGGCGGGCCCGGGTCGGCCCTGGACCACGTTGCCGTCGCCGCCGGTCGGGACGGCCACCATCGCCGCGGGGGGGAACGGGAGCATCGATGCCTTCGCGGTGGACGCGTCGGAGCTGCGCGTCTTCACCCTCGACGCCGGCGCGCCGTCGTTCGTGCTGACCCAGACCGTGACCGTCCCCATCGCGTACGGCTCCTCGTCGTGACGCCGAGCCCGAGCGCTACTGTGGCGCCCATCGTCTCGACCGGCGCCGATGGCCCATGAGCTACCTGATCGACCACTGGAGCTTCGATCCGTACGTGGTCCTGGTCGCCGCACTGGTGGTGCTGCACGAGGCCGGCCTGCGCCACCTGCGGCGGCGTTCGGCGCCCGCCCGCACGCGCCGGCGACGCCACCGCGCCGCCCTGTTCTACGCCGGCCTGGCCATGCTCCTCGTCGCCGTGACGTCACCCATCGACTACTGGGCCCATGACTACTTCTTCGTGCACATGGTCGAGCACATCGTGCTCGCCTTCTTCGCGCCGATCCTCATCGTGGTCGGTGCCCCCTGGATCCCCCTGCTCCACGCCCTCCCCGTCGGGGTGCGCCGGCGAGCCGGGCGAGCCCTCCTCCTCGGCCCGTGGGCACCGGCGCTGCGGGCGGTGGGCCGGTTCGTGCACAATCCCTGGACCGCCTTCGTCTCGTTCAACCTCGTCATGGTCCTGTGGCACGTCCCCCTCTTGCTCGACACGGCCGAGCGGAACCAGGACGTCTCCCTCGGACTCATGCAAGCCAGCTTCTTCGTCACCGGCGTCCTCTTCTGGCTCCAGATCATCCCGTCGCATCCCTTCCGCCCCAAGCGGTCGCCCCTGTGGCAGATGGGGGCCATCATCGGGACCAACATGATCATGTTCGTCCTGGCCATGTCGCTGTCCATCTTCACGGCGAACAACTGGTACTCCGTCTACGGCCACGTGCCCGGCGTGACGCTCTCCCCGTTCGCCGACCAGCAGATCGGCGCCGCCATTCTGTGGATCTGCGGGGACTTCTGGGCCGTGCCGGCGCTGGGCTACGTGATCAAGCGGGGGATGGACAACGAGGGTGGCTTCTCGGCCGCGGTCGATCGGCTCCTGCACCGCGACCCCGGGCCTACCCTCGAGCAGCTGCGCGCCTCGGGCGCAGGCCCGTCCCCCCGCTGACCGGCCGCGGCCCCGGGGAACGGCCGCCACGGCCCGCCGCCTGCTACTCGGGTGGCAGCCGGCGGCGGTCGAAGGTGATTGACGACCCCCGACGGCGCCCTTATTGTCGACACCGAGCAGCGACTCGTCCGAGCGCCCCCCGGGCCCGGACGAGCGAGACAGGGGGACGACACAAGGGGAGTAGGGGGATGGGGGACCGCCGCCAGGACCTCTCGGTGGGACGGTCCGAGCGCAGTGCGGCGTCGAGGATTGGGGGCCGGTGGCAAGCTCGTGGAGGGTCATCACAGCGGTCGGGCTGTTCGTCCTCGCCGTGGTGGGTATCGTCTTCGCCGTCATCGCCCTCCTGCGCGAACCGCCGACCGTTGACTTCACGGCCAACCACGTGGCCGGTCAACCGGTCGACGTCACGCTGCAGACGGTCGGCACCTACGGCTCGGGCCCCCACCCGTCGTGGGTCTCGTACCTGATCAAGTCGCCGCAGGGTCAGTGGGTCCACACCACCTTGTTCGAGGTGCCGGCGCACACCCGGCTCAACGTGACCATCTACAACTACGACTCGGGCAGCCCGCTGCGCAACCAGCAGGTGGGTCAGATCACCGGCACCTACGGCCACATCGCGCTGCTGAACGGCAAGCCGGTCCACCTGATCAACTCCAACGCCGGCAACGGCGTGGGCCACACCTTCTCCATCCCCACCCTGGGCATCAACGTGCCCCTCTACGGGAACAACGGCAACGCCAACCTGTGCGCCGCCGCGGTATGCACCACCAAGTCGCCGCACCAGATCATCAAGTTCTCGTTCACCACGCCCGGGCCCGGCAACTATCCCTGGCAGTGCTTCGTGCCCTGCGGGCTGGGCTTCCTCTACGGCAACGGTGGCCCCATGCAGACCATCGGCTTCATGGACGGGTTCATGAAGGTGGTGGCGTGAGCGACGCCGGCGCGGCCGGCGCCCCGAACGTGGAGGCTGCCGGGGACCCGGGCGATCCGCCGGGTGACGAGACCCGGCACTGGTGGCGCCTCATCGCCATCTGGGTCGTCCTCTCGGCCGTCCTGGACCCGTTGTTCTACGTCTTCGCCGGGCCCCACATCCCGCCGGGGCGGATGACCACGACCGCCGGGGGCGCGCAGTTCGACTTCAACGTGCTCTTCGTCATCGCCCTCCCGGTCTTGCTGGCGGTCTGGATCTTCCTCATCTACGCCGTCGTGACGTGGCGGGCCTCACGGGGCGGGCCCGAGCCGGTGAACGGGCCGGCGGCCCGCGGCCACCTGGGGCTCCAGGTCGGATGGATCCTGACCACCACGGCCATCGTGCTCTTCCTGGCCGCGTTCGGGACCTACCAGCTCGTGCAGCCCAACGGGGCGGGTGGCGGGCAGGGGCCGAGCCCGATCTGGACGCCGACCTCCAAGACGGTGCTGCCCGTTCAGGTCATCGGCCAGCAGTGGAAATTCACCTACCGCTACCCGACCTACGGCGGGTTCGAGACCACCGAACTGGTCATCCCCGACGACACCACCATCGCCTTCCACGTCACCTCGCTCGACGTCATCCACAGCTTCTGGGCCTACCAGCTCGGCGTGAAGGCGGACGCCAACCCGGGCCAGGACAACGTGGCCTTCACCACCACGGACCAACTGGGGCACTTCATGGTCCGCTGCTCGGAGCTCTGCGGCATCTGGCACGGGGCCATGTACAACGGCGGCGAGGTCGTCACCCCGATCCAGTTCCAGAGCTGGGCCATGGCCACCAAGACGCGGCTGGCCGCCAACACCAAGCTGCTGCCGCCCTTCGCCTGGACCTACACCCCCGACGCCAACGGGGCCGACGGGGGCTACTACCCCGACAACGTCGATCCCTACTCCAAGGTCGAGACCTACGGGGCCAACCCCGACAGGCCCCCGCCCACGACCAAGCCGGCCAAGTCCACGTCCAAGGGATGACGATGACGACCGCGTACCCCCATCCGTCCCTCGGGCGTCACCCAGACAGGAGCGACTGAGCACCCATGGCCATCGACACGACCGAATCCGATTTCACGGACTACCCCGGCGAGACGCCGACCGTGCCGACGTACGTGCACACGCGCTCGGAGTGGCTGCGCCCCAACGCGCTGTGGGCCATCGTCGGGGGCGTCATCGGCTATCTGATCGGTCATTGGCTGGGCAACGTCATCGCCAGTGGCTACGCCAACATCGCGGGGGCCAGCGGGCAGAACGACGTGGCCAACGTGCTGGCGCTGTCCTTCGCGGTGGCCGGGTTCCTGGGCGGCATCGGCGCCCTCACCTACCCGTTGGTCAAGATGCTCGGCCGCGAGCCGGCGCCCGCCGTGCCCGAGCACACCTGGGTGCGCTACTTCCGCATGACCGAGGACCACAAGGTGGTCGGGATGCAGTACCTGGTCGGCGTGCTCCTGTTCCTCTTCACCGGGGGACTGCTGGCCATGGGGATCCGGACCGAGCTGCTCAGTCCGACCAGCCACGTCTTCGGTCCCGGGACCTACATCGCCATCGTGGGCGAGCACGGCACCATCATGATGATGATGGCGTCCTCCGCCGTGGTCGGCCCGCTGGGCAACTGGCTGGTCCCCTTGATGATCGGCTCGCGGCGGATGGCCTTCCCCCGGGTCGAGGCCTTCTCGTTCTGGATCTTCATGGCCGGCTACGGGGTCATCCTCACCGCGCTCCCCCTGGGCGGGTTCCCGACCGGCTGGACGGGGTACGCCCCGCTGCAGACCCAGGCCTCGGGCGGGATGGACTCGTACCTGGTGGGGTTCGCCGTCATCGGGATCGGCATGATCGCCGCCGGGTTCAACCTGGCCGCCACCATCATCCACTACCGGGCGCCCGGCATGACCTGGGGCCGGGTCCCCATCTTCGTCTGGTCGATCCTGGCCACCTGCGCCCTGCTGACCCTGGCCACGCCCACCCTGGTGGTGGCCGGCCTCTTCGGGATCTTCGACCGTACGGCCCAGACCGCCTTCTTCGTCACCGAACACGGCGGCAGCAGCTTCTTGTGGGAGAACCTGTTCTGGTTCTTCGGGCATCCCGAGGTCTACATCATGGCCCTGCCCGGCTTCGGCATCGTCATGGAGATCATGCCGGTCTTCACCCGCAAACCGCTGTTCGCCTACCGGGTGGCGGCGGCCGGCATGCTCGGGGTGGCGCTGCTGTCCTTCTTCGTCTGGCAGCACCATCTCTTCCAGAGCGGGATCAATCCCGACATGCGCCCGCTGTTCATGCTGACGACCGAACTGATCTCGATCCCCACCGGGTTCTTGTACCTGGTCACCCTGGGGACGCTGTGGAAGGCGAAGATACGCTTCGAGGCGCCCATGTTGTTCTGCCTGGGCATGCTGTTCAACTTCTTGATCGGCGGCATCACGGGGGTCTTCCTGTCCGACGTGCCGGTCGACGTGACGGTGCACGGCAGCTTCTTCGTGCTGGCCCACTTCCACTACACCATCATGGGCGGGCTCATCTTCGCCCTCTTCGCCGGCATCTACTACTGGCTGCCCAAGATGACGGGCAAGACCATGAACCGGCGGCTCTCCAAGTGGCACTTCTGGACGTTCTTCATCTTCTTCAACATGACCTTCCTGCCCCTGTTCGTCGTCGGGCTCCTGGGCCAGCCCCGGCGCGTCTTCGAGTACGCCCAGTCGCTCCAGCCCCTCAACGACTTCTCCTCGGTCAGCGCCTTCCTCCTGGGCGCCTCGTTCTTCCTCTTCATCGTCAACTTCATCTGGTCGGTCTACCTCTTCCCGGTGGAGGCCCCGGCCAACCCGTGGAACTCCAGAGGGCTGGAGTGGCAGACCCCCACCCCGGTGCCCTGGTACAACTTCGAGCGGATCCCCGTGGTGCTGACCGATCCGTACCACTACGGCGAGGCGGACGCCGGTCCCGTGGCCGACCTGGGGCTCGAGCTGGTGCCGGCGGGCGGCGTCCCCGACCGGCGCGCCCATCCCGGCGACCTCCCGCCCGGCGGGGGCGACGACCCCGATCCGCGACCGCCGACCCAATGAGTGGAGACACCGTGCCCGATGACGTGAACGAAGCGCCGTTCGAGGGGTTCGTGCAGCTGCACGAGACCCCCGAGGAGGTGGCCTTCGAACTGCGGGCCCAAGAGGGTGCGCTCTGGACCGGGGGCCGGCTGCTCATCGGGATCTGGGCCTTCGCCTTCGCCGCCCTGGCCTTCGCCTACTTCTACCTGCGCTCGGCCAACAACGAGAACCTCTGGCGCCCGGGCGGGATCACCGCCCCCACCGGGGCCGGGGCCGCCATCTTCGCCCTGACGCTCGCCTGTTTCGGGTTGAGCTACCTCGGGGTGCGCCGCTTCCGGGCCGGCACCACGCTGGACTGGGAGGTGGCGGGGTGGGTCACGGTGATCGCCGGCCTGCTCGCCATCGCCCTGCAGATCTGGCAGTTGACGGACCTCCCCTTCTTTCCCGGATCGAGCGGTTACGCCTCGTGCTTCATCGGCTGGGCCGCCATGAACATCGCCCTGCTGCTCACGGGCATCTACTGGATCGAGACGCTCCTGGCCCGCCAGCTCCGACTGCGCCGCGCCCTGGCCCAGGACGGCGGGACGGCGCAGTCGACCCTGCCGGCCGCCCGCCTCTTCCGGGTCAACCTCGAGAGCTGCGCCTACTACTGGGGCTTCATCGCGCTGGTGGGGACGTTCTTCTGGGTGCTGTTCTATGTGCTGTAGGCGCGGAGAGGTGGACCAATGATCGCGGCATCCGACATCGCGGGCACCCAGGCGCTGACCCTGGCCATCCCGCTCGGGTTCTTCATGCTGGTCCTGCTCTGGGGCTTCTTCCAGCGCCGATCGACGCGATGAGCAGCGGGGTCGCCCTCCAGCGGCCCGCACTCCTCACCCGACGGGCGCGCCAGGCCCTGGCTTCCCTGGGCGCCCTCCTCACCCTGGCGGCGCTGCTGCCGCCGCTCTCCGTCCTGTCCCAGCGCCACGAGTACGCCCACATGCTGCAGTTCTCACTGCTCGCGCTGGTCGTCCCCATGCTGGTGGTGCTGGGTGCCCCCTGGGGGTGGGCCCCCGGGGCACCGGCCGCGGCTCGGGCCGCCCGGCTGGCCGACCGCCGGGCCCGTCACCGCCAGTGCTCCCGGGCCGTCGGGTTCCTGGTGCTCGACGGCATCGTCGTGGTGTGGTGGATCACCCCCGCCGCCGTCGACGCCGCCGCGGCGCACGGCTGGCTGGCCCTGGTGGAGGCGTCCAGCCTCATCGCCGCAGGCGTTGGGCTGTGGCTCGAGCTGGTCGAGTCCCCGCCCCTGGTCCCGCGCTGCGGGCCCCTGCGCCGCGCCGTGCTGGCCGCCGTGGCCATGTGGACGGTGTGGATCACGGCCTACATCGTGGCCCTGTCGCACACCGGGTGGTACCGGCACTTCCACCACGTGGCCGGCCACGGCCTGAGCGCGGCGGCCGACCTGCAGATCGCCGCCGTGGTGCTGTGGTTCGTAGCCACTGTCGTGTTCGCCCCGGTCATCTTCGCCAACGCGCTGCACTGGCTGCGCAGCGAGGAGGATCCCGACGAGAAGCTTCAGCGGTTGCTGATAGAGGAACGCCGGCGCGGCGCGGCCCCCTGAGCGACTCGGCCCCCTGAGCGTCTCGGCCCCTCAGCGGGCGGCCCGGAGGGCTCAGCTGCCCCGGGGCACGGGTAACGCCGGCAGGTCCGGCGCGGGGAGCCGGGTGTCGAGGAGGTGGTCGGCCTCGCCGATCTGGTCGAAGGCGGTCCGGCGGTCGGCGGCCAGCAGGCGCTCCGCGTTGACCAGCTCACCGCGGGCCCGATCGTTGTCCGCGTTCGTCATCAGGCTCTGGATGTCCTCAATGGCCGACAACGCGTCGGAGGTGCTCCACAGGGTGACCGTCGAAACCAGGTCCCCGATGTCCTTGCCGGCGGGCGACCCGGGGACCTCGACGTTGGACAGGTCGTAGATGCTCTCGTTGGTGAAGGAGCAGGCAGCCTGGTCGTCCCGCAGGAGCCCTCCCGAGGCGCCCCGCTCCGAGGGGGTGAGCGAGTTGCTCTCCTGGTCGCCCCAGATCGTGAAGGCCTCGTGCACGGCCAGCCCACAGGGCGCCAGGTCGGAGTTGACCTCGCTCATCACGCTGGTCTCGCTGCTGATGTCCGAGGCGCGCGAGGCGTGGACGGGCAGGTCGACCAGGACGGTCGCTACCGCCACCACCGCCACCACCGCCGTCACCAGCACGCCGCGTCGGCGGTACCAGGGTGTCGGGGGCGCGGCGCCGTCGGGACCGTCGGTCACGGTGCCAGCTTGGCGGCATAGGTGGCGATGCCCACACCCCACCGCGCGATGGACGCGGCGGGCAGCGAGTACACGCCGGCCCGGCTCTCGTCGGCGAACGGGGTGGCCCGGTAGGCCAGGTCGCCGGCGGGGTCGATGAAGTACATGAGATCATTGTGCGCCTCGATCCCCGCCTTCTTCAGCACCGAGATGGAGACACCGTAGGCGGTCCACACCGCGTTGAGCTCGTCCAGCGGGCCGGTGACCATGCGCCAGTTGGCCAGGGTGCCCAGCCCCGACTGGGCCACCGCGGGGGACATCCCCGACACGGCCAGCACCGACGGATCGGTGTTCACCGTGAGGAACTCGACGTGGGTCGCGGTGCCCCCCAGATCGGCGTCGGCCTGCTTGATCTCGGCCGCCAACACGGGGCAGATGTCGTTGCACGGCCCGTTGAAGAAGGTGAGGACGACGACCATGGGGGCCTGACCGGCCAGCGATGTGACCAGGCCGTCCTGATCGATGAGCGAGAAGGCGGGGGCGGGGCGGGGCGTCAGCGCGGTGAGGCCCATGAACGAGGACAGAGAGGCGCTGACCGAACCGGCCGCGGCGGGGACCGACACCGGGACCGTCGACGTGGGCACCGAAGTCGTCGTGGCGGCCGAGGGGACGGGATTGAGG
>JBKQIP010000248.1:0-17099 GCA_052148295.1 Acidimicrobiales bacterium
TCAGCGCGTCGGCGGCCCGGACCGGCTCCGGTGTCAGCGCGTCGGCGGCCCGGACCGGCTCCGGTGTCAGCGCGTCGGCGGCCCGGACCGGCTCCGGTGTCAGCGCGTCGGCGGCCCGGCGGCTCGCTCCACCAGCACGTCGCCCGAGACGCTCCGCGCCCTGATGGCGACTTCGGTCGCGCCCCGCCCCGCCGTGGGCACCTCGTCCAGCGCGATCTCGGAATGCAGGGCGCCGGACACGGTTTCGGCATCGACACGGAGGTTGGTCCCCTCGGGGATCCCCACCCTGATGTCGCCCGACACGGCCCTGACCTGCATCTTCCCCGCGCCGAACGAGAGGACGCGCACGCTGCCCGAGACACCCACGATGGTGGCGTCACCCGACAGGTCACCCAGCCGGACGTCACCGGAGGTCGAGCGGACGTCGGCCTTGTCGGCCGCCGAACCGACTTCTATGTCGCCGGAGGTGGTGGTGAGGGTGGCATGGCCGCCGACGCGGTCGGCCCGCACGTCTCCCGAGGTCGAGTGCATGCGGAGGTCTCCCGCCACGTCGCCCACGGTGATGTTCCCGCTGGCCGATTTGGCCCGCACGTCCCCGGCGGCGGCGTCGGCGGTGATGTCCCCGCTCGCCGTCTTGAGCAGAGCCTGCCCCACGGACCCGTTCAGCTCGACGTCGGCGCTCGCCGTGGCCACGTCGACGTCGCCGTCGAGGGGCATGTCGATGCGAACCGTGACGCCACCGTGCCGATCGAACCGTCTGCGGTGACCGCGTGGGACCTTGACCCGCACCACGTGGCGGCTGCCCGACGGTTGGCCCTCGACCGTGGCCCGCTCCACCAGCTCCTCGGCTCCCACCGAATCGGCCACGAGGCTCACCTCGGTGATGGCCGCCTCCCGGGCGGTGATCACCACCAGACCGACATCGTTCTCCACCTCGACCCTCACCTTCCCCGGCGTGTCGAATGTTCGTCGCATGTGTCCGCTCCTTCTCTCAGCTCGTGCCGTATCCGTGGAGGCGAGACCCCACCCGGCGGTTGCGGTCCTTGGTGGCCGATGTCCCCCGCTCGAGGGCGCGCAGGATCCAGCTGTTGACCGACAGGCTCTCGCTGGACGCACTCGCCTCGACCTCGAGCTTCAGCCGCTCGGGCAGGCGCAGGGTGATGCGCGACGAGAGGTCGCCGTCCGTCTCGGTGGCCGGCGGGCGGTCGTCCACGTAGGCGAACTCCACGTCGTCCCCGACCAGGTGGATCTCCACCCGACCCCCGGGCAGCCCGGCCGAGATCTCGGCCGTCACCTCCGAGAGCACGTCCATGATCCTCCCGGCGGCCGACCGGGCCACGATCGCAGCGATGCGGTCCGCCACGTCGGCCACGGTCTCGTCACCCAGTTCGCCGACGGCCAGAACGTCGGCACGGAATCCCTCGGCCACCAGCGACATCTTCATGATGTCATTATGACATCACTCTGATGTCGCGTCAAGCACGCCGCCGGGCTGATCAGCCCCCTGAGGCGTCCTGGACCCGCGACTTGCCGGCCGCGATGAAGGGCATCATCTGCCGCAGCTCCTGGCCGATCTGCTCGATCTGGTGGTCCTGCCCCGCCCGGCGCAGCGCCGTGAAATTCGGCCGGCCGGCCGCGTTCTCGGCGATCCACTCCTCGGCGAAGGCGCCGCTGCGGATGTCGTCCAGGATGACCTGCATCTGGTCGCGCACGGCCTGGTTGATGAGGCGGGGTCCCCGGGTGACATCGCCGTACTCCGCCGTGTCGGAGATGGAGTACCGCATGCCGGCGATCCCCTGCTCGTACATCAGGTCGACGATGAGCTTGAGCTCGTGCAGGCACTCGAAGTAGGCCGACTCGGGCTGGTACCCGGCATCGACCAGGGTCTCGAAGCCCGCCGTCACCAACGCGGTGAGCCCGCCGCAGAGCACCACCTGCTCACCGAAGAGGTCGGTCTCGGTCTCCTCGTCGAACGTGGTGTCGAGCACGCCGGCCCGGGTGGCCCCGATGGCATGGGCGTACGAGAGGGCCAGCGGGCGGGCCTTGCCGCTGGCGTCCTGGTGCACGGCGATGAGCGACGGCACGCCGCCGCCTTCGGTGTAGGTCCGGCGCACCAGGTGACCCGGCCCCTTGGGGGCCACCATGGCCACGTCGACGCCGGCCGGTGGGACGATCTGCCCGAAGCGGATGTTGAAGCCGTGGGCGAACATGAGGCAGTCACCCTCGTGCAGGTGCGGTGCGATGTGCTCGTCGTAGGCCGCCTTCTGCTCGGTGTCGGGCAGCAGCACCATGATCACGTCGGCTTCGGCCGCGGCGTCGGCCAGGGTGGTGACCCGCAGTCCGGCGTCCTGGGCCTTGCGCGTGCTCGACGAGCCCGCGCGCAGGGCCACCCGGACGTCCACCCCGGACTCCCGCAGGTTCTGGGCGTGCGCGTGCCCCTGCGATCCGTACCCCAAGATGGCGACCTTGCGGCCGGCAATGAGGCTCGGATCGGCATCTGACTCGTAGTACAAGGTGGCCATGGTGTCTGCTCTCTTCCTTCTCATTGCTGCCTTCGGTGACGGCACGATCAGTGGCGTTCCAGCTTAGGCAGGGCGACCCGTCCGGTCCGCTGGAGCTCGATCACGGTGTACTCCTCCAGCAGCCCTTCGAAGTCATCGATCTTCTCGGGCCGCCCGGCCAGCATCACGGTGAGCCGGTCGGTGCCGACGCTCACCACCTCGCCCCCGAAGACGCCCACCAGCTGGATCACCTGTGACCGCTCGGTCGGGCCGACCGCCACCGTGACCAGCACCAGCTCACGCTCGACCGCCTCGGAGGGCGCCAACTCCCCGATGGAGACGACGTTGACCAGCTTGTCCAACTGCATGATGATCTGCTCGAGCGGAGCGGACTCCACGTCCACCACGATGGTGATGCGGCTGAAGTGCTCGCTCTCGTCGGCCGGGGCCACGGCCAGGGAGTAGATGTTGAAGCCCCGGCGACTGAACAGGCCGGCCACCCGGGCCAGCACACCGGCCTTGTTCTCCACCAGCACCGTGAGGATGTGATGGTGCGGCGCGGCCGACCGCCCGCCCGGAACGGTGGTGAGGGCGGCCGGGCTCACCGGACCGCCGCCGTCAGGTCGGGGTGGACCACGATGCTGTCGTTGGACTGGCCGGCGGCCACCATGGGGAACACCTTCTCGAAGGCATCGGTGCGGAAGTCCACCACCACCGGGCGGTCGTCGATGGCGTTGGCCTTCTCGATCGCCGGGCCCACGTCCTCGGGGGACTCGGCCCGGATGCCCACGCACCCCATGGCCTCGGCCCACTTGACGTAGTCGGGCAGGTCGGGCGAGAGGTAGACCTCGGAGTAGCGCTCCTCGTAGAACATCTCCTGCCACTGGCGCACCATGCCCAGGTAGGCGTTGTTCAGGATGGCGACCTTGACCGGAATCTGCTCCGCCGTCGCCGTCACCAGCTCCTGCGCCGTCATCTGGAAGCACCCGTCGCCGTCGATGGCCCACACGGTCCGATCGGGCCGGCCGACCTTGGCTCCGATGCAGGCGGGCACGGCGAAGCCCATGGTGCCGGCCCCCCCGGAGTTGACCCAGGTGTACGGGTGGTCGAAGCGCCAGTACTGGGAGGCCCACATCTGGTGCTGCCCCACGCCGGCCACCACAATGGCATCGGACGGCGCGGCGTCCCGCAGCTGCTCGACCACCATCTGCGGCTTGATGGCGCCGCCCTCGACGTCGGCGTAATGCAGCGGGAACTGCGCCTGCCACTCACGGATCTGCCCCCACCACGGTTCGAGATCCGGGCCGGTCGGGTCATCCCCACCGGCCGCCAGGGCGGCGAGCAGCTCTTCGATCACCAGCCGGCAGTCACCGGCGATGCCCACGTCCGGCCGCCGGACCTTGCCCAGTTCGGCGGGGTCGATGTCGACATGGACGATCTTCGCCCCCGGCGCGAAGTCGTCGATCTTGCCGGTCACCCGGTCGTCGAAGCGAGCACCAAGGCTGATGAGCAGGTCGCTGCGCTGCATGGCGGTCACCGCGGTGTAGTGACCGTGCATGCCGGGCATGCCCAGGCACTGGGGGTGCGAATCGGGGAAGGCGCCCCGGGCCATCAGGGTGGTCACCACCGGGATGCCGGTGCGCTCGGCCAGGGCCCGCAGGCCTTCGGCGGCGCGGGCCTTGAGGACGCCCCCGCCGACATAGAGCACGGGGCGCTGCGCCGACTCGATCAGCCGGGCCGCCTCCCGGACCAGCCGGGGATCCCCCACCGTCACCGGGTGGTAGCCCGGAAGGTCGAGGTCGGCGACGGAGGTGGGCCAGTACCAGTCCATGGGCGTGTTGGCGATGTCCTTGGGCAGGTCGATGAGCACCGGTCCCGGCCGCCCGGTGGTGGCGACGTGGAAGGCGGCGGCCACCACCTTGGGGATGTCGTTGGCCTCCTTGATCAGCCAGTTGTGCTTGGTGATGCCCATGGTGACCCCGGTGATGTCGCACTCCTGGAAGGCGTCGGTGCCGATGGAGCGGGTGGCCACCTGGCCCGAGACGACCACCAGCGGTGTGGAGTCCATGTAGGCGTTGGCCAGGGGGGTGACGATGTTGGTCGCTCCCGGACCGCTGGTCACCATGGCCACGCCGGGCTTGCCGGTCACCATGGCGTATCCCTCGGCCGCGTGGCCCGCCCCCTGTTCATGGCGGACCAGGATGTGGCGGATGGAGGAGTCGATGATCGGGTCGTAGACGGGCAGGATGGCCCCGCCGGGCAGGCCGAACATGACGTCGACGCCCTGCATCTCGAGACTCTTGATGAGTGCCTGTGCTCCTGTGAGCTGCATCGTTACGTCCCCTGTTTTTTGTCGGTGGTGATGGTCGGTCGGCCGCAGCAACTCGGCCTCGAAATTGAAACGACCCCCCGGCTGGGAGGTCGAAAGCGCACGCATGGCCAGCTGGGCGCGCGCTTACGTTACGAGTACCAGAATCTCGAAACGGGTGCGGCGGGTCTCCTGCATGGCCAGGACATTCTGCCATGTGGTCCGGCCGCCCACAACCCCGGGGGGACCAATCAGTCCGGTGCGGCGCCCGGCCGCGGCGATCCGAAGCGGAGGAGATTGCCGTCGGGATCGGCGTGCGAGCCCTCCCGTCTGCCGTCGGCGTCCGCCGGCCCCACGACCTCGAGGCCGGCCTTGCGCCACTCCTCCGCCACCTGGTCGGGGTCGTCGACGTCGAGGTAGATCGATCCCCCCGGACCGCCCGAGGCCGTTTCGGACCGGACCAGATGGATGGTGAGGTCCTCGGCGCGGCGGGCCACGGCAGAGGTCTCGTCATGGCGGGAGGCGGCGAATCCGAGCCGGGTGTAGTGGTCGACGGAACGGGCGACGTCGGCCACGGTGAAGACGGGCTCACATGCCCCGACCCGCCAACCCCCGCTGCGGGCGGCCACCTGCCGGTCGCGTCGCATGACGAGCCAATCGAGGCAGCGGGAGCAGATCGCCACGTCGGGGCGGGAGTGGAGCTTGACCGACGCCACGACGGTCTCTCCGCAGCACGCGCACGCGGTGGCCACGGACCTCGATGCTACCGAGCCGAGCGCCTGCCGCGGCCCGACGTTAGAGTCGCCCGGGTGTCCGGGGGGCCCGAAGGCAGGGGGGGAGAGGAGCTGGCCTGGATCCCCTCGTCCGTGGGCGCCGCCGGGCGGAAGGGGACGCTCACGGCCGACGACTTGCACTCCGGCGAGGCCTGGCGACTCCTGCTGGCTGCGCTCGGAGAGGCCGGCGAGGCCTTGCACTCCGACCGTGTGCCGCCGGGCGGCGAGAGCGACGCCGCCGGGTACCGCCACCTCATGGTGCTCCTGGCCCTCGGTGTGGACGAGGCGCTGCGCAGCTCCGACCCCTACGAGCCCGTCATCCGGCCCGGCAACGTGGACAACGTCCTCAAGTGGGGCATGGACTGTCCCGACGCCTTGTACTCGGGTGCCTCCCTCCGGCCCGACGCCACCTACCGCGTGTGGGGCCACCGGGGCAGCGCCCGCTTCTTGGCCTTCCAGGTCATGGCCGGCATCGGCAACGTCGGCGACGTGGTGGCCGAGGACCTGGCCATCGCCGAGGACGGCACCTTCGAGTTGTACCTGTCGGCCGAGCGCCGCCACGGGAACTGGCTGCCGCTGGTCGAGGGCGCCTCCTCGTTGGTCATCCGCCAGTTCTTCTACGACTGGGCCACCGAGCGGCCGGCCTCGCTGGAGATCGAGTGCCTGTCGCACCCCGACCCCCCCGCCGGACCCCAACCCGGGGCGGAGGAACGCACCGCCCGCCAGCTGGCGGCCCTGGGCGCCTTCGTGCGCGACAGCGTCCGCTTCTGGTGGGACGTCGAGGAGGCCGGGCGCGCCCAGGGGATGAACGCCTTCCGCCCGCCCGTGGTGCGCGCCGACATCGGCGGGGCCACCGACAATGTCACCGTGTGGGGATCGTGGGAGCTGGCCGACGACGAGGCGCTCATCGTCGAGGTCACGCCGCCGCCCGCCCTCTACTGGAGCGTCTCCCTCGGGAACCAGTGGTGGGAGACCATCGACTACGCCCGGCACCAGTCCTCGCTCAACGGCCACCAGGCCGTCCTCGACGGCGGGGTGTTCCGGGCCGTGGTGGCCCACCGCGATCCCGGCGTGGCCAACTGGCTCGACACGGGGGGCAATCGCCGCGGCCCCGGCATGGTCCGCTGGGTCCGGGCCGGCGGGTCCCCGGTTCCCACCACCACCCTGGTGAAGTTCGACCAGCTCGACGCCGTCCTGCCGCCGACGACGGCCCGGGTCACCCCCGCCGAGCGGGCCGGCGTGCTGGCGGCGCGCCGGGCCGGGGTCCGGAAGCGCTTCCCGCGCTAGCCACCACGACCACAAAGGAGCCCCCATGGAACTCGGATTGGCCGGAGCCGGCGCCGTCGTCACCGGCGGCACCAAGGGGATGGGGCGGGCCATCGCCGGCCGCCTGGCCACCGAGGGCGCCCGGGTGGCGGTGCTGGCCCGATCGCAGCCCGAACTGGACGAGACCGTCGAGGCGCTGCATGCCGCCGGTGCACCCGATGCCCTGGGACTGCGGGCCGACGTCACCGACCCCCGGCAGGTGACCGACGCCTTCGCCGCCGTCGGAGGACGCTGGAGTTCCCTCAACATCCTGGTCAACACCGTGGGCCCCGGCGCCGGGCGTTTCGAGGACCTGGCCGACGACGACTGGGACGCCGTCTTCGATATCGGCCTGATGTCGGCCGTGCGTTGCGTGCGGGCCGCCCTGCCCCTGCTCCGCCAGGCCGAGTGGGGGCGCATCGTCAACATCTCGGCCCATTCGATCCAGCGGCAGAGCCCGCTGCTGGTGGCCTACACGGCGTCGAAGGCGGCGCTGGCCAGCGTGTCGAAGAACCTGGCCAAATCCCTGGCGCCCGAAGGCATTTTGGTGAATACGGTGAGCCCGGGCTCCATCGTCACCGCCAGCTTCAGCGAGGGCCTGCGGCCCATGTTCGAAGCCGAGAACCTCGATCCGACCGACCCCGTCGACGTCATGCGGTGGATCGACGCCCACTTCCACCAGCCGGCGGACCTGGGTCGGGCCGGCCTGCCCGACGAGATCGCCGTGGTGGTGGCCTTCCTGGCCTCGAAGGCCAATGGTTACGTCACCGGCGCCAACGTCAACGTCGACGGAGGTTCCGACTTCATATGAGCCTGGCCCCCGACGACCTGGTCGCCGCGGCGGTGACCGAGACCGGCCTGGACGACTTCGGGGGAGATTCGTTCCGTCCCGGTCTCGAGCGGCTGACCGGCGCCCTCCGTGACGAAGCCCAGCTGCACCCGCTGGGCACCGAGATCATGCGCAGCCGCCTGACCGGTCTGCTCGCCAGCCGTCTCGCCGTGCAGGACACGTTCACGCGGCACCCCGAGATCGCGGCGGAGGAGATCCGTGCGCCCCTCTTCATCATCGGGCTGCCGCGCACGGGGACGACTGCCCTGAGCAACCTGCTGCACGCCGATCCCGCCATCCGGTCCCTCCGCTTGTGGGAGTCGTCGTCTCCCGTCCCACCGCCCGAGGCGGCGACGCAGGACAGAGACCCCCGCATCGCCGAGGCCGAGGCAGGCCTCCGGGCCATGTACGACACGTTCCCCAAGATGCGATCGCTGCACTTCCAGGCGGCCGACGGCCCGACCGAATGCCAGGACCTGCTCGGCATGGAATTCCGCACGTCGCATTTCGACGGGATGGCCATCGTCCCCAGCTACACCCGCTGGGTGCTGGCGTGTGACATGGTCCCCGCCTACGTCATGCACCGGCGGACCCTGCAGCTCCTGCAGTGGCACTGCCCGCCGCACCAGTGGCACCTCAAGACGCCGGTACACATGCTGTCGCTCCCGGCCCTCCACGCCGTCTACCCCGACGCGCGTTTCATCTGGACCCACCGGGATCCCGGCGAGGTCATGGGGTCGGTCTGCAGCCTGATCGAGTACACCCGCAGCTGGGTCAGCGACCGGACCGATCCGGACATAGGCGCCGGGCAGACCGCCGTCTGGCAGGAGGCACTGCGCCGGGCCATGGCCTTCCGGGACGACCGAGGCGAGGACCGCTTCGCCGACGTCAGCTTCGAGGATCTCAACCGGGACCCGGTGGGGACGGTGGCCGTCAGCTTCGAGAAGCTGGGCCTCCCGTTTACGGGGTCGAGCCGGTCGGCCGCGCTGGCGTGGGCGTCGGCGCACCGTCCCGGTGAAGGCGGCTCGCACACGTTCGAACTCGGCGAGTTCGGCCTCAGCGCGGAAGGCGTCCGCCGGGACTTCGCTTTCTACCTCGATCGCTTCTCCCAGCAGGCCACGCCGAGGCCCTCACCCTGAGCTCGCCGGACCACATCGTCGACGTCAGGCCCGGGTGACCGCCCCCAGCTCCGCCCCGCTGACCAGTCGGGCGAACTTGGCCAGCACGCCCGAGGTGTAGCGGGGTTCGAAGGCCTTGAGCTCAGCCTCTCGCCGGGCCAATTCGTCCGGTTCCACCAGGAGCTCGACGGAGTGCGTCGGGACGTCGATGACGATGCGGTCACCGTCGCGGACCAGGGCGATCGGACCGCCCTCGGCGGCTTCGGGGGCCACGTGGCCGATGCAGAAGCCGTGGGTGCCCCCGCTGAAGCGCCCGTCGGTCACCAGGGCGCAGTCCGCTCCCCTCCCGGCCCCCTTCATGGCTCCGGTCACCGACAGCATCTCCCGCATGCCGGGACCGCCCTTGGGCCCCTCGTAGCGGATGACCACCACCGTGTTGGGCACGATCGACCCGGCCAAGATCTCCTCCATGGCCGCCGCCTCGCCGTCGAAGACCCGGGCCGGGCCGTCGAAGTGCGACTCGTCGAGGCCGGCCACCTTGACCACCCCGCCCTGGGGCGCCAGCGTGCCCCGCAGGATGGCGATGCCCCCGTCGGCGTGGATCGGTCGGTCGAGCGGGTGGATGACCTCACCGTCGGGGCCCGGAGGGTCGAGCGCGGCCAGGTTCTCGGCCACCGTCCGGCCGGTCACGGTGAGGCAGTCGCCGTGCAACAGGCCGGCGTCGAGCAGCTCGCGCATGACCACCGGCACACCGCCGACCCGGTCGACGTCGAACATGTGGAACCGGCCGTGGGGCTTGGTGTCGGCCAGGTGCGGCACCCGGGCCGCCACCGTGTTGAAGTCGTCGAGCTCGAGCTCCACCCGGGCCTCGTAGGCGATGGCCAACAGGTGCAGCACGGCGTTGGTCGAGCCACCCAGGGCCATGACCACGGCGATGGCGTTCTCGAATGCCTCCTTGGTCATGATGTGCCGGGGCCGGATGCCCTGCGCCAACAGCCGGATGACGGCCTGGCCCGACTGGTAGGCGAAGTCGTCCCGTCGCCGGTCCACCGCCGGCGGTGACGCGCTGCCCGGGAGCGACATGCCGAGCGCCTCGCCCACCGAGGCCATGGTGTTGGCGGTGAACATGCCGGCGCACGAGCCCTCGGTGGGGCAGGCGTTGCGCTCGATGAGGCTGAGCTCCTCGTCGCTCAACGCGTCGACCGCGTGCGCCCCCACCGCCTCGAAGACACTCACGACGTCGAGGGCACGATCACCCAGTCGCCCCGGCATGATGGAGCCGCCGTAGAGGAAGACGCTGGGCAGGTTGACGCGCGCCGCGGCCATCAGCATGCCGGGCAACGACTTGTCGCAGCCGGCGAACGTGAGCAGGCCGTCGAAGCGCTCGGCGTGCATCATCGTCTCGATGGAGTCGGCGATAATCTCCCGGCTGACCAATGAGGCGCGCATCCCCTCGTGCCCCATGGAGATGCCGTCGGAGACCGCGATGGTGACGAACTCGAACGGGAACCCGCCGGCGTCGCGCACCCCGACCTTGGCTCGCTTGGCCAGGCGATCGAGGGGGAGGTTGCACGGGGTCACCTCGTTCCAGCTGCTCGCCACCCCGATCTGGGGCTTGTCCCAGTCACCGTCCGTCATCCCGACCGCCCGCAGCATGGCGCGGGCCGGCGCCCGGGCCGGGCCCTCGGTCACTTCGAAGCTCCGGGGTTTCATCCCCGCGCGCTCACCCTGATCGGCAGTCATGGGCCCGCAGCTTAGGACGGTCCGCCCCGTCAGACCGACGTCGGTGTGGCGGCCGGACTCCCCGCCCCCGCCGCACTCCCCGCCTCCGCACTCCCCGCTTCCGCACTCCCCGCCCCCGCTGCACTCGCCGCCCTCGCACTCCCCGCCTCCGATGCACTCGCCACCGGGGTGACCTCTATCCCGATGGTCGGCACGGAGCGATCGAGGAAGCGGGGCATCCACCAGTTGAGCGGCCCGAGGAGCTCCATGATCGACGGGACCAGCACCATGCGTACGAGGGTCACGTCGACGGCCACGGCGACGGCCAGCCCGAGTCCGAACACCTTGAGGATGTGGAGCGGGTCGTTGATCACGAAGGAGGCGAAGACACAGAACATGATGGCCGCCGCCGCGGTGATGATCCGGCCGGTCACGGCCAGACCGTCGGCCACCGCGACCGAGTTCTCACCCGTGCGCAACCATTCCTCCCGGATGCGCGAGAGCAGGAAGACCTCGTAGTCCATGGAGAGCCCGAACAGAATGGTGAACATGGTCACGGGGATCCAGGGATCAATCGGGCCCGTCTCACCGATGCGGATCACGTTGCCCAACCAGCCCCACTCGAAGACGGCCACCATGACGCCGTACGCCGCGCCCACACTCAGCAGGTTCATGATCACGGCTTTGAGCGGCAGGACCACCGAGCGGAAGACCGTCATCAGCAACAGGAAGGACAGGATGAGCACGGCGCCGATGACGAGGAGGAGTCGGTGGCCGAGGTAGTTCGCCGCGTCGATCCCGGCGGCCGTCTGGCCGCCCACGAGCGCGGTGACGCCGGTCCCCTTCACCGCGGGGGGAATCACGTCTGCCCGCAGGGTCTGCACGAGGTCCCCGGTCTGGGCCGACTGTGGTGAGGTCTTCGGGACCACGATGATCACCGCGCCCGTGTCCGACGCGTTGAACCGTGCCGGGGCGGTGAACGCCACGTTGGCCACGCCGCTTCCGAGGGCGCTGTCGAGCCGGTCGACGACCGCCCGGTCGCCCGGACCGTGCATGTCGACCGCGACCACGAGTGGCCCGTTGAAACCGACACCGAAGCCCTTGGCCAAGAGCTCGTAGGCCTGGTGCGTGGTCGACGCGGGCGGGTCGTTGCTGGCGTCGGTGAACGCGAGGCGCATGCTGAACAGCGGCAACGCCAGGACGATCAGCACGAGCACGGCCAGGGTCCCGGTGATCCAGGCCCTCCGCTGGATCAGCCGGCTCCAGCGGTACCAGAAACCGTTGGGCGGCGGCGGCCCGCCGTGCTGGAGCAGCCCGGGCAGGTGGAGCTTGTCGATGGCGTTGCCGGAGAACCCGAGGAGGGCGGGCAGGAGGGTCAGCGCGGCAACCAGCACCATGAGCACGGCGGCGATACAGGCGGTAGCCAACCCGATCATGTAGGGCTGGCCGATGAGGAACAGCCCGAACAGGGAGATCACGACCGTGCCACCGGCGAAGAGCACCGACCGGCCCGACGTCATGAGCGACGTGACGACCGCCCCGCGGGGGTCCCGACCTTCGAAGATGCCCTGGCGGTACCGCGTGACGATGAACAGCGCGTAGTCGATCCCGACGCCGATCCCGATCATGGCGGCCATTTCGGGGGCGAAGTTGGGCACGACCAGGAGGTGGGTGACGAGTTCGAGGAGAGCCACTCCGATGCCGAGGCCGAACAGTGCGGTGATGATGGGCAACCCCATCGCCACGACGGAACCGAAGGCGAGCAGCATGATGATGATGGCGGCGGTGATGCCGATGCCCTCGCTCGCACCGGGGGAGATCTTTTCCACGGACGAGATCGGCTCGCCCCCGAGTGCGATCTGGAACCCGGGACGCGCCGCCGCCTCAGCGGTGTGGATGACGGCGTTGATGGAGTCGGGGGGCAGGTTGCTCGTGGTGGTGTCGAACTGCACCATGGCGTAGGCGATGTTGTCGCTGGGCGCGATCTGGTGCGCTCCCTCCGGCGAGAACGGGCTGGTCACGCTGCTCACGTTGGCGAGTGGCCGGAGGGAGGCCACGACCCGGTCGATGGCCTCCTCGTTGGCCGCGATGGGCGTCGACGTGTGGAAGACCACGTCGGCGCTGTCGCCCGCCTCGGCGGGGAACCGGGCACTGAGCAGGTCGGTGGCCTGCTGCGACTGGGTGTTACCCGCCGTGAACTTGTTCTCGAAATGGGTACCGACCACTTGGGCCACGACGGTGATGGCGATCACGGTCAGGATCCAGAGCACGAGCACGGTGCGGCGGCGGTCGTAGCACCGGCCGGCCAGTCGGCCGAGGGCGGTCAGCTGCCCGTCCTGCCCCCCCTGGGCGTCTTGCTCCCCTTGCTCGTCCACCGGCTCCGTCATCGCGCTGACCGCCTCGCCGCCGTATGATTCATCACTGATGAGTTGTACCACAGAATTCTTCGCTGGTGAATACCCTGTGAACGGCCAAAACGAGAAGAAACACGGGTGAGCGCGGCGGCCGGCCGCCGGCCCGGCAACGCCGACACCCGAGGCGAGATCATCGAGGCGGCCCAACGCGTCTTCGCCACGAAGGGCTACGACGGGACGAGCCTGCGGGCCGTCGCTCGGGAAGCGGGGGTCGACCCGGCCCTCGTGCACCATTACTTCGACGGGAAGGCCAGCCTGTTCGTCGCTGCCATGGCGCTTCCCTTTGATCCCCGCAGCGTCCACGAGAATCACTCGGCATCCGGTGCGTCCGGTGCGTCGATCATCACGGGGTTCATCACGATGTGGGACCGTGCCGAGGGCACCGGATCGTCCTTCGCCGCCTGCGTGGCCGGCATGGCGGCGTCGCCGGACGTGGCCGACGCCATGCGCGAGTTCGTGGCCGATCGGGTCTGGAAGAAGATCCCGGTGCACGACGGTGAGAGCGCGAGCCTGACCAGCCGGCGGCATGCCCTCGTCGCCTCCCAGCTCATGGGGTTGGCCTTCACCCGCTACATCCTGCGGGTGCCGCCTGTCTCGACGTCGACGCCCGGACAGATCGGCGGTTGGGTCGGTCCCACGCTCGACCGCTACCTCTCGGGACCGATCGACTGACGGCCTGTCTGCTGGTCCGCTCGACGCCTCGCCATCGTCGCCGCGGCTCGAGATCGGAAACGTTCGACCGTCGGTGCGACCTTTCATCTCGTGATGATCGAGACGACTGCAGACGGTCCCGAATCGGGCGCTCCCCTCGGCGCTGGTGCCGGCGACCCGGTCGGGGCGGCAACGGCGCTGTCGAATGAGCAGATCAGGACCCGCCTCGATCAACTCTTCCGCCAGAAGGCGGCCCTCGAGGGGGCCATCATCGTCCTGCTCGGCGAGGTGGACCGCCGCCAGGCCTATCGAGACGACGGAGCAACTGCCGCGGAGACATGGGCGGTAGAGCGATTCGGTGTCTCAGCCCCCACCGCACGGGCGTTCACGCGCCTCGCGGAGAAGGCGTGGGACATACCGCACCTGGTCGGCGGCCTTTGCGCCGGAGACCTCTCCTTCGACAAGGTCCGGGCGGTCGCCGACCAGGCCACGCCCGAAACGGATCGGGAGCTGCGGCATCAAGCTGCGCAGCGCTCCGTCGGCCAGCTCGCCGAGCTGGCCCGTTCGAGACAACAGCCGAACGAGGATCGGGCCGTGTCCGACTACGACAGGCGGTTCCTTCGCTTCAACGACCGGTTCCGCACCGTGTCCCTCCAGCTACCGCCGGAGTCCTTCGCCGAGACCCGCGCCTGCCTCGAGGCCCGAGCGCGCCGGATCCGCTCCGATGGTGAGACGCCTTGGGACCGGCGCCTCTGCGACGCCTTCTTGGGGATGATCCGGGCCTCGGCTCGGGGCGCGCAGGTCGGGCGGGCGACCCCGAGCCCGTATTTCGTGGTGGTCCACGCGCCGCTGGCAGCCCTGATCGACGACTCGAAGGAGACCACGGACCTCGCAGGCGAGCTGGAACGCGACGGGCTTCTCAGCTGCGAGACGGTCCGCCGGATCGCTTGCGATGCGACGATCGCCATCGGTGTCGACGATGACGTGGGCCACACCATGTACGAGGGCCGGGCGCGACGAGAGCCAACCGACACCCAGCGGCGGGAGGTCATGCGGCGGGATCGCCACTGTCGGTTCCCGGGATGCACCAACGTGACCTTCACCAATACGCATCACGTCGATCCGTGGAAACCGGGCGGTCGTACCGACCTCGACAATATTGCGCTCCTGTGTCTCCACCACCATCACCTGGTCCACCGGGCGGGGTGGTCGATGTCCGGGAACGCCAACCAGGAACTCACGTTCGTCGGCCCATCGGGTCGGGTCATGACCTCGCGCCCGTCCCCGATGTGGACGGCCGTCACCGCACGCCGGAAGTCGGCGTCGACCGGCTAGGCCCCGCGGCGGCGAAGCTCGGCCGCGACCTCCTTGCCGTTGGCCTTTCCCGCCGTGGCCTTCATGACCTCGCCAGTGAAGAACGCCATCAGCTTGCCCTCACCCCCCGCGAAGCGCGCCCACTCGTCGGGGTTGGCCGCGACGACCTCGTCGACCACGGCCGACAGCGTGTCCGCCCCCAGGGACTCGAAGCCCATTTCCTTCGCCACGGCGGCCGGGTCGCCGCCCCCGGCGTCCATCAGCGCGCCGAGGACCGCTTTGGCTTGGGTGGCCGACAGACCCCCGCCGGCCTCGAGGGACACCAGCGCGGCGAACGAGTCGGGGGGGACCGTGCGTCCCTGCGCGCTCTCGGCGGCCACCTCGTTGGCGGCGCGGGCCAGCGCCAGGCCGGCGGGCGCTCCCGCGGCGACGGCAGCCGACACCAACGCATCCAGTCCGAGGTCGACCACGGCCCGGATCTGATCGACCTCGGGATCGCTGGCCGACCCGCCCAACGCCTCGACGAGCGCAGCGCGCCGGGCGGCCGGCATCGGTCCCAGTGCGGCCGCCACCCGTTCCTGCCATGCCGCGTCGGGCACGAGAGGGACCAGATCGGGCTCGGGGAAGTAGCGATAGTCGTTGGCCTCCTCCTTCGAGCGGAGCGAAGAGGTGCGACCGGCTCCCTCATCCCAGTGCCGGGTCTCTTGGTGCACCGTCTCGCCACCGACGACGAGAGCGATCTGTCTCGCCGCCTCGTACTCGATGGCCCGCCCCAGCGAGCGCAGCGAGTTGAGGTTCTTCACCTCGCACCGGGTGCCCATCTCCGTCGACCCGACGGGCCGGACCGAGACGTTGGCATCGACGCGCATCGACCCTTCCTCCATGCGACCGTCCGACGCGCCCGTGGCCACCAGAATGCCCCGCAGTTCCGACGCGTAGGCCCGCGCCTGCGCGGCCGAGCGCAGGTCCGGCTCGCTTACGATCTCCACCAGCGGTACGCCTGAGCGGTTGTAGTCGACCAGGGCATGACTGGCCTCGTCGATGCGGCCGCTGCCGCCGACGTGGGTCAATTTGCCGGTGTCCTCCTCCATGTGCGCCCGGGTGATACCGACCCGGAAGCCGTCGGGTAGGTGGAGCCAGCCTCCCAAGTTGAGCGGTTCGTCGTACTGGCTGATCTGATAGTCCTTGGCCTGGTCCGGATAGAAGTAGTTCTTGCGGGCGAAGGAGCTGGGACGGATGTCGCAGTGCAGCGCTGTCCCGATCCGCATGGCCAGCTCGACGGCGTATGCGTTGAGCACGGGCAACGAGCCGGGAAGCCCGAGACAGATCGGGCACACATTCGTGTTGGGCTCGTCCCCGAAGGCGTTGCGGCACCCACAGAACAGCTTGGTCTGCGTGGCCAGCTCGCAGTGCACCTCCAACCCGATGACCGTCTCCCAGGCCGCGTCGGCGCTCATCGTGCCCCCGTTCCTTGCCTCTCCGCCGACCCCGGCGCCGCCGACCCCGGCGCCGCCGACCCCGGCGCCGCCGCCTCCACCGCGCCGGCCACCCGGAAGAGCAGCGCCTCCTCGAGCGCCGGGGCCAAGACCTGCACGCCGACGGGAAGGCCGTCGTCACCAACCCCGAAAGGCACCGAGACCGCGGGGTGGCCCGACAGGTTCGACGGAATCGTGCAGACGTCATTCACGTACATGGCCATGGGGTCGTCGACCTTGGCGCCCAGGGCGAAGGCCGTGGTCGGCGCCGTGGCGCCCAGCAGCACGTCGACCGACACGTAGGCGCGAGCGAACGCCTGCATCACCATGGTGCGCACCCGTTGCGCCTGGGCGTAGTAGGCGTCGTAGTACCCGGCGGACAGCGCGTACGTCCCGAGCATGATGCGGCGCTTGACCTCGGCACCGAATCCCGCGGTGCGGGTCGCCGTGTTCATGGCCGCCACGTCGTCCGCGTCGACCCGGAGGCCGTACCGGACGCCATCGTACCGGGCCAGGTTGGATGACGCCTCCGCCGGCGCGATGAGGTAGTAGGCCGACAACCCGTAGGCGAACTCGGGCACCGGGATCTCTTCGACGTGGGCCCCGGCGTCAGCCAAGGCCTCGGCCGCCTGGTGGACGCGGGAGGCCACGTCGGGGGCGCAACCCTCGATCAGGTCGGGGCACACGCC
>JBKQIP010000249.1:0-10479 GCA_052148295.1 Acidimicrobiales bacterium
TGGGCCATGCTGGGCGGGCACGTGTTGATTGAAAATTTAATTCGTTCCTATTTGAACTACGCGCGCATTGAACGCAGCTTGTCGACGAATTCGATCGCGTCGTATCGCCGCGATTTGGTGCAGTTCGGCGAGTACGTGAAAAAGCGCAAGATCCCCATTGCCGAGATCGAGCGGAACGACATTGTGGAATTCCTGATCACCCTGTATGAGCGAAAGTAGGACGCGCGTTCGGTGGCCCGCTACCTGGTCTTCGGGTTCCATCGGCGGGTCTGGTGGCCGAAGTGGACTCCGGCCTCGAGCAGCTGTCGCATGGAAACGACGGCCATGAATGTTCCTCCAGTCGGTTGCTCCCCCGGGCGCAGCGCCCCCCGTGGTGGGGGGCGACCGTGGATCGCGCCCAGGTGCGTGTTGGTCGGTGCAGCCGCCCACCGGTCGATGGGCCTGACCACCCTAGCCGATCACGGGCACGCTCAGGCCCGGGGGTGGGTGCCCTCGTAGACCGAGCGCAGGTGCTCCTTGCTCACATGGGTGTAGACCTGGGTGGTCCCCAGGCTGGCGTGACCCAGCAGCTCCTGGACCACCCGCAGGTCGGCACCCCCGTTGAGCAGGTGGGTGGCGAACGTGTGGCGCAGCGCATGGGGGTGGGTGGGAGAGGCCGAGCGGCGGTCCAGCAGGCGCCGGACGTCACGGGGCCCCAGGCGGGCGCCCCGACGGTTCACGAACACCGCCTCGGGCGGGCTCTGGGGCGTGGCCATGGCGTCGCGACCCTGGGCCAGCCACGCCCCGAGCGTGTCGGCGCACTGCCGGTGAATCGGCACCTGGCGCTGCTTGCCCCCCTTGCCCAGCACGGTCACGGTGCGACCGGCCAGGTCGACCCCAGACCGGTCCAGGCCGCACAGCTCGGAGACCCGCAGCCCGGCCGCGTAGAGCAGCTCGAGCACGGCCAGGTCCCGCTGGTCGACCGCCGTCGCCACCCCCATGTCGAGCAGGGCGCCGATCTCGCCGCCCGACAGCACGCGGGGCAGGCGGCCCCCCCCCGCCGGGGCGCGCAGGTGGCGCGCCGGGTCGACGTCGATGCGACCCTGCCGCAGGGACCAGGCGAAGTAGCAGCGCAGGGCCGCCGCCCGGCGGGCCACGGTGGCCCGGGCCAGACGGCGGGTGCCCAGGGAGGCCAGGTAGCGGCGCAGGTGCAGGCGGTCCACCTGGCCCGGCTCGGTGATACCGCTGCGGCTCATCCACTCCGCACAGGCCCGCAGATCGCTCCCGTAGGCCCGTCGGGTGGAGGGGGAGCGCCCGCTCAGCCACTCGTCGAAGGCGGGGAGATCCCAACCGGCCGGCACGGGCCTCCACAGTACCGCCCGCATCGGCGGTGTCCGGGGCACTAACGTCGCCCCCGAAGCCACGGGGGGCAGCAGCCGGCCGTTGACGAAGGGAGACTCGATGGGCTCGACGTTCGATCGCCGCACACTGCTGGTGGGAGGGGCCGCCGCCGCCGCCGGGATCGCCGGGATCAATGCGCTCGGGCTCGACCTCGCCGGCATCGCCGGGGCCACCACCAACGGCCCGGGGCGCAACGGCATCTCCACCTCGAACCCCAAGAGGGGCGGCGCCCTCATCTTCGGCACGGACGCCGAGGAGTCGGGCTTCGACCCGACCACGGCCCGTTTCGACGAGGTCGGGGTCATGTACGCCCGCACCGTCTTCGACCCGCTCACCATCGTCACCGAGTCGGGGGGCTGGGCGCCGTACCTGGCCGAGTCGGTGGTGCCCAACGCCGCCTACACCTCGTGGACCATCACGCTGCGGCCCAACCTCCTCTTCCACGACGGCACGCCCTGCGACGGCGCCGCCCTGGTGACCAACCTCGAGGCGCAGGCGAAGTCCGCGCTCACCGGCTTCGTGCTCAGCCCCACCCTCCAGAGCATCACCCAGACCGGTCCGCTGGCCGCCACCATCAGCTTCACCAAGCCCTGGGTCCCCTTCCCCTTCTACCTGGCCGGCGGCATCGGCGGGCAGATCGCCTACGTGGTGGCGCCTTCCATGCTGGCCAACCCCAACGGGACGTCCAACCCGGTGGGCACCGGACCCTTCGTGTTCCAGGAGTGGGTGCCCAACAGCCACTTCACCGCCACGGCCAACCCGCACTACTGGCGCCCGGGCCTGCCCTATCTGGACTCGATCACCTTCAAGCCCATCCCCGACGAGGACGCCCGGGCCGAGGCCCTCAAGTCCGGGACCATCGACATCATGGTCACCGACACGCCCCAGATCATCATCCAGTTCCGCGGCAACAGGAGCTACTCCTACATCGACGACAGCACGCACCTGGCCGGCGAACCGGACATGTTCTGCACGCAGCTCAACTGCCTGGCCAAGCCGTTCGACAACCCGAGCGTGCGCCGGGCGGCCGCCCTGGCCGTCAATCGGGACCAGTACGCCAAGGTCATCGACCTCGGCGTGCTGCAGGTGAGCAACGGCCTCTTCACGCCCGGATCGCCCTACTACTCCCCGACGAGCTATCCCAAGTACAACCCCACCGAGGCCAAGAAGCTGGTGTCGCAGGTGGCCAAGAGCACGGGCGAGCCGGTCTCCTTCACCTTCGGCAGCACCCCCGGCCCGGCCGCCCTGCGGTCCCAGGAGTACCTCCAGCAGGCGTGGGAGGACGTCGGCTTCAAGGTCACCAACACCATCGTGCAGCAGAACGACCTCATCAACAACGCCCTGGCCGGCAAGTACCAGGCGCTGGCCTGGCGCCAGTTCGGCGCGGTCGACCCCGACCTCAATTACATCTTCTGGAGCACCACCACGGTCAGTTCGGGCGCACTGTCCATCAACATGGCCCGCAACAGCGACCCGAAGATCGAGGCCGCCCTGCTGCTCGGGAGGTCCTCCGTCGAACCGGACGAGCGCGCGGCCGCCTACAAGACGGTGAACCGGCGCCTGGCCGTCGACCTGCCCTATCTGTGGACCGACCGCGCCGTGTGGGCCGTCGTCAGCACGCCCTCGGTGGAGAACTTCAACAATCCGAAAACGCCGGCGGGCGCTCCCGCCTTCGGGATGATCGGTGGGTCGGTCTGGCCCACGCAGATTTGGATCAAATAGGAATTCGGATCAAGTAGGCTGAGGCCGTGTGAGCGGACGTATCCTGGTCGTCGAGGACGACGAGCGGATCCGATCGTCCATGCGGCTGGCCCTCGAGGGTGAGGGCTACGACGTCGAGGACGTGGCCAGCGGCGAGGAAGCGCTCGACATCTTCTCGGAGACTCCTACCGACGTTGCACTGATCGATCTCATGCTGCCCGGGATGGACGGCTTCGAATGCTGCCGGTCGCTGCGCCGGCAGAGCGCGGTGCCCATCATCATCGTGACGGCGCGTGCGGACACGCACGACGTGGTGGCCGGCCTCGAGGCGGGCGCCGACGACTACGTGACCAAGCCGTTCGTGGCCAAGGAGCTGGCCGCCCGGATCCGGGCCCTGCTGCGGCGGGCCCGCCCGCCCGAGGAGGACCCGGGCGCCTTCACCTTCGGGACGCTCCAGCTCCTCCCCGAGCAGGGCGTGCTGCGCCACCTCGACGGCGAGGAGGTGCACTGCACCCGGACCGAGTTCCGGCTGCTCTGCGAGCTGGCGGCCAGCCCCAACAAGGTGCTGAGCCGGGAGCAGCTGCTGGACCGGGTGTGGGGCTACGACTACTTCGGCGACGGGCGCCTGGTGGACGTGCACATCCGCAGACTGCGGACCAAAGTGGAGCCGGATCCGACGCTGCCCCGCCACATACTCACCGTACGAGGCATGGGCTACAAGCTGGTGCCCTGACATGGCGGTGCCCTGACATGGCATCCGACCATCAACCGGTCTGGCACCGCCTCGGCATCGGGGCCCGCATCACCGCCATCTTCGTGCTGGGTGCGCTGGTGCTCTCCTTCAGCATGGGCGGCCTCTCCTACTTCACCACCCGGCACTTCCTGCTGGCCGAGCGCGAGACGACCGACCAGCACCAGGCCTTCGCCAATGCCGCGCTCATCCGGAGCTCGCTCTCGGCCGGCAACACCCAGTACGCCAACCTCCTGGCCTCGCTCGACGCCGGCTCGGACTCCCACTCCGTGCTCATTCACGACGGGACCCACGTGTACACGTCGTCCCTCTCGCTCGGTGCGGCGTCCATCCCGGGCCAGCTCCGCCAGGACGTGACGAACGGCACGGCCGCCACCCAGACCTACCTGGGCGGGGCGGACCAGCCGGTGATCGTGGTGGGCGTGCCCATCCCCTCGGTCCACGCCACCTACTTCGAGGTGTTCGACCTCTCCGACCTCGACCACACCCTGCGGGTGCTCGCCCTGGCCCTGGTGGCGGCGGGCATCGTGACCACGCTGATCGGGGCCGGGTTGGGCCGGTTCGCCAGCGACCGCTCGCTGCGGCCCCTGGCCGGCGTCTCCCGGGTGGCCGCGGCCATCGCCGGGGGCGACCTCGACACCCGCCTGAAGCCGGCCGCGACCGATCCGGACCTCGAAGGGCTGACCTCCTCGTTCAACGCCATGGTCGACCAGCTCCAGATCCGCATCGAGCGCGAGGCGCGCTTCAACTCCGACGTGAGCCACGAGTTGCGCTCCCCCCTGACCACCCTCTCGGCCTCGCTCGAGGTGCTCGAGCGGGACCGCGACAGCATGCCCCCCCGGGCGCAGCGGGCCCTGCAGCTGCTGGGGGAGGACCTGCGCCGGTTCCAGCGCATGGTGGGCGAGCTGCTCGAGATGTCGCGGGTCGACGCCGGCTCGGTCGACGTGTTCCTCGAGGAGGTCAACGTCGGCGAGCTCGTCCAGCGGGCCGTGGACGCCGGCATGCGCTCCCTGCCCGAGGAGGAGACCCGGCCGGAACTGGTGATCCGGCCCGACGTGCGCGCCCTGCGGATCAACGTGGACAAGCGCCGGTTCGAGCGGGTCATGGCCAACCTCCTGGAGAACGCGTCGAACTACGGCGGCGGGGCCACGGCGGTGACGGTCAGCAGCGTGGGCGGAGACGGCAACGGCCACGGTGTCCTGGGCGAGGTCGAGATCGGCGTCGAGGACGACGGGCCGGGCATCGATCCCCTCGAGCGCTCCAAGGTCTTCGAGCGCTTCTTCCGCGGACCGGTGTCCGGCCGCCGCGGCACGGGCACCGGCTCGGGGCTCGGCCTGGCCCTGGTGGCCGAGCACGTGCGGCTGATGCACGGAGAGGTGCGCGCCGAATCGAGCCCGAGCGGCGGGGCCCGCATCGTCGTCGCGCTGCCCGTGGCGCCGGGCGACGAGGGGGACGCGTGGTGAGGTCTCCCTGCCGCGCTGCGGGTGTGCTGGCCGCCGTCGTGCTGCTCGGCACGGTGGCCGCCGGGTGCGCCATCCCCACCCAGGACCGGCCCAGCACCATCGCGCCCAGTCGCGTCCCCTACCGCCTCCTGGACCCCCAGTTGCCAACCACCTCCACCACCGTGCCCCGGCTCACCTCGCTCGTCCCGGTCAAGATCTACCTGCTGTCGCCCAACAACCAGCTCACCTCGGTCCAGCGCTTCGTCGTCTCGCCCGCCCCGCTGACGGCGGTGCTCACCTCGCTGGTGGTCGGACCGACCAGTTCCGAGGCCGCCGCCGGGACCACCACCGAGATCCCCAACACCGTGCGGGTCCTCTCGGCGACCACGGCGGGCACCATCGTCACCGTCAACTTCAACGAGGCGTTCGCCGACATCGCCGGGGACTCGACCGAGCTCGCCGTCTCTCAGGTGGTCTCCACCGTGACCGCACAGAACGGCCTGGGCACCGGCGTGGTCTTCGAGATCGACGGGAAGCGCACCAGCGTGCCCGTCGCCAGCGGGGCCCAGGTCTCCGGTCCGGTCAATTTCTTGCAATTCGTCACGCCGACCACCACCACGACGACGGCCGCGGCCACGTAGGCGACGTAGGCGACGTAGGTCGGCGGTACGCGGTCGGCGAGGCCGCCTTGGACGGGCGCTTCAGCCGGCGTGCTTCAGCCGGCGTGCTTCAGCCGGCGTGCTTCACGGCATCGCGCCAGTGGACCCGGGGTGCACCCGACCAGAGATGCTCGAGGTCGTAGTACTCCCGCGTCTCGTCCAGGAACACGTGGGCGATGAAGTCGCCGTAGTCCATGAGCACCCAGGTGGCGTCGACCAGACCCTCGATGCGGAGCGGGGCCTGCTGGTGCTCCTGCTTCACGGCGCGTTCGATCTCCTCCACCAGCGTGCGCACGTGGCGGCTGTTGGGTGCGCTGGTGATGACGAAGGCGTCGACCATGCCGAAGAGCTCGGTCATGGCCAAGACGACGGTGTTCTCTCCCAACTTGTCCTCGGCCGACTGCGCTGCCGTCGTGGCCGCCGTGGGTACCTGGACCACGCTGTCGCCACCAGAACTCAATGGAGCACGTCCAGAATTCCCACCGTGAAGGCGAAGGCGGCCACGAGGATGGCACATGCGCCCAGCGCCCAGCGCCGCCGGGACCGGCGCTCGGCCCGCTGCGCCACGCGCCGATCGGCCTGCACCCGGGCCCTGGAGTCGGGCCGGGGAAGCGGCACGGCAGTGATACCGGGACTCCCAAGCGGTTCGGTGATCTGGGCCGGCAGGGCACTCATCTGCCGACAGCGTACAGATTACGGCGCTCAATGCAACGGATGACCTCCGGAGGCACCAAGCCGGCCAGTTTTCCCCCCCGGGCCAGGACTTCCCTGACGGCCGAACTGGACACGTCGACCTGGGGCCCGTCGACCCACTCCAGGGCCCAGCCGGGCGGGGCCGGCGGGCGGGGTGCGGTGGGACGCGACACCACGACCAGGGTGACCAGTCGCGCCAGGTCGGCCGCCCGTTCCCAGGTGCCCAACCCCGGGACCAGGTCGGCGCCGACGACGAGGTAGAGGTCCGACGGGGGGCGCCCGGCCCGGCGGTCCTGGTCGCGCAATTCCTCCACGGTCTCCACGCTGTAGCTCGGGCCGCCACGGTCGATCTCGAGCCGGCTGGCCTCGACCCCCGGGACGGTCATGGCCATGGCCCGGGTCATGGCCTGGGTCATGGCGAAGCGGTCCTCGGCCGAGGTGATGGGCCGGGTGGGTGACTTCTGCCAGGGGTCGTTGGCCACCACGAGCAGGAGCCGATTTAGGTCCAGGGCGTCATGGACGGCGCGCGCCGCGGCCACATGGCCCAGGTGGGGAGGATCGAAGGTCCCTCCGAGTACCCCGACCCGCCGGGCGCGCTCAGGTGCCGGCAAGTTCGGCGATCACCGGTCCGAGAGCTTCCATCTCGGCCTCGTGCACCACGATGTAGCTGAAGCCGAGCGCCTCGCGGCGCGCGCGCAGCGTCTCCGCGATCTCCTCGGTGGTGCCGACGAGAGCGATGGGGGCGGCGCGCAGTTGCTCCGGGGTCAGGCCGACCACCGCGGCCAGGGCCTCGAGCACCTCGGCGGCGTTGGGCACCACCTGCACCGCCACCGTCCAGCACTGGATCTCGAGCTGGTCGGCCCGGTCCCCCGCCGCCGCCCTGGCCCACGCCACGCGCTCGGCGTACTTCTCCACCACGGACTCGGCCGCCACTTCGGGACCGACGGATCCGGCGGCCAGGCTGGGCACGATGCTGACGATGTCGGCGCACCGCCCGGCCAGCGTCAGGATCCGCTTGCTGCCCCCGCCGATGACCAGCGGTGGGCCACCGGGTGTGAGCGGGGCGGGGGTCCCCTTGGCCTCCGGCACGCGGTAGAACCGCCCGTCGAAGGTGGCCTTTCCATCGCGCCACATGGCGCGCATGATCTCGATGCTCTCGGCCAGCTTGGCAATCCGCACCGCGGCCGGCTCCATCGGGATGCCCGACTCGTCGTAGTCGGCGCGCAACCAGCCGGCCCCGAGCCCGAACTCGAAGCGGCCGCCACTGACCAGGTCCAAGGTGGCCGCCTCCTTGGCCAGCACCACCGGGTGGCGAAAGTCGTTGTCGAGGACGAGGGTGCCCACCCGTAGGCTGGTGGTGGCCTCGGCGGCCACGGTCAGGGCGACGAGCGGTGCCCACTGGTCGTCGAGGTGGTCGGGGACGTAGAGCGTCGAGTACCCGAGATCCTCCGCCCGGCGGGCCAGGCCGCGCCACGCCTCCGCCGACGCTGCATTCGACACCTGCAGGGCAAATCGGAAGGGCGCCACGACCGGCGATCCTATGGCGTTAACCTGGTGCGATGGCGAGCGAACCGGCGACCTCGGAGTGGAGTGCCGCGTCGTGGCGCCAATTCCCCGCGAGGCAGCAGCCGCACTGGCCCGACGCCGAGGCCCTCAAGACGGTGGAGGCGCACCTGGCCACGCTCCCTCCGCTGGTATTTGCCGGTGAGGCCCGGCGCTTGACCTCTCAGCTGGCCGACGTGGCGAACGGACGAGCCTTTCTCCTCCAAGCCGGGGACTGTGCCGAGTCCTTCGCCGAATTCTCGGCCGACTCCATACGCGACAAGCTCAAGATCATCTTGCAGATGGCGGTGGCGCTGACCTACGCCGCCGGCGTCCCGGTGGTCAAGGTGGGCCGGATCGCGGGGCAGTTCGCCAAGCCCCGGACCTCGGACATCGAACGGGTGGGGGGAGTCGAGCTCGACGCTTTCCGGGGCCACATGGTCAACGACGAGGCCTTCGAGGTCGAGGCACGGCGGCCCGATCCCGCCCGGATGGTGGCGGCCTACCATCAGTCCGCCTCCACCTTGAACCTCCTGCGGGCCTTCACCAAGGGAGGCTTCGCCGACCTCTCCCAGGTGCACCTGTGGAACCAGCAGTTCGTGGCCACCTCGGCCGAGGGGCGTCGGTACGAGCGCGTCGCCTCGGAGATCGACCGTGCCCTGCGGTTCATGGCCGCCTGCGGCATCGACCTCGGGGCGGAGGCGGGACTCCACCAGGTGGACTTCTGGACCAGCCACGAGGCGCTCATCCTCCCTTACGAGGAGAGCCTGACCCGGATGGACTCGATCAGCGGTGACTGGTACGACTGCTCCGCCCACATGGTGTGGGTCGGCGAGCGCACCCGACAGCTGGACGGGGCCCATCTCGAATTCGTCTCCGGGGTGCGCAATCCCCTGGGCTGCAAGCTCGGGCCGTCCAGCACCTCCGCCGAAGTGCTGGCCATCTGCGAGCGATTGAACCCCGAGCGCACGCCCGGCCGCTTGACCCTGATCACCCGGTTCGGCGCCGACAAGGTCGAGGACCTGCTGCCCCCGCTCCTCGCCGCGGTGCACGAGGCCGGCCACCCGGTGGTGTGGGCCTGCGACCCCATGCACGGCAACACCTTCACCAGCGAGGGCGGGCGCAAGACCCGGCGCTTCGACGACATCCTCTCCGAGCTGCGTTCCTTCTTCAAGGTCCACCGGGCCGCCGGCAGCTGGCCCGGTGGTGTGCACGTGGAACTGACCGGCGACGACGTGACCGAATGCCTGGGTGGGGCCGAAGAGATCTTCGAAGGCGACCTCGGGGCCCGCTACACCACCACGTGCGACCCGCGGCTCAACGCGCGCCAATCGCTCGACTTGGCCTTCCGAGTGGCCGAGTTCCTGCGCGCCTGACCCGGCCGAATCGGGCGCGCCTCGCTGCGCGCGCCGCGCCCCCTGGCGTGTCCCCCCTGATGTGTCCCCCCTGATGTGTCCCCCGCGATGTCCCACTCCTCGTGGCACGCACGTCAGAGAAGGCCAAGCCCCTCTACATCGCGACGTCGGCGGTACCCGACGCCCCCGCGATATGGGCCGCCGGCGCGTGCCCATCGCCGAGGTCCACCGTCCGGTCCGCCGCCAGAGTGGACGGCACCCCGCCGGCATCGTTGAAGCGCAGCAGGATCCAGCGGTCCTCCTCCGGCACCCATTCCCACTCGGTGAGCGAGGCGTGGACGATGCGGACCCATCCTCTCCTCGAGGCCGCCGGCGCTATGCCCAGGAAGTCGATCAGGGTGGCCTCGATCACGCCGGCGTGGACGGCGGCCACCACCAATTGACCCCGATGGCGCCGGGCCAGCGCCCGAACCCCGCCGGCGGCCCGGGCCACGAAGGCGGTCCAGCTCTCCCCGTCCGGGGCGATGAGGCGATCGGGATCGGTGTCCCACTCGGGCACCCCGAAGCGATCCACCACGTCGCGCCAGGCCAGGGCATCGGCCTGCCCGGGATGGAGCTCGCAGAGGTCACACTCCTCGATCGTCGCCATGGTGCCGTCCCCCAGCACGGGCCGCAGGAGCTCCGCCGTCTCGATGGCCCGCGGCAGCACCGAGGAATAGAGCGCCGAGGCACCTCGCAGCTCGCCGGTCCGCTCGAGCCGCGCCGCCAGCGCCGAGACCTGGGCCCGGCCGAGCTCGGTCAGCCCGGTGCAGCCGACGCGACCGCCGACCACGCCGTCGACGTTGCAGGTGGCCTCGCCGTGACGCACCAGGACCAGCCGCGTGGCGCCGGGCCGGGAGGGAAAGACCCGTCGGACCCCGTCGGGCACGCCGAAGGCCGCACCGGCCGCACCGGCC
>JBKQIP010000250.1:0-18075 GCA_052148295.1 Acidimicrobiales bacterium
GTGGGCCGTTCCCGCTGTGCATCCGGACCACCACGCTCTCATCGCCGTACAGATCCGAATACCGTGTGGGACCGCCGAGCGCCTCCGCCCAATAGGCAGCTAGTCGTTCGGTGTGCTCTGGATGGAAACCGTGACTAAATGCATGGCTCACTACCTCGTCGGCCATCACCCGGGCGTGCCATGCTCTGGCCAACGCCAAGATCTCTTCGTCGCCACCGATGGCCTCGTGGACCGTCTGCACGTTGAGAATAGTATTCCCTATGGGCACACGTAGCCCCATTCGCTGGAACAGTGGGACCGCGTTGGGCGGAGGTCCGGAGCTGGTCAAATAACACCGTTATGCCGTAATGAATGCTCTCGTTCGCCATCACTTATGGGTTTGTGCGGCTTGCCCAAAGAAGTGCCGCTCAACAACCCGAGGGTGTGGGGCCTAGATCGGATCGGTGAGGACGACAGCCACGCAGCTGATCTCGACTAACGCTTCTGGGAGGATGAGTTCTGTCACCCCTACTGCCGTCCATGCCGGATAAGGCTCCTCCAAGAACTCAGCGGCGATCCGGAGAACGGCTTCGGCCTGATTCAGCAGGCCGACGTGATACGAGTTGATTTCGACGACGTTGGACCAGGTCGCTCCTGCCTCGGCAAGAGTCAGGGCGATATTGCGAAACACCTGTCGTATCTGAGTCTCAAAATCGGGGGAAAACACGCCGTCAGGCGTCTCCCCGGTATGACCCGTCACCCGCAAGGTGTCGCCAACTCTCACGGCGGCCGGGATGTGAGTTTCTTCGTAGAAGTCGGCCCAAACCTCGGGCACGAGCACGTCACGAGATGGACGGTCAATTCCTGGATCCATTTCAACTCGCCCCTTCAGTCGGCAGTTCATGGCCGGTCGCACTCTCGAAACATGCTGATCCGGCCTTGAGGGACTGTATCCAAGCCCGTTCCGGAAGGTGCCGTTGCTGCCCCAGATTTCCCGGACTGCGGGGCAGTCAGTGGCTCTGCTGAGCGCCGCGTGCGCCACGCCGATCCTCCATCCCACCTCAACCGAAAGCGCGCGCTACGTGGTGTTTTCGCTCCTGGCCTTCGCCATGGGTATCCAAAATGCCATGATCCGAAATTGGGGCGTCACTGATCTCGCCACCAACGTCATGACCCTGACCATGACCGCATTCGTGGCCGAGTCGTCTCTGAGCGGGGGTGACAATGAGCACTGGGAGCGACGGACGGCGTCGATCGGCATCTTCGCCATCAGTGCGACGTTGGGGGCCATGTTGGTGACCCACGGCGTCGTGTGGCCTCTCCTCCTCGCCCTGCTCGTCTCTTCCATGGCGATACCGATTCTGCTGCACCCCAAGGCCCGCCGACCGGCGTGAGGCTGCGGCTCGATGGCATCGTCTGCCCGGATCGCTCTCCTGATCGACGTGTGCACGTGCTCGACGACCTCGCCACTCGATGTTCCAGCGCCTATGCCACTCGGTCTATAATGGGTTCTTCCTAATCACGAGCAGTCGAGAGTTCCGGCTCTATGACGCTGCGCCAACCTTCCCAAACGGGCAATCGGTGGTCCTGCCGGATTCGATTAAGGAGAACAACGTGGCATGTGCGGAGCTGACACTCAAAGAGGTCGACACACTCGTGCTCCAGCTGGAGGATGCTCTCGCGGGTTGTCACCCGGGAGCGCCCACGCCCGGTCCGGGCCAACAGTCCTTCTTCAGGGCCACAAATGGGTGAGCACCCTCTGGCGGACATCAGCCCGGTCGTAGAGGAGATCTATTGGACGATTCGCGAATGGTTCCCACGTACCAGAGCCGAAGATTGCGAAGAGCTGGCATTTGCCATAGCTCACGACACCCTGCACGTCCGCCATGTCGCCGGGGAACTATGGGCCGTGACCGTCGTCCCAAAGAGCGACTGATGCCCGGCGGAGCAGATCCCTCGGGACTTCACCTCATCCCGATGAGGTCGAGCCGGAACGGATCGTCTCCGCCATCATGATGACGGCTCCTCCGCCACGGGTTCGATGGACCAACCAGCTTCATGACGTCGCACATCGACGCAGGAGAGGATGAGCCAGGCCGCGGGGGTCCACCGGAAAATGGCATGCTGTCCGTATCGAGCACCAATCGTGGTGGCCTCTTCCTCGGACAGGCCTGAGACGGCAACGCCTTCTTCTCGATGTTCGGAGTCCGGGTCCCAGCCGACGGCGGACCACAGTTCCACGGACCGTTGGTGGAGTTCGCCCTCAAGAGTCGCCTGGCGCTCTCGATTCGCCCGCACCGACAGTCGGTCTGCTCCTGGATCCCAGGCGGTCATCACAAATATCGGTGCCGAAAAAACAGCTGGCCAGATTCCCACCGTCCCCCGGGGAGCCGGATGGATTCGGAGTCCCCCCGCGCCGGGGAGGGCGATCTCGACAATGGTCTTCGCGTATTCGGCCCACAAGGTATCGCTGTCCACGAATGGTGAGTATCGCCGTCGCTGGCCCTCGGCATCATCGAGAGGCAAGACGTCAGCTGAGTTGACGGCGCAATGCTCCGGGATGAGCCACTCGCCGGGCGGCAGGACGCGGTCGGCACGCCGCCCCAGCACGCTACTGGGATCGTTCGATCGTGACATCTCGGGAGCGGAGGGCGCCCAGCAAGGAAGCCCGCAGTTCTCCGATCTCCTGAGCCGATGGACGACCCCGATCGCTCCAGAGCAGGCGAAGAAAATCGAAATCCTCCCAGATTGGCCCTTTTGGTCTGGGATCGGTCGTGTAGCGAGGAGTGATCCACCAATGGAGGTGGGGTACGCCGTTTCCCAGAGACTCGATGTTCAGCTTCCGAGGTTGAAAGGCTTCATTGACTGCAGCAGCCACCTCGGTCATCTCTGCGAGGTGGAGGCCACGAGCGCTGTCGTCGAGATCGAAGACCTCCCGGACACACTGCCGGGCGACGAAGAACACACTCCCACTGAAGTATTGGGTGGGTGCCAGCCGGATGTAGCCGGTTTGGAGTCGAGCAATGAACCACGGATCGGCCCCATTGTCGGCCAAGGCGTTGTCGGCACAGATGGGGCAATCTGGCATGAATCCAGTATGACAACAGTGGACCCGTGAGCTTCCACTGGCTTCATCCGGGGGGATCGCTGCACTCACATGTTCGTGTTGCCCGCCAGGTGAGTGACCTCGTCGATCGGGGCATCATCGGGGATTTCGTCGAGCTGCCAGGGGCGGCAGCTATTGACGTTTCACCTCCAACAAGTACGCCTGGTCGTTGTCCACCTTCCCCACGTCCTTGCTGACCGGGTAATGCTGCAATGTGCCCGCCGGTGACGGACGGAGCAGGCCCAGCAGTTCGTCCGGGTCGTCCAGGCCAGGGTTGAGCCATTCGTCCCAGGAGTCCTTCTCCAAGATCACCGGCATGCGGTTGTGGATGTCGTGCATGTCGGGACCATCGCCGGTGGTGATGATGGTGGCCGATGCCAGCCACTGGTCGTCGGGGGCCTTCCAGTACTCGCACAGCCCGGCGAACACCAGCGGGTCGCCATCGGTGCGTCGGAAGGCATAGGGGTCCTTGGGGCCGCCTGTCTTCTTCCACTCGTAGAAGGCATCGGCGGGGACCAGGATTCGCCGCTTCTGGAAGGCTCGTCGGAACATGGGCTTGGTGGCCACCGTCTCGGCCCGGGCGTTGAACGCCCGGTTGCCGACGGAGGGGTCCTTGGCGAAGAAGGGGACGAGGCCCCAGCGGTAGGTCTCGATGCTCCGGGTCACCTCGCCGTTGTCGTCCACCCGCTCACGGGCGCCCAAGATGCCCATGGTCGGCGGGATGTTCCACGACGGCTGCCAGGCGTCACCGACGGCCTGATTGGTCGCTTGGAGGTACCGGGCGATCTTGACGGGTTCGGTGTACAGGGCGAAGCGTCCGCACATGGGGCAAGACTATTTGAGGCAAACCCGATAGCGATCCGCCTGGCGACGCAGCGCCTACGAGGAGCTCCTGCTGTAGGGGGACTGGAGGCTCGGTGCTGGTGAGCTGGGCGTGCTCACCCACTCGCAGCTGCTCCGACACGAGCGATCGATCACCGCTTGATCAGTCCACCTCTTCCAGCTCGCGCTCGATGTTGGTGAACTCCGCCTCGATCTGCTTCAGCGCCTCCTCGTCACCCTGTGACTTCGGCCCCTTGAACCACTTGCGGGCGCTGATCAGCCAGTAACCGCCGGAGAAGAGCAGCACCACGCCCACCGCGATGGGGGCGTAGTTAAAGGTGTCCCGGTTGACATCGCTGAAGGAGACTTCCGGGAGCATGAAGAGGACCGAGATGAAGGCCACCCAGGCGATCCCGACCCATCCGACCAGCGGACTCCACTTGCCCAGCGACCACCGCCCGCCCTCCCAACTCTTGCCCTTGATCCGTCGCAGCAGCGTGGGCAACACGTAGGCGATGTAGAGGCCGATGGTGGCGATGGAGGTCACGGCCGCGTAGGCCACGCTGCTCCACAGCGAAGGCACCGCCAGCAAGAAGGCGAAGACCACGCAGAACCAGATGGAGTTGGTGGGCGTCCGCGTGCGGGGGTTGATCCGGTGCCAGAAACGGTGGCCCGGCACCGCGCCGTCACGGGAGAAGGCGAACAGCATCCGGGAGTTCGCCGCCGTCGACGCCATGCCGCAGAAGAACTGGGCGACGACGGCAATCAGCAGCAGCATCTCCGCCCCCACCCTCGAGAGGGCGGCCGTCCAGATGGCCACTGGTGCGGCCGTGTCGGCGGCGGTGGTGGCGTACACCGTCGGGTTCGTCGGGATGACGAAGGTGATGGCCAGGATGAGGATCCAGCCCGCAATGAGCGAGATGCCGATGGAGCTCACGATGCCCCTCGGCGCCGAAATGTCGGCGATGTGGGTCTCTTCGGACATGTGGGCCGAGGCGTCGTAGCCGGTGAAGGTGTACTGCGCCATGAGGAGGCCGATCATGAAAACGAACCACGGCACGCCGAGGGTCGACTCGTTCTTGAACTTGGTGAAGACGAAGGAGGCCGACGCGTGGTGGCTCGGAACGAAGAACAGCACGACCGCGATCACGAGCACGCCCCCGATGTGCCACCAGGCGCTGACGTCGGACAGGAAGGCGACCACCCGCACCCCGAAGGTGTTGATGAGCCCGTGGATGGTGAGGACGCACGCGTACACCACCAAGACCCAGCCGATGGTGTCCGGGAAGTTGGTCGTCAGGTTCAAGAAGACCGTGAAGAAGGTGGCGAACCCGTAATCGATGCCGGCCGTGATGGCCACCTGCCCGAGCAGGTTGAACCAGCCGGTGAACCAGCTCCAGGCGCCGGAATTGGACTCCGACAGCTTGCCCGCCCAGTAGTACAGACCACCGGCGGTCGGGTAGGCCGAAGCGATCTCGGCCATGCCGAGGCCCACGATGAGCGTGAAGACGCCGACGATGATCCAACCCCACACGATGACCACCGGGCCGCCGTACGTCATGCCGAAGTAGTACAAGGTGAGGCATCCCGACAGGACCGAGATGATGGTGAAACTCACGGCGAAGTTGGAGAACCCGCTCATCCGGCGGCGCAGCTCCTGGGCGTAACCGAGCTTGTGGAGCTGGGCGACGTCGTCGTCGACCACTCCCGGCCCGCCCACTGGTTCCGTCGAAGTGGCCATCGTGCCTCCCCTCTGCCGCGGTCACGGGCTCGCCCAGCCGCACGTATCCCGGGCCAAATGGCAGCAGGGATCAATGGCGATGTCAAGCATCCACCAAATGTTCCCCGAATGAATGATCTTCCCAGGTAGGGATGAGGGCCCTGGCGTTGCGGCCGGTAGCCCTACAGAACCGGTGGCGCGGATCCGGTGTCCGGCTCAGCACTACGCACTCTGCCGGCCACAGAGCGGTTCGCCCATCGAGAGGAGGGCCCTGCCGGAGTCCCACCCGACCGGGCCAAGCGGCGCGAGGTTCACAGGCCCCGTGTTGATCCAGACTCGCAGGAGGTCAACACGCCGGACGGTCAAAACGGGCGGGCTGTGACGGCATCTGATGGTCCCGCGGCATCAAGGATGTCGACACCGGCCGGCGGACGGGAGCCTTGATCGTCTCGTGACTGTCGAGCCACCCGGTCCAGCGGCGGAATGAGACGAGGCTGGAGCGAAGGGGGTCCGGTCGGGACGCGCGCCGGTCACGTCGGAGGAGGAGTCGTCCGGCGACCGTCGACGTTCAGGGGACTCTCGGACCCCGAGCAGCGGCGTAGGCATTCACGATCCTGCTCGCCAAGGTTGACAGCTGCTCTTGTTCCGCCTCGGACAGGCAATCAGTGAACGAAGCGACGTCCTTCTGGAAAGCGCTCACCGCCTGCGTGACGATCCGCCGGCCCGACGGTGTGAGCCTGACGTGAACGGCGCGGCGGTCGTCGCTCGACGGTGCCCGTTGTACGAGTTGGCGCTTCTCGGCGCGGTTGACCAGACCGGTCACGCTCGACTTGTCCAGATCCAGCAGTCTTGCCAGCTCTTGCATGGTGGGTTCACGGTCCCGCAGCACACCGAGGAGGCGGGTCTGGATCATCGACAGGTCGTGGGCTGCTGCGTGTTTGCTGAGCGTCTCGTGGAGCAGGAAGCTCAACAGGGCCAGGGCGTCCACGATGCCGAGGTCGTCCTGGCTCTCTTCCAACGTCCCCGGCGGGATCGGCGTTGGCTGAGTCATGACCCGATGGTACTTGCAACAGTTCGTGCCACCAACTATATTGGTACGTGGCACCAACTAATGCGGTCCGCGTCCGGACAGCACCAACAGGAGCAGATCTATGGAGAAGATGCACGCTGCGGTCGTCACGTCCTTTGACGAGCCGCCGCACTACCAGGAGGTCGATGCTCCGACCAAGAGCAGCGACGAGCATGAGATCGTCGACATCCTCGCGGTCGGGCTGCACCCTCGGGTCCGATCCGGCGCGTCGGGGAGGCACTACACGAGCACGGGCCAACTGCCCATGATTCCCGGGGTCGATGGTGTGGGGCGACTCGATGACGGGACACGGGTGTACTTCGCCGCTGACGATGAGCTTCCCGGACCGATGGCGGAGAAGGCGGTCATCGACATGCGACGAACCGTTCCGCTCCCAGAGGACGCCCAGGTCGAGGTCATCGCCGCCGCGATGAACCCGGCCATGTCGTCCTGGGTGGCGCTGCGTCGGCGAGTGCCGATCGAGGCCGGACAGAGTGTGCTGATTCTCGGGGCGTCGGGCAACGCCGGGACGATGGCGGTGCAGGTCGCCAAACGCCTGGGGGCCGGTCGCGTGGTGGGCGCGGGGCGAGACGCGGGCCGCTTGCAGGCCCTGGGTGGCGTGGGCGCCGACGAGGTCGTGCAACTCACCGAAGACGCTGACGCCACCGCGGCGGCGCTCGCGCAGGCCGCCGCCGAGGTCGATATTGTCATCGACTACCTCTGGGGTGGACCGGCCGAGCGGGCGATCGTGGCCCTCCTGACCGCACGCACGGACCGCAGTCGGGCCATGAACTGGATCCAGATCGGTGCGGTCGCAGGACCCACGTTGGCGCTCCCCTCCGTTGCCTTACGCTCGGCGAACCTCCGCATGCAGGGCGTCGGCCAAGGTGCCGTCTCGAACAGGGAGTACCTGGGCGAACTGCCCTCGCTCATCGAGGAGCTCGGTGCCGGCCGGCTCCAGATCGCGACCCGCACGGTCCCGCTGCGAGATGTCGAGAGCGCTTGGACCGCACCGGACGTTCCCGGCGAACGCATCGTCATCGTCCCCTAGTCAAGGAACATTGCTCCCGACATCTCTCGTTTCAACGGCAGTTGCCGGGCCGGGGCGGGTGGGGGCGGCGCCCGCCGGGCCGATTGCTACCGTGGCCGCATGGTGCGTTCCCCCGTCTTGTTGTGCACCGATGGATCTGACCACTCGCTGGCCGGACTCTCGGCGGGGATCGACCTGCTCGGGCGCGGCGAGACGTTCGTGCTCGTGACCGTGGTCGACGCACCGGACCCCGGCTCACTCTCGGGGTCTGGGCTCGCCGGGCCTGACATGTCCCCGGAGGAATACGACCGGTCGGTGGCGCGTGCGTCGGAGAGCGGGGACTCGGTCATCCGGCAGGCCCAGGCGCAGTTGGGGCTCACCGGAGCACAGACCCGGGTGCTGTGGGGTGACGCCGGTGCGGCCATCTGCCAACTGGCCGCCGAGTTGTCGGCGCAGGCGATCGTGGTTGGTTCACGTGGCCGGGGAAGGCTCAAACGGGCCCTGCTGGGTTCTGTCTCCGACCATGTCGTGCGCAACGCGCCCTGTAGCGTGATCGTGACCCGGGGCGAGGCTCCGAACTGACCCGCTCCGATTGACCGCCTCCGTAATGTCCGGCCCCGAAGAGCCTCCGTAATGTCCGGCCCCGAAGAATGGTCAGCGGGCCCTCGGGTTGGGCCGGGTTGTAATCTCTGGCCAATGTCGAAGGTGATCAGGTTGGGAATCGGTGGGGTGGTATTGGTGGTACTGGGGCGCATGGCCGCGGCGGGACGCTTGCCCCGGAACATCTTCGCCGGTATCCGCATCCCGTCGACGTTGCGCAGCGACGAGGCGTGGATGGCCGGCCATCGGGCGGCCGCCTCGGCCCTGACCTCCTCGGGAGTCGGCCCCGTCGCCGTCGCGTTCATCGTGGGGGTGAAGAAGCCGGATCCCGACGTCCAGGCGGCCCTGTTCCGAGTCGCCACGGTCTGGTTGCTCGGCTGGATCGGTTTGGCCACGATGCAAGCGAGACGCGCGGCGCGGGCGACGAACGGCACCTGAAGCCCCCGGTTCGGACACTCGGTCCGCGGCATCGCGCTCGGGCTCGGGTCGGGTGATCGCCCTGACGGCCAGGTCTGCAGTGGCTGGGCGGGGAGCGCCGGTGCCCGGCCCCGTCCGTGGGCTCCCATCTGGTTCGACCATCGCGGCTTGACGGGATGGCGATGCCGTAGTCGGCTGGGAACGACGGACGCGACGTCTCATCGCTACCCGGCGCGCTCGGTACGGTGAATGAGGAGTCCCGACGCGCTGGGACAGACCAGGAGGAAGGCAGTGGACGCCCCAGCCGATCCGGCACGAGACCACCAGGAGGGCCAGACCTTCGTGCTGGATCACATGGCGACGTGGATCGAGCTCTTCTACGACCTGGTGTTCGTGGCCGCGATCCTGATCTTCACGTCGGGGGTGCAGCACGTGCACCCGGCATCGGCCGCCGGATGGATCGTCCTGGTCTTCGCCGCCACCTGGTGGGTGTGGTTCACCACGACGGCCTGTGCCAATCGGTTCCACATGAGCGACATGCCCCACCGGATCCTCTTGCTCTGTCAGATGCTCGTCATCGTGCTCATGGCCATGGAGGCACGCGTCTCGGTGTCGGGGGACTCGTCGACGCTGGCCGTCGAGTACGGCATCCTGCTGCTCACCCTGGCCCTGGTCGCCTTCCGCGGCTATCGGCAGGGTGGCCCCGACGCCGAGTACGCCAAGCGGTTGGCTCAGCTCAATGCCGGATCGGCGGCGTGCTTCTTCGTCGCTGTGTTCCTCAGCGAGAGCTGGCGCCTGACCGTGGGGGCCGTGGTGATGATCGGACTGGTCTCCCTCTCCATCGTGTTGTTTCACCATACGAAGGAATTGTCGGAGGGCGAGGAAGAGCATTTCGTCGAGCGGATGGGTGCCTTCACCCTCATCGTGTTCGGCGAGTCCTTCATCAAGGTGGCGATCACGGTGGGCGATGGCACCATCCACAAGGTCGACGTCCTCTCGCTCGTGTTCGATTTCGTATTGGTCTTTGCACTCTTCGCCAGTTACTTCGAGGACATTCCGGCCGCCGGGCTCAATCAACGTCGTTTCGGCTGGTGGGCCGGTTTGAATCTGATCGCGCAGATCTGCATCGCCGGCATCGCGGTCAGCGCGTCAAGGCTCACCGACCTTAGAATCTCGCGACGCCTGCCCGACGTCGAGATCCTCAAGCTGTTGGTGCCGCTGGCGGTGCTCTACTTGGCGCTCGCCGGCATCGGTGCGTGCACCAGACGGCGTCCCATCGGGCCCCTCGCTACCGCTCGTCTCGGCACCGCGGCCATGATCGTCGTGGTCGGGCTGCTGGCCTGGTCGATCCCTGGGATCCATATGGTTGAGGCGCTTCCCATGTTCACCGTCGTTGCCATCATTCACGTGTTCGTCGTCATGCGCCTGCGCGACCAGACGGTGTTGGTCGAGGCCTCGTCACTCACCGTGGTCTGACGTGGAACCCGCGAACGGGCCTACACTGCCGCTTCCCACGCTGCTCTCGGCGGCGTTGGTCGCCTTCACCGTCGAGTTCGACAACGAATTCGAGCATCGGATCCCTCACCGGACGACCACGGGGAGTGCGGTCGCACCACGCGGTGCGGTTTGGCTGGTGTCGCAAGTGATGTGGGCGAATGTGATGCAGTACGTGCCTGGCGAGGGCATCCGTATCGGCGAGCTCCATGCGCGGGCCCGCACCAGGAGGGACTCGATGGTGGGACTGCAGCGATGGAGATACGTCGCGGTGGAGGGGGAGTCCCGTGCGGGGCCGCGAGGCCGGCCATCCGACGACTCGGTCGTGCGTCCCACCGCGGCCGGCCGAGGGGCCCAGGAGGTGTGGCGGCCTCTGGCCAGGGTCATCGACGAGCGGTGGCGACAACGGCTCGGTGACGGCGCTGTGGGGGAGCTGCGAAGGTCGCTGTGGTCGGTGGTCAAGCAAATCGACCTGGTGCTACCGGACTATCTCCCCGTCGTCTACCCCACCCAGAACGGGAAGGCCGAGACGCCCGCTTTGAGGAATCCGGTGACCGTGGCCTCGGCCAGGGATTCCCATCTCGATCTGTCCGTGCTCCTTTCCCGGGTATTGCTCGCATTCACGATTGCCTTCGAGGGCGACTCGAGAATCTCTCTGCCGATCAGCGCCAATACCTTGCGCGTCCTCGCGCCGACCGGGATCCGCGTCCGGGACCTGCCGCGACTGACCGGCGTTTCGAAGGAGGCCAACAGCATGTCGGTGGGGTTCCTGGCGCGTCACGGATGCGTCGTGCTCGAGCCAGATCCCGCCGCCAGCCGGGGCAAGGTTGTTCGCCTGACCGCAAAGGGTCAAAAGGCCCAGGACAAGTACCGCCGGATCCTCGCAGCCACGGAGGTTGGCTGGCGGGCCCGGTTCGGCGGAGCATGCATCCGGTCACTCCGGGAATCACTGGAGCACGTGGTCGGAGACGCACGGGCGGGGTCCTCACCATTGTTCCCTGGGCTGGCACCCTATCCCGAGGGATGGCGCGCGTCGGTGCGTGCGCCCGAGAACCTGCCGCACTATCCCATGGTCCTGCATCGTGGTGGCTTCCCCGATGGGAGCTGATGCGGGGCCGTGAGGGGCGCCGCCGGAGGGTGGTCCCCTTCCGTGGCGCGCGACGAGCGTTGCGATGGAGCCGGACCAGCCGGTGAGTGCCCCGCGTACGCCTGGATGGGTGCGCCTCATCGAGGCCGCCAGGGATGATCCGAACAACGTCGCGGCGGGGTGGAGTATCCACAGTCGATCTCCCATTGGCATTCGCAGCCGAGCGCCTGCCCATGGCAGCAGGGGCATTCCTCCATGTCACATCCGTGGTGGTGGATCCCGCCGGGAGGCACGCTGCAGTCGGGACACGAGCCCGCGATGCGAGTGCGCCAGGGACGTGTCTCATCAGTCCATCGGATCGGCTCGAAGAGCATGCCCCCGATCACGAGCGGGTCCGGCTTGCAGCTCCTCTCCTGCGTCATTTCCTCACCACAGAGTTCGCAAACGGCCACAGTCGTTGCCTCCTTTTCGCTCGACGGCTTCGTGATGATGACGAGTGGCTGTGACACGATCCGGCGTCCTTGGCGTGTCACAACCCCATGCTTGGCTTCTCTGGTGGAGCTCGAAGATCTCGTCGAAGCCGTGGACCAGTTGCTGGCCGCCGATCCCCAGGACTACGCCGATACCGAGTCGGTCCGGTGCCTCGAGCGCCAGCTCACCCGCCTCGAGGCCTTCGTCACCCGCTCGGTGGCCGCCTTCGACGCCGCGGGCGCCTGGGCCCCCTCGGGGGCCCGCAACGCCACCGCGTGGCTGGGGGCGGTCTGCCGGATGCCCAGCGCCGAGGCCCGCCGACAGGTGCGTCGCGGGCGCCAGCTGCGCCACCTGCCCGCCTGCGAGCGGGCCTGGGGTGAGGGGGAGGTGAGCGCCACCCACCTCGACACCATCGCCGCGCTGCGCTTCGATACCACCGAGGCCGCCCTGGCCCGCGACGAGGCGATGCTGGTCGACCAGGCCCGGCGCCTGCCCTATCGGAGCTTCGTGCGGGCCGCGCGCTACTGGCAGAGCCACGCCGACCCCGACGGGGCCGAGGAGGACGCCATGGCCCGGCGGGCCCGCCGTGACGTCTACCTGGTCGAAAGCGTGGGCGGGACGTGGCTGGGCCAGATGACCCTGGACCCCATCTCGGGAGCCATCGTGTCCGCCGAGCTCGAGCGCCGCGAGCGGGCGCTCTTCGAGGAGGACTGGGCCCAGGCCCGGGGCGAGCTCGGACGGGACCCGCTCTCGAGCGAGCTGGCCCGCACCCCCGGCCAGCGCCGGGCCGACGCCCTGGTCGAGATGGCGACGCGCAGCGCCATCGCGCCCGAAGACGGCCGCCGCCCCGCCCCGCTGTTCTCGGTGTTGGTGGGCTACGAAACACTGCACGGGCCCATCTGTGAGTTGGCCCAGGGTGCCCGCAGCGTGCTGGCCCCGGGCTCGTTGCTCCCCTGGCTGGACCAGGCCTACATCGAACGCGCCGTGTTCAGCCCCGAGGGCCGGGTCGAGGTCAGCGCCACGGCGCGGCTGTTCAGCGGGGCCACGCGCCGGGCCATCGAGCTGCGCGACCGCGAGTGCACCCACCCGCTGTGCGACGCCACCACCCGCCTGCAGGTCGACCACATCGAGCCCGCGGCCGCCGGGGGCCCCACCACCCAGGAGAACGGCCGCATCCTCTGCGGCTTCCACAACCGGTTGCGCAACCAGCGGCCACCGCCCGAGGCGCCCGAGGACTAGGTCCGGGGGGTGATCGGTCCGGGGGGTGATCGGTCCGGGGGGATAGGTCCAGGCGGAATGGCTCCGGGGAGCGGGGGGCGTGAGCTCGGTCAGTCGTCCGTGGGTTCGAGCACGAACACCGGAATTTCCCGCGTCGTCTTCTTCTGGTAGTCCGCGTAGTCCGGGTACGCCGTCACGGCGCGCTTCCACCATGTCGCCTTCTCGTCGCCGGTAACCAGGCGCGCCTTCATGTCCGTCTTGACCGGACCATCTTGGAGCTCGATGTCGGGATGGGCGACGAGGTTGTAGTACCACACGGGGTGCGTCGGGAGGCCACCCTTGGAGGCGACAGCCGCGTAGTGCCCGTCATGCTCGACCCGCATCACCGGGGTCTTGCGCAGCTTGCCGGACTTGGCGCCCCGGTTGGTCATGATCACGACGGGCATGTCCCGCAGCGTGGTGCCTTCTCGACCACCGGAGCCCTCGTACAGCTCGACCTGATCCCTCACCCATTGCTGGGTGCTCGGCTCGTACTCTCCTTGCAGCGGCATGGTCAGATGCTATCGGCGCGGGGAACGCGTTCAGCCCGACGCCGGATTCAGTCGGGATGGACCCGGGGGTCCGTCGGCTACCGCCGCCCTGGGAGGGTGTGCGGCCTCGTAGCGGGCCCGGCAGCGATCCGAGCAGAAATAGAGCGTGGCGCCCTCGTCGGTGAGCACGGCCGGCGCGTTGGCCTTCTCGACCTGCATGCCGCAGGTCGGGTCGTTCGCGTGCCCCCGACCGCCACCCAGTCGGCCACGATTCCGGTAGGTCCAGTAGAGCAGCCCGAAGAGGGCGAGAAAGATGATGTTCAGGATCGTGGTGTAGTTCCAGGAGAAGTGGTCGCTGACGATCTGTACCTGATGATTCTGAGGGACGAGGCCGGCGGCACCGAAGATGCCTTCGGTGATCAATCCTGCGGTCGACATCACGCCCCAGAAGACGATCAGCATCCGAAGCATGAGCCGCGTGCCGTAATAGCGACGGTAGATGAGCAGGAGGGGAAGCGCGATGAGGTCGGCGAAGATGAAGGACACGACTCCGCCGAAGGAGATCCCGCCGTGCCAGAGTGCGGCGGCGAGCGGCACGTTGCCCACCGAGCACACGCAACTGAGGAGGGCGACCAGCGGGCCGACCAGCACGTTTTCAAGGCTGGTCCAGAAGCCGTGGCCGTGGAAGAAGACGGTGTCCCACACGTGGGCCGGGACGAGGACGGCGAGAAAGCCGGCGGCGGTGTAGCCGATCAGAAGTTCCTTGCGCAGCATGGTGAGGTCCGAGATGGTGTAGGACGAGGCATCGGCCCAGCCGCTCTTCGAGCGGAGGCGCCGGCGCCAGGGCTCGTGTTGCAGCACCGGGTCCTCGACCGGCCCGTGCTGGTGGCCTTCGTCATTGGCGGAGAGACGCTCTCGGGCGGCCACGACGAGCTTGCCGCGCAGGTACAGACCACCGACCACGGTGAGAAGGACGATCATGATGATCCCGCCGACGAATTCGCTGACGGCGAATTGCCAGCCCATGAGGACGATCAGCACGAGCCCGAGCTCCACCACCAGGTTGGTCGAGGCGAACATGAAGACGTTCACCGACAGAAAGTCGGCTCCCTTGACGAACAGGGACTTTGACATGGCGGTCGCCGCATAGGAGCAGGACGAGGAGAGCATCCCCAGTCCCGAAGCCCGCGCCACGGCCGGAGGCCGGTGGTCGCCCAGCTGTCGGCGCATCGATTCCCGGCTGACGAACGCCTGTACCGCTCCGGAGAGCCCGAAGCCGAGGATCAACGGCCACAGGGTCTCCCAGAACATGAAGAAGGCCTCGCGCAGACCCCGCGCGACATCGACGAGCACCGGGATCACCGAGAGCACGGCGGTGTGCCTCGGTCAGCGATCGTGGAACCCTGCGGGCCCCGACTCGGGAGCTCTCGGGTGTGGAGCTCTCCTCATGAACGGACCAAGCGGGCGATGGCCTCGGACGCTTCGTGGATCTTGGCGTCCGCCTCGTCCCCGCCCGTCCGTACGGCATCGGCCACGCAGGTGGCGAGATGCCCGTCGAGCAGCTCGATCGACATCGACTGCAGGGCCCTGGTGGTGGCGGCCACCTGCTCGAGGATGCTGATGCAGTACCGGTCCTCATCGACCATCCGTTGCAGGCCGCGGACCTGTCCTTCGATGCGTCGCAGGCGCCTCTGAATCGCTTCCTTGTTGTCGCTGTAGCCGACGGTCATGGTGCCCTCCTCGTCCCACCCGCACGATCGACCCGCACGATCAGCCCGCGGGTTCAGCCCGCGGGTTCAGCCCGCAGGACCCACGCTCAGAATATACCCCCCTGGGGTATCGTGGAACCCGGCTCCCCCGCCCGCCGCCGGCCGCGCACTGCCTCGAGACCCGCCGACTCCCGTCCCCGCTTGCGTCAGCCCCGGGGAGCGCGGTGGAAGCCCTGGCCACGATGCTGGTCGAGGGCAGGTGCGGGTGGCACCGGCCCGGCCACCGCGGCACTCCCCAGGCGGATGGGGAAGGTCGGCACGGTGGGCAGCAGGGCGTTGGTGACCATGGCGGAGCGGTCGAGCACGGGCGCCACCGGGACCCCGGCGGCGAGTAGGGCCGAGACCAGCTCGTCCCGCCGGCGGAGGCGGATGGCATCGGCCACGGCCCCGGCCAGCTCGGCCGCCCGCTGCATGCGCTCGTCGAAGGGGAGGCCGGCCGCCGCGGTCAGTCCGAGCTCGGTGCACAGGGCCGACCAGAAGTGCTGCTCGTTGACGACGCCGAGGGCCACCTGGCCCCCGTCGGACGTGGCAAAGAGGCCGTACCCCGGCACCGTTCGCTCGTCCGTTGGCCTCGCGCCGGCGGGATCGGCCACCGACACCGACCTGGCCGAACCGGTCCAGGTGGCCATGACGTCGGTCATCGAGATGTCGAGATACGTCCCGGGTCCTTGGGCCCCGCGGCCGAGCAGGGCGGCGCAGATGCCGAAGGCCGCCGTCATGCCCGACGCCAGATCGGCCAGGGCCAGCGGCGGCATGGAGGCGGTGCCGCCTTCAGGGGCGAGGGCCCCCGCCCAGGCCTGGTAGTTGATGTCGTGACCCGGGAGCGGTGCGAGCGGTCCGTGCTGCCCGTAGCCGGAGATGGAGCAGTAGACGACCCGCCGATTGAGCGCCCGCGCCGCCGGTTCGTCCAGGCCGAGCCGGGCCATCACGCCGGGGCGGAAGCCTTCGACCACCACGTCGGCCTGGCCGGCCAACTCCAGCGCTCGCGCCCGGTCGTCGGGTTTCTTGAGGTCCAGCATCATGCTGCGCTTTCCGGCATTGATCGATCCGAAGAGCTCCGGATACTGACGCATGGGATCGCCTCCGGGAGGCTCTATCTTCAGCACGTCGGCACCCAGGGCAGCCAGCAGGAAGGTGGCGTAGGGCCCCGGGCGCCAGATGCTGCAATCGAGCACCGACACCTCGGAGAGCTGGGCGGTCATGCTGCAGACAATCTCACACCCGATGGGCGGCGGGCGGCGGGTAGCGTGCCCACGTGCTCGGCTTCTTCTCGTTCACCGAGATCACCGATCCCTCGGCCCATCGGGCCTACAACGAGTGGCACCGGCTCGACCACATGCCCGAGCAGTTCTCTCTCGACGGCATCCTCTTCGGGCAGCGGTGGGTGTGCGCACCGTGGTGCCGGCGGTCCCGGGTGGCGGTCAGCCCGCTCCTCGAGCCCTGTCACTACATGACGCTCTATCTCATGCGCGATGCGAGCGTCCTGCCGGGCTTCGCCGCCCTGGCGGAGCACCTGCGCCGGGCCGATCGCTTCTTTGCCGCCCGCGTCGCCCATCTGTCCGGTCCGTTCCCGGTGCGGGACCGCTGGGTGGCACCCCGGATCAAGGTGTCCCCCGCCGCGGTGCCGTTCCGCCCGGCCGAGGGGATCTACGTGATCGTCGGCCCGGCGGTCGATGGGGCGGCCCTGGTCGGGCTGGACGGCGTGGCTGGTGCCTGGGGCTTTGCCGACGACGACGGCAACCGCCACATCACGGTGGCCTTCGTCGACGGCGAGCTGGCTGTCGTGGCGGAGGACCTGGGCCATTGGTGCGCGGAGCGCAATCCGGTGTCGCAGGCGATGGAATGGGCGGGTCCCTTGGAGCGGATCGATGCCGATTCTGGGGACTGGTTCGATAGATTGACGCCCCTATGACCAGCGGCAAGCAGTCCAAGGCGCAGCGCCGGGCCGAGACGCAGCGCCGGGCGGCCGAGCGCCGCGCCGCCGAGCTGCGCCGGAAGCGCGCCCGCGCTGCCATGAAGGTGGGGGGAATCGCCGTCGTGGTCGTCCTGATCGTGGTGGGCGTCTACGCCTTCACCAAGAGCTCCACCCCGGGCATCCTTCCGACCGAGAAGAACCCTCACGTGCCGACGGTGGCCATTCCCGCCTCCATGCACATGATCCCGCCCCCCAAGGGCACCCCGGGGCCCGAGACGGTGCCGCTGGCCAAGGGGCCGAAGCTGGCCACATTGGTCAACGCCGCCACCGGGCAGACCGTGGACGGCATCCAGTGTGAGACCGATGAGCAGACCGTCACCCACGTGCACACCCACCTGACCGTCTTCGTGAACGGCCAGGCCCGAGTCATTCCCTACGGTGTGGGCATACCGGGCTTCGAAGCCGTGGCCACGCCCGAGGGACCGTTTGTCGAGACCGGCAGCTGCTTCTACTGGTTGCACACCCACGCCACCGACGGGGTGATCCACGTCGAGTCGCCCAGTACGACGCAGACCTTCACCCTGGGTCAGTTCTTCGACGAATGGGGTCAACCTCTGAGCACGACCCAGGTGGGGCCGGCCGTGGGCCCGGTGACCACCTTCTTCAACGGGAGGTTGTACAAGGGGAACCCACGGAACCTGCCGCTCGGCTACCACTACCAGATCCAGCTCGATGTCGGGACACCCATCGTCGCCCCGATGGACATCACCGACTGGGGCGGGCTGTAAACGACGCCGTGCCCCCAGTGACGGAGACCCCCCAGTGACGGAGAACCCCCAGTGACGGAG
>JBKQIP010000251.1:0-6115 GCA_052148295.1 Acidimicrobiales bacterium
CTCCCTCCACGCAAGGCTTTTGCCTGGTCACAGGATGGCCTGGTGGTGAAGGGATTGCCTGGTGAGGGGCTCTAGGCTGGTGGCGGCCCGCCCGAGTAGCTCAGTTGGCAGAGCACTTCACTTGTAATGAAGATGTCGCGGGTTCGATTCCTGCCTCGGGCTCTCTGCCTCGGTTTCGCTCCCCGGGCTCGCTGTCCCGGGCTCGCTGTCCCGGGCGCGCCGCCCCGGGCGCGCTGCGACCCCGATCAGCCGGCGCCGAGGCGGTCGGGCGTCAGCGCCCACTCCCGGGCCTCCCGGTCGAGGGATTCCCGGGCGACCTCCCGGATCAGGCGCTCGCGGTGCCGGTCGATGATGCCGGTCCGGTCGGCCGTGGCCGAGGCGGCCACGTCGTCGTAGACGCCGAGGAGGCGGCGCGACATCTGGGGGGAGCCGCTGCCGTAACGCTCGATCTCCCGGAACGACAATTCCACCACACGATCCCAGGAGGTCTCGAGAAGGACGAGCCGAACGTCACCGGACGGGCCCACGTAGTAGCCCGACGGATCGGGCCGGGACCCGACGTGGCCGAGAATGTCGCCGATGCGGTCCAAGGCCTGGGACGCCGTCGTGGGATCGTTGACCGCCGGGGACAGGGCCCGGATGGCGATGTCGACCAGCTGGCGGAGGCCGTAGCGCATGTCCTGGTACAGCGTGCGCGCCGCGGCGAGATCGAGGCAGGCCAGGATCTCCCCCGTCGCCGGCACCGTGCCGCCGTGGACCTCGGCGAACGCCAGGCCCGTCGGGATGAAGGTCCCCACCTCGACGAGCAAGCGCAGCACGCAGCCGTGGTGGTCGGCCAGGCGCACCAGCCGGGCCTGGTCGAGGCCGTCGAGCACCGCACCGCGGTGGGCGAAGTGGACCAGCGCCGGCGCCTCCACCAGAGCCGGCGCGGAGGCGTCGACGTAGTTGGAGGTCACGGGGAAGGCGGAATCGACCGAGTGCAGGGTCTCGTGGTGGATCGTCTCGATGACGAAGGTGACCCGCATGGAGCGCACCGTGCCGTTGACGAACACCACGAAGACGAAGACGCTGACCAGCACCAGGACGAAGGCCAGGCCCACGGCGGCCGCCGGGACGACGCCGGTGGTGCCCAGGCCCGCCAGCACGACCAGCGCGTACACGAAGGTGGCGATGAAGGACGACAGGGCGACCTTGGTGACCGGCTTGCGCACGAAGGTGCGCAGGACCCGGGGCGTGAACTGCGTGCTCGCCATCTGCAGCGCGACCAGGGTGATGGAGAACACCACGCCGGTGAAGGTGAGCAGGGCGGTGGCGATGGTGCTGAGCAGCGCCCGGGCGTCGTCGATGTTGGTCGAGAGCAGATGGAAGCGCCCCACGAACCCCGGCGAGTGATGCACCAGAACCGAGGCCACGACGCACGCGGCCAGGGAGGCCACGGCCGGCCAGAGCCACAGGGATTCCAGCCGCCACTCACGGAGATGGGCCCGGCGAGAGCTGCCGACCACCGGGACCCGGGCCCGGACCGTGGCCCCGGTGGCACCGGTGGCCTCGGTGGTCACAAGGCGTCGTCCTCGTACCGTGCGGGATCGTCGGTGCCACCGGCGTCGGGCGTGGATTCCGCCCCGGTGGGAGTGATGGCGCCGCTCCGGCGCAGGCGGCCCAGGCCGAGCATGGGAAACAGCAGCACGGACACCATGCCGGCGCCCACGAGGGCCGCCGCGTTCACCGGGCGCATGCGGCCCAGCGACACCCCCAGGGTCGTGATGACGACGATGAGGGGTAGGCCGGTCGACGAGAACAGCGCGAAGGGAACACGCTCGGGCTTGATCAGGGTCGACCGGTAGAGCACCAGCGCCGGCAGGCCGCGCACGACCAGGAACAGCGCGAGGAAGAGAGGGACGCGGAGGAACGCGCTGGGGGAGCTGGTCAGCGCGTGCAGGTTGAAGTTGATCCCGCTGACGATGAAGAAGATCGGGATGAGAAAGCCGTAGCCGATGGCCTCGAGCTTGCCTTTGATCTCGGTGCTGTCCTCCCCCACGGTGAAGAGGCGGACGACCACGCCGGCGGAGAAGGCTCCGAGCAGGACGTCGAGACCGAGCTTGTACGCCAGGAAGACCAACAGAATGACGAACAGGACCGAGACCCGGACCGGGAGCTGTGTGCTCGAGTGCAGGTGGCGGCGCAGGAGCGCCACGATCCTCGGGGGATGGCTCCGCACGGCGAGCAGCGCGCATCCCACCGCCACCAGGACGAAGAGCGCCAGCAGGGCGGTGGTGACACGCGGGTCCTTCTTGGTCAGGAGGATGGCCACGGCCAGAATGGGCCCGAACTCCCCTGCCGTCCCCGCGGCCAGGAAGTACGCGCCGAACTTCGTCTCGAGCAGGCCGGCGTCACGCATCATGGGCACCAGGGTGCCGAGGGCAGTGGTGGTCAGGGCCAGTCCCACGATGACCGTATCGAGCGCCAGGCCGGTGCGGACCAGGGCGAAGGCCAACCCCAGGGCGATGGCCACGGAGATCAGCCACCCGAGGATCCCCAGTCGCAGGGGCTTGCCCTTGATTCGTTGCAGGTCGAGCTCGTAGCCGGCCAGGAACATGAGGAAGGTCAGGCCCATGTCCGAGAGCGCGTTCACCACCGAGGTGGGATGGGCCCAATTCAGGACCCACGGGCCGACCAGGATCCCGAAGAAGAGGAGCAACACGATGTCGGGCACGTTGAACCGCTTGAGCCGCTCGGCCAGGAGCGGGCAGATCACCGCGATGGCGGCGATCAGGGCGAGCGAGGGGAGCGAGGTCTCGATCATGGGGCGCAGCCGTTCCGCCCGGTGAGCTGTCGGCCGCCTGCCATCGGGGCAACGCTACCTGCGAGGGACCCGGAGGGAAGGCATGGGCACCCGGCACCGGGCGCCCGCCTAGCATCACGGATTTTCACCGGCCGTCGTTCACCGGCAGTCGTTCAGCGGCCGTCGTTCACCCGCCGTCGTTCACCGGCAGACAAGGAGGGCACCCGTGCTGAAGCAGTTCAAACAATTCCTCTTGAGGGGCAACGTCGTCGATCTGGCCGTCGCCGTGGTGGTGGGTGCCGCGTTCACCGCCGTCATCGCCGCCTTCGTCAAGGACCTCGTCACCCCCCTCATCGGCGCCATCTTCCGCCAACCGGACTTCTCGAGCCTCACCTTCACGGTGAACCATTCCCAGTTCAACTACGGCTCGTTCCTCAACGCCCTGATCTCGTTCGTCCTCGTCGCCGCGGTCGTCTTCTTCGCCGTGGTGATCCCGCTCACCCGCGTCCTGCACCGACTCAACCTCCTCCCGGCCGAGACGCCGGCGCCCGTGACCAAGTCCTGTCCCGAGTGCATCAGCGACATCCCCGCCGAGGCCCGCCGTTGCGCCTTCTGCACCAGCGAGCTGGCGCCCGGCACCGCCGCGTGACCTATCCCCCCGCCCTCTGGCGCGCCACCTCGAAGAAGGCGACCGCGCCGGCGACCCCGACATTGAGCGAGGGCAGCGCGCCGTGGTGGGGTATCGAGACCACGGCGTCGCAGCGGCGTCGCACCAGGGGCGCCAGGCCCTTGTCCTCGCTGCCCACCACCACCGCCACCGGTCCGGCCCCGAGGGGGAGGTCGTAGAGGGACCGGGCCGATTCGCCGGCCAGGCCCACCGACCACACGTCGAAGTCGGTGAGCACCGACAGGGCCGCCGGTATGCCGCCCACCACCGCGAAGGCCAGGTGCTCTATGGCTCCGGCCGCGGTCTTGGTCACCGTCGGCGAGAGCCGGGCCGAGCGATGACGGGGCAAGACCACCCCGGTCACCCCGGCGCACTCGGCGCTGCGCAGCAGCGCGCCCAGATTCCGCGGGTCGGTGATCCCGGCCGCCACCAGCAAGAAGGGCGGCACGCCCTTCGTGCTCGGCGCGCACAGGTCCTCGAGGGCCACCGGCTCCACCGGCCGGGCCTGGGCGATGACGCCCTGGGGGGCTTCGGTGCGGGCCTGGGCATCGAGCCGCGGGCGGGGCACGGACTCCACCGGGACCCGCAGGCGGGCCGCCCGCTCCTCGATCCCGTCGAGGAGCGGCGAGGGATCCTGGTCCTGGGCCATCAGGATCTTGCGCACCGTGCGGCGGCCGACCGTCAGCAGCTCGAGGACGGCCCGGCGTCCCTCCACCTGGTCGCCACCGAGCTCGTCGGACCCGGCCCGGGCCGGCCTGCCGCGGCGGGGGGAGCTCACGTCTCGTCCAGGAGCACGATGGCCAGGCAGGCGATGCCTTCGGCCCGGCCCAGGGCACCCAGGCCCTCGGCGCGGGTCGCCTTGACCGAGACGGGAGCCCGCAGCACCGAGGAGAGCCTGACCGCCATGGCATCGGTGTGGGGGGCCAGCCGGGGTGCCTCTGCCATCACCGTGCAATCCGCGTTGACGCAGGCGAAGCCCCGGTCGGTCGCCATGGCCACCACCCGGGTCAACAGGTCCACGCTGTCCGCTTCGGCCCAGCGCGCCTCGGTGTCGGGGAAATGGCGCCCCAGATCCCCCAGGCCGACGGCGCCGAGCACGGCATCGGCCAGGGCGTGGCACACGGCGTCGGCGTCGCTGTGGCCGGCCAGGCCGCGGGCACCCTCGATGACCACGCCACCGAGGACCAAGGGGCGGTGGGGGTCGCGGGAGAACGGGTGGATGTCGAGGCCCTGGCCGATCCGCATGCTCAGCCTCCGAGATACCGCTCGGCCGTGCGCAGGTCGGCCTGCGTGGTGATCTTGAGGTTGCGGGCGTCGCCCGGGACGACGCGGACGCGGGCGCCCAGCAGCTCGACCAGCGCGGCATCGTCGGTGGCGTCGGCGCCCGAGGCGTGAGCCCGCCGGAGCAGGTCGGCCCGGAAGGCCTGCGGGGTCTGGACGGCCACCAGCTCGCTGCGGTCGAGGGTCTCCGTCACCACCTCGCCCGCCACCCGCTTGATGGTGTCGCTGACGGGGATGGCGCAGATGGCGGCTCCGGTCTCGTCCCCGGCGCCGTTCCCGTCGCCGTCCCCGCTCACGGCGGCGATCACGGCGTCGAAGAGGGCCCGGGGGGCGAGGGGACGCGCCGCATCGTGCACGACGATCACGTCGGCGCTGCCGGGGACGGCGGCCAGGCCGCACCGGACCGAGGCCGCCCGGGTCGGGCCCCCGCCGACCACCCGGTCCGCCCCGCAGTCATCGCGGCCCTCGGAGCCCGGGGGCACCACGAGGACGACGCCGGAGGCGCCGGGCCGGCACGCCTCCACCGACCACTGGGCCACCGGGCGGCCCACCAGCAGGTCGAACTGCTTGAGCCGGCCGAAGCGCCGACCCGTGCCCCCGGCCACCACGATCGCCCACACCTGTGCCACCGCGCCGCTGCGCCGTTGCTAGGTCAGGGCGTCGTTCAGACGCTCTTCGGCCGTCTCTTCGTCCACGTTGAGGGCAAAGGTCAACTCGGACACCAGGATCTGCCGGGCCCGCTGGAGCATGCGCTTCTCCCCGGCCGAGAGCCCCTTGTCCTTGTCGCGAATGGAGAGGTTCCGCACCACCTCGGCCACCTGGTAGATGTCACCGGACCGCAGCTTCTCGGAGTGGTTCTTGTAGCGGCGGGACCAGTTGGTCGGCATGCGCGCCTCTTTCTTGCGCAGCACGGCGAAGACCTCCTCGACCTCCTCGTCGTTGATCACCTCGCGCAGACCGACACCTTCGGTGTTGTCCGCCGGGACGTTGAGGATCAGGTCGCCGTAGGCAAGCCGGAGGACCAGGTACTCGCGCTTCTCACCGAAGGCGACCTTGGTCTCCCGCTTCTCTATGACGGCGGCCCCGTGATGGGGATAGACGACTTTGTCTCCGACCTTGAAGGACACAGGACTCAGGACTCCCTTTTGGGTGGATCGGCTGCGCCCGCACGGGCATGCGGAGCTGCGGCGATGCTGTGCGGAGGCGACCGGGACGGGGGTGGGCCCATCCGAAGGTGACTGCCTATTTTACCAGATCACCCGGTCATTCGTATCGCTCGAAGATGCTGGCCTCGACCAGGCGGGCCAGGCCATCACGGACGTGGCGGGCCGTGGCCGCCCCGATGCCGTCGACCGACTCGAGCTCGGCGGCCGAGGCGGAGAGGA
>JBKQIP010000252.1:0-17886 GCA_052148295.1 Acidimicrobiales bacterium
GACTGACCGCCGTGCACCGCGTTGGTCTCGAATCCCAGTCCCTCATTATCGGGCTGACCCGTCACCGTGACTTCACCGTGCGCCCGTCGCCAGAATAGCCAGCACGTCAGACCGGGTGATGACCCCGACGGGATGGCCGCGATCGAGAACGAGCAGGGCCGGTGCCGCCTCCAACTTCCCCACGGCTGCTTGGACCTGCTCGCCCGCCCCGATGGTGGGTAGCGGGCTTCCCATGACCTCGCTGACGAGGCGATCGAGCATGGACGAATCGGCGAATGCCGCATCCATGAGCTCGCGCTCGGTGACGCCTCCGACTACTTCGGCCAGGACCACCGGCGGTTCGTGTTTGATCACGGGCATCTGGCTCACGCCGTACTCGCGGAGGATGGCGATGGCCTCTCGAACGGTCTCGTCAGGATGTGTGTGGACAAGGGTCGGAAGTGACGCATCGCGGGCCGCTAATACGTCGTCTACCGTCGGCCCGGCGTCGTGTATGAACCCGTAGTCGGTCATCCACGCGTCGTTATAGATCTTCGAGAGATAGCCGCGCCCGGAATCGGGGATATGGACCACCATGACCGCATCCGCCGGCAAATCGCGTCCGGCGACCAGCGCGGCCGCGATGGCCGTCCCCCCTGATCCGCCCAGCAGCAGCCCTTCCTCTCGCGTGACCCGGCGGGCGGTGGCAAAACTCTCGGCGTCGGAGACGGCGATCACCCGATCCACCACCGAGGGGTCATAGGTCGAGGGCCAGAAGTCCTCGCCGATCCCTTCGACCAGGTACGGCCGTCCGGACCCCCCCGAATAGACGGAACCCTCGGGGTCGGCGCCGATGATCTGGACCGAAGGATTTCGTTCCTTGAGAAAGCGACCGACGCCGGTAATGGTGCCTCCTGTTCCGATGCCGGCCACGAAGTGCGTGACACGCCCGCGCGTCTGTTCCCAGATCTCCGGTCCGGCCGTTTCGTACTGGGCCTGCGGATTGTGGAGGTTGTGGTATTGGTCGGGCTTCCATGCGTTGGGTACCTCGTTGGCCAGACGGTCCGAGACCGAATAGTAGGAGTCGGGGTGTTCTGGCGGCACCGAGGTCGGACAGACGATGACCTCGGTGCCGAAGGCGCGCAGCAGGGCGATCTTGTCCGCCGCCACCTTGTCGGGACAGACGAAGACGCACTTGTACCCCCGACGGGCGGCGACGATGGCCAGTCCGACACCGGTATTGCCACTGGTCGGTTCGACAATCGTGCCTCCGGGGACGAGCTCACCGGCTCGCTCGGCGGCTTCGATCATGGAGAGGGCAATGCGGTCCTTTGATGATCCGCCCGGATTGAACATCTCGAGTTTGGCGACCAGGGTGCACTCCAGGCCGATGGCTGTTCGGTCCAATCGCACCATCGGGGTATGACCTATCAATCCGACCAGGGATTCAGCCACGTCCATGGGAGGTCCAGGATCGGTGACGGGACGGACGTCGACGCCCATCAGCGTGCGCGAGAGCTCCGGAGGGACCGGCTCGTCGGTGAAGAGCTCGGTCGGCAAGCCGGCCCGGCGCAGACCAGCGGCAACGGGAGCCGCTGCGGCCAGCGGTCCCCACACGCCGATCCGACGCGGGATCCTCGCCCGCAGCGAGCCGACGAGAGCCTCGACCGATTCGTCCAGCCCGAGTCGGTGCACATGGCGGGATCGGTCCTGCAGTCGGGCCGGAGGGGGGGCATCGCCCACCACGACAAGCAGATCCATGCCGCCTCTTTACCACTTCCCCACGGGCGCGACGCGCTGCTCGCTCAGAGCTCAATCGCTACGCGGAAGGTGTGAACGTGTTCCCGCTCGAGAATCCTCTGCAACCAGATGCCGCACGAGCGGCTCTTCGGTACGGGATGGTTCCGACGTGGCGTCCTTTCACAGCGAGGGGTCACTCCGCACCGGCCTTGTGGGGCCAGTCACCCTTCGCACCCGTTCGGTATCGGCCCGTGGCGCTCGGTTCGATCCGAGACAGCGTGTGACCTGGATCGTCCGGTGCCAGATTGGTGGCTCGTCAGCCTCTTGCGCGTGACGCAGCAACCGGACAAGCTCAGGTACGCTTTCGCCCGGCGAAGGGAGGACGGGTGCGCCTGGTCGAGACCGACTACCTCGTTGTGGGCGCCGGTGCCACTGGGATGGCGTTCGTCGACACGTTGGTCGCCGAGTCGGGCGTCGACGTCGTCATGGTCGATCGGCGGCATGGTCCGGGCGGTCACTGGCTCGACGCCTATCCGTTCGTACGCCTCCACCAACCGTCGGCGTATTACGGAGTCAACTCGCGTGTGCTTGGCAACGATCGCGTCGACGACTCCGGTCCGAACGCCGGCTTCTACGAGCGGTCCACGGCCGCGGAGATCTGTGACTACTACAACCGTGTGCTCCAAGAACATCTCCTTGCCTCGGGACGCGTGCGTTTCTTCCCGATGTCTGAATATCGCGACAGCGATGTGGGCGGCCATCACTTCGTATCCCAGCTGACGGGTGCCGAGACGACCGTGACGGTGCGCCGCAAGTTCGTCGATGCCACCTATGTCGAGTCATCGATACCCTCGCGGCATACCCCCCTGTACGAGATCGACCCGGGCGTGCATGTGATCCCGCCGAACGGGCTGGTCGACCTCGACGAGCGGCCAACGGGGTTCACGGTCATCGGCGCGGGCAAGACCGCGATGGATACCTGCAGCTGGCTCCTCGATGCGGGCGTCGACCCAGACCACATCCGTTGGATCCGGCCGCGCGACGGGTGGTTCTTGAACCGCGCCTTCACGCAGCCTCTCGAACTGGTCGCGTCGTACATGCAGCTTCAAGCGCGCTGGGTGGAAGGTGCCGCGGCGTGCTGTGACGCGACCGACTTTGTCCACCGGCTCGAGGCTGACGGCGTGATGATCAGGATCGACCCGAAGGTGGAGCCAGGGGTGTTCCGTGGCGCCACGCTCAGCCTGCTGGAGCTGGATGCTCTTCGCAGCATCGAGAACGTCGTTCGGCTCGGCCGTGTCCAACGCATTGGAACCAAACACATGGAGTTCGACGAAACTTCTCTCTCCACGAATGCACGGCAGGTCTACGTCGATTGCACTGCTGAGGGTCTGCCACCGGTGTCCCCGCGTCCCGTCTTTGAGACCGATCGAATCACCCCTCAGTACGTCACGATCGGCGTTGCCCCGTGGAGTGCGGCGACCATAGCGGCCGTTGAGGCATCGGGCCAGGACGAGACCCGCAAGAACGAGCTGTGCCCACCGGTCACCTTCACGGGCGAAACATCTTCTCTCCTACCCATCTCGCGCGCCGGCATTGCAGGTCTTGTCGCGCGCTCTGCTGAACCCGAGATTTCGGCATGGACCGAACACTGTCGGCTCAACCCGGCACGCCGGGCAGCTGAGCACCTTGACGACCCCAAGGTGCAAGAGGCGCTCACCTCGCTCGCTGCCAACATCGGATCCGCCATGGAGAACCTCGAACACCTGCTCGCCTGAACACCAGACCGACCCATACCGGCACTTACATGGGTGCTGTCCGAGGCCATGACGAGCCCACGCGATCCAGTGTCATCCCAACGGGTGTTGACGGCGCCTTCTCAGTCGCTCTTTACTTGACGGCCTGACCATTCAGAAGGGCGGAAAGTCCATGGAAGAGACCACAACCGGCGCAGGCGAACACCTCGGCGAAGACCAGTGCGAAGACCAGGGCCAAGACGGTGCCGGAACGCTGAGCCGCTATGGGCGGCGGGCCCTCATGCTCGGAGGCGCGGCCGGGCTCGGCGTGGCCGCCGGTGCGGCCTTCGGGGCGGCCCCGGCCGGCGCCGAGGGTGAGGCCGTCACCGTCGGGGGGAGCTTCAACGACGGCACCAGCACCACTCAGATCACCACGAGTGGCGGCAACGGGCTCAATGGGATCACGACGTCGGACGAGACCTACGCCTGCGGCCTCTACGGCGAGTCGCAATACGGAATCGGGGTGTACGGAACCCAGTCATCGACGAGTGGGCTCCTCGGTGCCGACGGCAATCCGGCGAGTGCCGCGGTGGTCGGCGACACCGGTGTCCTCAACGGGGTGGGGGTCCTCGGCCTCTCATCAAATGGAACCGCCGTTTGCGGATACTCTACGAGTGGAGCCGGTGTCACCGGTAACTCCGTAGACAACTACGGCGTCATTGGTCAAATCACAGGAGACACCACTGGCTTTGCTGCCCTCCAAGGGAGCGACTTCAGCACCGGCGGCGGCGGCTACGGCGTGTACGGAGAGTCCACCAAGGGCGTCGGTGTCTACGGCGTGACCTCGGCCAGCAACAAGTACGGCGTCTATGGCCTATCGTCCAAGGGTGCCATTGGCGTCTACGGCGTCTCTACAAAAGGCACCGGCGTGCAGGGCATGATCAGCGGAGACAGCACTGAGCAAAGCGGAGTGGCCGGGATCGACAACAGCACCGGCACGGGTGGCGGCCACGGTGTCTACGGCCGTTCCACCCTCGGCGTCGGTGTCTACGGTGAGACACTGGCCAACGGCCAGAGCGGCGTGATGGGCTACGACGACACCAGCGACGGTGCCGACGGCGTCTACGGCGTCTCGACCAATGGCACAGGAGTCCAGGGCCTCATCACCGGAGCCAGCACGGGGCAGAGCGGCGTGTCGGGGATCGATGACAGCACCGGCACCGGTGGTGGTCACGGAGTCTACGGTCGGTCCATCAATGGTGTCGGCGTCTTCGGCGAGACACTGGCCAGCGACCAGTCCGGCGTGTACGGCTACGACAACACGGCCGACGGCGCCTACGCCGTCTACGGCGCCTCGAGCAACGGGACGGGCGTCTTCGCTGATTCTGGGGTGGGCACCGGGGTACACGGGGTGTCTGTTGGCGTCAGCAATGTTGAACCTGGTGTTGTGGCAGGTGTGTGGGGCGACAGCACTACCCACGCCGGTGTGGTCGGCACCTCCACCGACAGTTATGGCGTCATCGGCTTCACCCAAGGCATTGGGCAAGCAGGTGTCCTTGGTGCCGATGAGAGTGCCAGCGGCGGCATCGGCGTTTCCGCCACGAGTACCAACGGCACTGCCCTCCAAGTCAGTGGTGTCGCCTCGTTCTCGCGCAGCGGCGTGGCGACCGTGGAGGGCACTTCGAGCGAGTCGGTCCAGACCGTGAGCGTCACCGGCGTCGCCTTGACCTCGTCGAGCCTGGTCCTGGTCACGCCCCAGGGCATCGTCGCCGGAGTCGCCGTCGAAGGGGTGGTGACCGATGTATCAGAAGGCTCTTTCGAGATCCACCTCACCAAGGCCATCCAGGTCTCGCTCGATGTCGCCTGGTTCGTCGTCGGGTAGCAACAGAAACGCTCCGGGGGTGATACTCGAACTCACAACCTAGCGGGGCCCCCGGATGACGATCCTGAACAGCACCAACTTGAATGATCCCAGCTAGATAGCCATGTCGGCATACTGCCGACGACCGTCCGCGACCCCTATTTTCCAATCGTTCGCGCGCGGATCGCGCGCGAACGTTGACCTTTCTAGAACTTCCATCGTTTACCGGTGAGATGCGTCAAGGGTCGCCGTCAGGCGAACGAGGACACGAAGCGCAGCGGAGTCCCGCAGTGACCCTTGACGTATCGGAAAAATGTGCAAGACCACTATGAAATAGGCCGGACCGCCAGGGCCGGCCTTTCTGCTCTTGGGTCTAGCAAATCGGCGCTCGAGCCTCACATTGAACCGGCTATCCGACCTCGATGATCCGGATATCCACCCTGGTCAACGGGATCGAGGGGGTGTTCTAGTGGTCGAGCTGGGCTTGGCGCATTGAATGGAAGAACAGGTCGACCTCGAGGCGATGAGCATTTGATTCTCGTGTGCACGACTAGTTGGCGAAATCAGCTCCCCGCGGACTGACCACCGTCGATGTGCAGGACGACTCCCGTGACAAATGAGGCACGCTCGAGATAGAGGATGCCGTCGACAACGTCACTGATCTGACCGACTCGGCCCAGCGGATGAAGCTCTGCGAGGCTTTCATACGACGCTGGATCGAAGGCGGGGTTCTGTATAACCCCGAGCGAGACCGCGTTGCACCGTACACCCCGCGACGCGTACTCAATAGCAAGCGAGCGGGTCACGGCCGCCAGGCCACCCTTGGTGAGCGATACGAGAGCCGATGGGTTCTGGCTCTCGGCGTGGTCGACAAGGCTCGTCGTGATGTTCACGATGTGACCACCCGAATCCTGGGTGAGCATCTGGCGGATGACGGCCTGGGTGACGTGGAAGAACCCGGTCAGATTCACTGCCGTGATCGCCGAATAGTCCTCGAGTGTGTAGTCGGTAAATGGCTTACTGATGAAGATCCCGGCATTGTTGATCAGGCTGTCAATGCGCCCGAAGTGGTCGACCGCCTGATCCACGATCAGCTGGGCGGTCTCGGCCTCGGCAATGTCACCCCTCAGCGTGAGGAAGTCGGGTGCGTCGGAGGGGCTGATCGATCGCGACACGCCCACGACCGCATAGCCAGCCTCCCGGAAGCTCTTCGCAGCGCCGGCGCCGATGCCTTGCGATGCTCCGGTCACCACCGCGACCCGGCGTGTGGCGTGCGATGCTGGGCTCATCCGACGAGGTAGCGTTCGCCGATCACGTCATCTCTGTGGCGTCTGTTCACGACACCTCTTCTGATGTGGTCTCGCGTCCCGGGCCAAGGCGCATGACCAATCAGCGCCCACCGACCAGGGACCGTGCTTCCGCGGAGCCCACCACAACGTCATGCAGGTCGCCACCCACCTCGAGTCGGCTGGACTGCTCGATCCCGCCGATCCTCATGGGCTCGAAGCCCGCCGTCCGTATCAAGTGCTCGACCTGGCTGCGCCCACGGTCGTCCTCGGACGCATAGAACAGAACCGCGGGCTCGGGTGACCGACGGCTCGAGGACTCGAAGAGATCGGCCGACATGGTGCCGAAGGCAATGGCAAAGGGCGTTCCGGCGGGCAACCAGCTGGCGACGACCTCGCCCGACGACTGTCCTTCCGGCAGGAGTCGTACGATCTTGCCCTTTGCGTCGAGTCCGACTGGGTTGCTCGGAACGACAAGAGACGTCTCACTCAGCGCGTCGCCGATCTCGTCGATCACGTCCTTCAAGACGGAGAACCGGAGCGCAAGAACGACCGCATCGGCTCCCTGTAAGGCGGTTCGGTTGTCGACGGCAACCGAAGCCGCTTCCCCAATTGTCGCCGCTAGCTTCCGAGCTGACTCCGTGTCGGCGCTCGAGAGCTGCAGGCTCTCGCCACCCGAAGCAAGCTGGCGGGCGATCGCCGATCCGAGACCTCCGGTGCCGATGATTGCCGTCGTCATGACGGAGACCTTCTGCGCCTCGGAAGTCTCATTCGGATTTGCCTGATGCCCAGCGGTTGGGGAACCAATCGCCGTTCGGATCCGTCGTTTGTCCCACCTCGATGAGATGACCATCGGGATCGCGGATGTAGCAACGGATCTCGTACTGGTGGTGCTTGGGAGGGGTCAGGAACTGCCCGCCGCGCGCGCTCCATTCGGAGTACACCGCTTCGATGTCGGTGACCCGGATGTTGAGGAAGCTGCTGACCCGGTTGAGATCGTCGGGCGTCTCCAACGTGACCTCTGGCTTGTCGTCGGTCGGACCGCCGCCGGCGTTGATGATGACCCAGCTGTTCGACAGTTCGACATAGGTCAGCCCTCCAGGTCCTGAGAACGCGAGTCTCCCCCCGAGCACATCGGTGTAGAAGTGTCGGGAACGCTCGACGTCGTTCGACACGATGAAGTGGGCCAGCACGATCCCCTCCGCGGGCCAGTGATCGGGCACCCAGTCCCCCGACGGATCGGTCGTCTGGCCCACTTCGATCAGGTGACCGTCGGGATCACGGATGTAGCAACGGATTTCATACTGGTGCTGCTTGGGCGAGGTGAGGAACTGCGCGCCCCGCACGCCCCATTCGGCATAAACCTTCGCCATGTCCTCGACCCGGATGTTGACGAAGCTGCTCACCCGATCCAGGTCGCTGGGCGTCTCCAACGTGACCTCTGGCTTGTCGTCGGTCGGACCTCCGCCGGCATTGATGACGATCCAACTGTTCGAGAGAGCGACGTTGATCGGCCCTGCGGGATTGGAAAAGGCGACTCGACCCCCGAGCACCTCGGTGTAGAAGCGCTGGGAGCGCTCGATGTCGTCCGACACGATGAAGTGGGTGAGCAGAACTTCTTCCTGGGCCGGCGGGACTCCGGACATGCGCTACCTCCGACGGTCTTCCACGGTCATGGCCGCGCCATCTGCGCCTGCATCGGCTGCAGAGGAGGCGGCATCTTCGCGATCTGCATGCGAAGAGTTTTGAAAGCCGAATCGAAGATGGTCGAGAAGCTCGGGAAAGGCTGGATGACGTCGCTCAAAACTTCCAGCGGTACGCGGGCTCGTATGGCGAGCGTCGCCTGTTGGAGCCACTCGCCGGCCTCTGGTCCGAGAGCGTACGCACCGGTTAACCGGATCCCGTCGCTGAGCAGGGTCAAGAATCCGTTCGACTGGGCGTACCGGTGGCTGTAGGTCGCGGTCTTGGACACGTCGGTCAAGAACGTTGTGCTGCTGTAGGCGGCTTCCGCAGCACCGACCGCGGCCGCCTGCGGATCTGTGTAGGTAACGCGCGGCACGGCCTCATAGTTCGCTGGGTGGCTCTCACCAGCGATGTTCGCCGCCACAACATCTCCCTCGTACTCGCCGACGTGCGTCAGGGGCCAGATACCGTTGACGTCACCTATCGCCCAGATCTTCTCGCCGGCCCGCAGATACTCGTCCACCCGAATTCCGTGCGGGTCCGCCTCGACGCCGACGGTCTCGAGTCCGATGCCTTCGACGCGAGGGTGGCGGCCGGTCGTCACCAGCAGTCGCTCACCCCGCACCTCACTGCCGTCCGAGAGCCTCAAGACGTAGTCTTCCCCATCGCGCGAGGCCTCGGCGGCCTGGACGCCGAGGTGCAATTCGATCCCCTCCCGCCCCAACGCCTTGCTCAGAGCATCGCCAAGGGGTGCCGGCTCTCTCGGGATCAGCCGCTCGGCGCCTTCGACCAGGATGGCCTGCCCACCGAGCCGCTGCACCACCTGTGCGATCTCGACACCGGCAGAGCCCCCGCCGAGTACAACGAGGCGGCGGGGGATTGTCTTCATGGCGGTCGCTTCCCGCGTCCCCCAGACGCCGTCGAGGGCGTCGAGCCCGTGAATCGGCGGGACGAAAGGAGCCGCGCCCGTCGCCAGGACGACATGCTCCGCAGTGTGACGAATGCCGTCCACTTCGACCACGCCCGGCCCGGCAAGCTGCCCCTTGCCCCGGATCAATTCGATGCCGCGATCCGCCAGCCATTTCTCTTGTCCGGCATCGGAGTAGTCGGACACCATGTAGTCCCGCCAGTCGAGTGCCGCCTGCACGTTCACCTCGGCGCTGGCGTCGACGTCGCGGGCGCCTTGGACCGCCTCCCCGGGGCGCAGAAGAGACTTGGACGGAATACATGCCCAGTACGAGCACTCGCCGCCGACCAGCTCCCGCTCGACGACCGCGACCCGAAAGCCCCGCGCCGCGATGGCTCCGGCGCAGTGCTCGCCGGGCGCGCCGCCGCCGAGGACGATCACGTCGAAATCGCTCATGTCGGAAGCTCTTGACCGCTCTGTTCGGCCGTCATGTACTCGGCGTACCAGTCGGGCCAATTCGGGTCGGCCTTGCCGATCCGCTTCTCGTGCTCGCCGTGGGCACTCGCGGCGCGGCGCAATGCTTCCGCCAGGTCGCCCGCAGAGGTGAACGTGGTGACGGTTGGGTCGAGCCGGCCGGGAAGGCGATTGGTTATCTCTTGGAGCAGCCAGTTGTTCCCGTCCGGGTCCTCGAAGGTGGCAAAAAAGCTGTAGCTCGTGTGATCCGGGTCCGGCCCGTCGACGCGATCAGCCACCCCCTCGGGGTCCAGCTGCGCCCCAGGCGCTCCTGGATGGAACACCTCGCTGACCTTGGCTCCGCGCCTGACGAGTTCGTCGCGACCGGCCCTGATGTCGGACACGATCAGATACAAACCATGGGCCGATCCCGGTGGCGCACCCGTGATGTGGGTTCCGAATTGCACCGAACACTGCGATCCCGGCGGAGTGAATTGCACCACCCTGAACCCGTTGTCGAACGAGAAGTCGGCGTCGAGCCTCCATCCGAGGCCGGCGTAGAACGCCTTGGAGCGATCGGCGTCGGCGACCGGGATGACCACCACCTCGAGCTTCAGGTCGGCCGGTTCGCTGCTCTCTGACACGCCGGCTGCGCCACTCTGACTATCGACGGTGCTCATCCGGCTCTCCTTTTGAGTGGTCGAAGAAGAATTGTCGCACCAAGGCGAACGCCTTGCCACCTGAAACATCGGATGCACTCGGCGTTCGACGTCGTTCCAGCGTACGGGTGTCGCGTGGCCAGGCACGGGTGCACGTCTCAACCTTGTGTCCGCCCCGCGAGCGTCCGGTCTTGCCATGGTCGAAACCCCGAGCGGAGGACGGTCGCCCGAACCCCAGGGTCAGCGCTTGATCCCGATGCTCTTGCCTTCGGTATACCGAATCGGCTCCTCCAACGTGTCGACGAGGAATCGATCCCGGTCTCCTCGTTCCCACGCCTCCCTCAACCCCGGAGCCGCCAAGTCGAAGTCGGGCCGAATTTTCTCGAACACGCCTCTCAGATCCACGTGGAGCTCTGCCATCGTGGGCCGGCCCCAGTACCAGTAGCCGTTGTAGATCTTGAAGATCTTGAGTCCGGGCTCGAGAACGAACGTGTGCGGGATCATCGGATCGTGCGGCTCATCGGTGAACTCCTTGATGTCCAGATCCTTCTGGACTACCCGATCGGGGTCCGACAGGAACGGCCACGTGGCGCCCAGAGCGTCCCGAAACTCGTTTATGTTCAGCTGATTGTCGGTCGAGATGAGCGCCAGTCGTGTGTACGCATTTCGGAACTCGGGATACACGTCGACCAACTGCCCGACGAACTGATGCTCTTTGGGATCAAAGCCGCCCCGGGAGAGATGGAGCACCATCGGGTTGCCCCCCTGGAGCTCTGAAAGGGACCGCTGCCGGCCCGAATGATCGGCGAGTTCGTAGTCGGGAAATGTCTCGCCTTCACGGATGTCGCTGCGCATGTGGCCTCCGAACGTGAAACGGTCTGCTCCAAAGATGCCACGCGAGCCCAGCAGTTGTTCAGGTCGGTTGCGTCCGTCTCTCGCTCTCAGAAATTGCCCACGCCGCGTTGACGAGCCCGATGTGGCTGAACGCCTGCGGGAAGTTGCCGAGGAGCTCGCCGCTCACTGGATCGACCTCCTCCGCCAGCAGGCCGACGTCATTGACGAAAGCGGCCGCCCGCTCGAACACGGCCCGGGCCCGAGCGGGCTGGCCGGCGAGGGCCAGGGCTTGGGCCAGCCAGAACGTGCACAAAAGGAAGGTGCCTTCCTCACCCTCGAGGCCGTCGCGGGACCGATAGCGGTACACCAATCCCCGCTCGTCGGTGAGCCGGGCTTCCGTGGCGTCGATCGTGGCCAGCACCCTGGGATCGTCGGCGGGGAGAAATCCCACCAGAGGCACCATGAGGTTGGAGGCGTCCAGCTCGTCCGAGCCGAAGGACTGGGTGAAGGCCTGGGCCCGGTCGCTCCAGCCCTTCATCAGAATCGCCTCACGGATCTCGTCCCGCGTCTGCGTCCATGACGCAACACGAGAGGCGGCGTTGAGACGGTCGGCCAGGACCACCGCTCGATCGAGGGCCACCCAGCACATCAGCTTGGAGTACAAGAAATCACGCGGCTCCCCCCGGATCTCCCAGATTCCCTGATCCTTCTCTTGCCATCGGCGTGCGGCGGTGTCGGCCAGCTGTACGAGGAACTCTCGCGTGGCGGGGGCAAGGTCAGTAGGCGCATCCCACTTGCCCGAATCGGATAGAGGCCCGACCCGGTGGGTGCTATCGAACAGATGGTCAGACATGCGGTACACCGAGCTGAGCAATTCGCCGTAGACGTCGAGCTGGCGCTGTTTCCACGCGGCGTTGCCGATCCGAACCGGCGCCGAGTCCCGCCAGCCCTCCAGGTGCGGCAACTCCCGCTCGCTGAGGTCCCGCTCACCACCGATGCCGAACATGATTTGCAAGTCGCCCCCCTGCTCGACCGAACCGGCCGCGGACGATGAGACGTAGTCGAAGAACTCGTTGGCTTCGTCCGGACATGCCGCCACCCAAAGGGCCTGGATCGTGAAGGATGCGTCCCGGACCCACGCATAGCGGTAGTCCCAGTTCCGATTGCCACCCACCGTTTCGGGCAACGACGTGGTCGCCGCGGCACAGATAGCTCCTGTGGGCGCGTAGGAGAGTGACTGGAGAACGCGCCCGCTGTGGTGCACCAGGTCTCGCCAGGGACCCACGTAGGCCTGGTGGAGCTCCGACCACGACTCCCAAGCCGCCACTGTGTCTTCGAGCCGGGCGCGTATTTCCGACTGCCTCCAGACCCGGGCTGAGTCGCCCTCGGCCTCGTTCCCGCGATGCAGGGCGAAGCCCATGCTTTCGCCTTGGGCAAGCTGGAACCGCCCTGAAGCCATGGCGCGATCGTGGTCAAGCGTCAGGGCCGCGGATGTTGACAACACCTGCGCGTCACCATTCCCCGCTACACCCACTCCACCGTCGATCGAGTGGAGCGAGGGACGATCCAACCCGTATTCGGGGCGGGGAGCGAACTCCAAGGACAAGTCAACTTGTCCCTCGGTGCACGTGGCGCGCCGCAGCAACACGTGAGGTGCCCCTTTGCCGAGTTCGTGACCTCGATTGCCGGCCCCCATGGCAAGCGCGTCGGTGATCGTCACTGCACCCGTCCGCGTGCGGAGCGTGGTCTCCAACACCATGGTGCGGTCCAGGTAGCGCCTGGTTACTTCCGTCGAGTTGGTGGCCCCGAAGGACCAGTGCCCGGCGCTCTCGCCAAGGAGCCGACCGAAGGTTGAGGGGCTGTCGAACCGTGGGAAGCAGAGCCAGTCGATCGATCCACTTCGGCTGACCAGCGCGGCGCTGTGTCTGTCCGATAGGAGCGCATAGTCCGCTATGGGGGTCGTGGTCACCTGAACTCCTTCGCCCGCGGATGCGCAAGATCCGATCGTGGCGCAGCCGATGAACATCGGATCTGCCACTACGTCCCTAGGTGGGCTATCGGTCTGGCGTCTTCGGCGAACCTAACTCAAACGACGTCGACGGGGAGCGGGGTGGGCCGGCGAATGCCGAACCGAATTCGCCGCGCTACAGTCAGTCGGACATCACCGCTGAAGAGTGAGCCGTCTCCACGGGCGACTCACCAGGGGAGTTGGGAGGTCGACCAACGATGGTGATCCACCAACCAAACCAAGCCACGTACAGGTCGATTCTGCCCGAGGAAATCGATTGGAAGCCGTTTCCGGCGTTTCCGCCGTCGGCGCGACTGGCGATCGTCGTCGGCGATCCATCGGAACCGGAGCCTTACGTCATTCGGGTCAAGGTCCCATCGAATATCAAGCTGATGCCACATCGGCACCCCGAGGACCGCGTCTATACCGTGATTTCCGGCGTCTTCTACATCGGCCTGGGGAGCGAGTTCGATGAAGAAGGACTACTTGCCTATCCACCCGGAGCGGTCGTAGTACTACCCGGCGGTACCCCGCATTTTCACTGGGCGAAATCTGGAACCTACGTCACCCAAGTGTCGGCCGTCGGACCGCTGGGACTCGAATACATCGACCCGATGGACGATCCACGCCGCGAGTGAGCATGCCACTCCGCCTTGAGGCCATGCGTGCGCGAGGACGCGAGGCGAAGCGTGCAACCCTTCAACAGCGAAGGAGGCTGGAACGATGCGATCGGACATGAAACCTGGCGGTGTCTTCCCCGACTATGCGCTGCCGGACCATACCAACACGGTTCGTCGGCTCAGCGAACTTCAAGGTCCTGACCCAATGATCCTCACGCTGGCGCGGGGCAACTATTGCCCGAAGGAGCATCAACAACATCTCGAACTCGCGACTCACTACGCAAAAATCGCCGTTGCCTACACTCAGATCGTCACGATTTCGACCGACGACCACCACACCACGCAGGAGTTCCGGTTGTCGGTCGGTGCTCAATGGCCATTTCTCTCGGATCCCGATCGCACGATTCAAAAGGATCTCGACATTCAGGAATACACCGATCCCGAGCACGATCCGATGATTCCTCACACTCTGGTACTCAAGCCGGGACTTGTGATCCACCGCATCTACAACGGCTACTGGTTCTGGGGCCGCCCGTCGTTCTACGACCTGTGGTCGGACCTTTGCACAGCCTCTGCCGAAATCCGACCCGATTGGGACCTGAGCAAACCAGGACTACGCCAGGCCTGGGACGCGGGCGATTATTCGAGCTTTCACGGCTGGAATAAACGGGCTGCTCAGTCGATGCCCACATCGTATGAGTCATAGCGTTCCAGCAGACTTACGTGGGCGAGATGAGTTCCAATCGACTTTGGTTGCCTTGGTGTGAACCCGAGCGAAAGGGTGCGTGGTGGTGATGCGAACACCAGTATGCGAGCTGCTCGGGATTGAACAACCGATCGTCCTTGCCGCCATGGTGGCGGTGCCCGAACTGGCTGCTGCGGTCTCGAATGCTGGAGGGCTCGGCATGGTGACGCTGACGTGGTCCGCTCCTGTTGGTGATGTGGTCCGGGACACGGCGGCGCTCACCGATCGCCCCTTTTGCGGCAACCTGGTTCTCACTTCCGATCAGCACCGGCGCCTCGACGAGGCCCTCGAGGCGGGGCTGCGGATCGTGTCGCTATTCCTCGGAGATCCGACCGGCTACGTGGAGCCGGTCCACGAAGCCGAGGGACTCGTGCTGTGTACGGTCGGAAGTGCCGAAGAGGCGCGGCGGGCAGTTGCGAGCGGAGTTGACGTCATTGTGGCGCAGGGTTGGGAAGCCGGGGGGCACGTGGGTGGTCGAATTGCGACGCTCCCCTTGGTACCCGCGGTCGTGGACGCGGTAGCGCCGGTGCCAGTGATCGCGGCCGGCGGGATCGGAGACGCTCGCGGCGTGGCTGCGGTTCTCGCCCTGGGTGCTCAGGCGGCGTGGGTGGGGACCAGGTTTCTGCTGGCCCAGGAGATGCCCATCCACGAGGAGTACCGCAATCGCCTGATAGATGCGGTCGAAACGGATGCCGAGTGGTATCCCGACCTCTACGACGTCGACTGGCCGGATTCGCCGCACCGCGCCCTGCACAACTCGACGGCAGAGATGTGGGAGGCAGCAGGCCGGCCGCCGCTCGAGAGAAGACCGGGAGTGGGCGATGTCGTCGCGCACTTCGCTTCGGGCGAAGCAATCGTCCGCTATGAGCCCGCACCGCCGATGGTGGGCACCACCGGTGACATTGAAGCGCTCTCTATGTGGGCCGGACAAAGCGTTGCGCTGGCCAGTCAGCTGCAACCGGCGGCACAAATCGTAGCTGAGCTCGTTTCGCGTTTGTGAGTCCAAGCGGCCGCCACGGCGACGCCGATGACCGGCGATTGACTTCGCCCTCCTCTATATCAAGGTCCCTGATCTCTTCTGTCGTGAGGACGACGGCATAGCTACGCGTCCTTCAAGGTGCTCGCAGTGGTTGCCTGGGGGCGGCGTCTCCAGGCACCGACTACGGCATGAGGAACGAACGTTCAGGCGCCTAGAGATGGACTTGCTCGATGGCTCGCTCTGTGCTGGATCTCGCGCTGTGCCGGGGGTGAGCTTGGCGTCGGACTCAACGCAGGCGAACCTGAGGAAGCCCTCGTGACGCATCGCCCCCAAATAGTTGCCGCGGCCGATGTGCCCGATCGGGGCGGCTAGTATTGGGAACTACTAGTCAGGTGGCAGCAAGGTACGTGCGGTAAATCTCCGCATACCTCCCGGCGATCTGCTGAACTGCATCCTGCCGGGAGACCTGCCCCGCAAGGAACCCCTGGAGTGCGTCGTACCAGATGGTCCGCCCCACGGCAAAGCCGTCGACGCCCGTTACCGGCGCCGCCACCTGTAGCCAATGGAGGACTTTGGCCTCGTCAGCGCCCCGGCCGAGAATGATGCAGACCACTCCGTCACGCCCTCCGTTTCTGGCCTGCGCTACTGCTCTCTCGCAGTCTTCGGCTCTGTCGAGTCCCTCGATCTTCCACACGTCCGGTTCGACGTCTGCAGTTTGGAGACGTCGGATCGCTTCGATGACGAGATATGGCCGCAGCTCCTTGTCGTAGGTGGCGGCGTCTTCGTAGAGGTCGATCTGCTCGGTTGTGGGGGGAACCAGGAGTTCGAAGAGAAGTTTGCGGTCGTGCTTGCGCAACCACCGCGAGAGCCGGGCCAGACGTTGAGCCTGCCGTTTGTTCAGCTCAAGGTTACCCTCAGGGTTGTAGCGAACGAGCACCTTGGCGAAGGTCGGGTCGAAGGCCTCGATGTGTTCGGCGTAATTTTCACCGTACTCGAACTGAAATTCGTCTTGACCCGACCGCTCCACAGGCATCGCGAGTGGCGCGCCCTCTGCTCTGGCCTTGTGTGCCACTGAGGACCCGAACTCTTCGTCCACGAGCACGCCCGCGGCCGATGCCGGCACCCGACCCTCCCTGACAACCTCAACATGGGCTTCGAAAATCAACTCCTTGGCGTCAACGATGCCGGCATTCACCTCGGCCGAGACCGGTTCCTTGGTCCCGAATAACCCCTTCTCGAACGACCCTCTGTGATCGAAGGCCAACAGGTACAGGGGTCCGTCATAGCCGAGGGTCATGAGACCTCCCTTGCCAGCGCTCTTCAGCTCATACGACGTAGCGACAAGGCGAAACCTAGTTCCTTCACAGAGCTCGGCCGCCAGGAGCGCCCTATCGTTGGGTCGAAAAGTGGACTCGGCTGGCCGGCTCATTCGCTGGTCAAAAGAGAAGGGATCGTGGAGGGGCCAAGTGCCATGGTTTCCAGATTTCGTTAGCGCCGTTGAACTGGCCCGTGGCCAGACGCGTTCAGTGGGTCTTGCTGATCCCGTACGTCAATACTTCGACGCTCTCGAGACCGGGCGCACTCACGAACTGGAAGAGATATGGCCCGGCGAAGTGGTGATTTATGACCCACGAGAGGGGGAGGTGCGCGGTCACAGACAGCTTCGACGGTTTGTTCGCAGCAACCAAGTCTTGTGGGCTGAGCGCCACGTCCGCATCGAAACCATCGCCTCTACCAAGGTTGATGGTCGGGCCGTAGTCGAACTGCGGGCGCACCTGGACGACTACAACGGGCAGCCGGTGGATTGGCCGATAACCGTCGTTGCAGAGTCCATAAACGAAATGTCCGTGGAGTTCCGCACCTACTGCAGCCAATGGCCGGTCGACGGGCAGCATCACGTCAGGCGCGCCTTGCTTAAGCCAGCCAACGTCAACCTAAGCCACGTTGTCGAACGATACCTGGCCGCGCTCAGCGCCGGAGATCTCGACTCGATCTTGAGCACATTTGCCCCAGACGCGTACTTCCGCGAATCAATCGGTCCGCACTCTTTACATCGTGGTTCGAGTGAGCTGCGTTCTTATTTCGCCGAGTGCTTCAAGGCCGGCGGAGGGCTGAGGCTGGAGCAGTGCACCGTGACCGACGACGGCGTGCGTTGCGCTTTGGAATTCAACTGTGTTCGATGGGGTAGCCACGACTTGATACCTCAAGCTGGAATTGCCGTCTATGAGCGAAATCCGGCCGGTCTGCTGGCTGCGGTCCGAATTTATGATGAAATCGAGGTGCCCGTTTGACTTGACCGTGTAGCGGAACTCATCACAGATTCCCAAACGAGATCGCAGGCGTGACCCGGTGCACCCGCCGGTCGTGGGGGCGGCGGGGCCGCCCCCCCCGGGCCGGCG
>JBKQIP010000253.1:0-15600 GCA_052148295.1 Acidimicrobiales bacterium
ACTCGTGCTGCCGATTCTGATCCTGATCGCGACGGCGAGCCGACTGTCGGCTGTCCGGCGCGAAGAGCGCTTCGCCTCCATGCGACTGATCGGCGCCACTCCTCGCCAGATATCGACGATTTCGGCCGTCGAAGCGGTCATCGCCGCCCTGGCCGGCGTCGTCCTCGGTTTCGGACTCTTCTTCGCAATCCGACCACTTCTGTACCACGTGCCGTTCACCGGGGCCCCGTTGGCGCAGGATGACCTCTCCCTTCACGCCGTCGACATCATCATCGCGGTGGTCGGAGTCCCCGCCGCCGCCGTCGTTTCCACACGTCTCGCACTGCGCCGGGTACAGATTTCGCCGCTAGGAGTGACGCGACGGGTCAGGACACGCCCACCGGGAATCGCCCGGATCGTTCCGTTGTTGGCGGGCATCGCCTTCCTCGCCTACTTCGACGCGGCCGGAAAGCCCGGCGCCATCGGGAGCCAGCTCGTCGAGCTCCTTGTTGGATTCGTGCTGCTGATCGTCGGTCTGGTTCTGGCCGGGCCGTGGTTCACAACGGCTGGGTCGCGGATCATGGCCAAAAGAGCGAGTGGCCCTGCCACGCTCATCGCCAGTCGTCACCTCCTCGACAACCCCAAGGCTGCCTTCCGCTTTGTCAGTGGCCTCGTCATTGCCCTCTTCGTCGCCAGCGCGGCGATCGGTGCCCTCAGCTCGGTGACGCAAGTAACCGGAGGCGGCAGCACCAACGCCAGTCTGAGAACCCTCGCGGACCCGTTCTGCACCTATTCGACCACCGCCTGCCCGACCGCGTCCGTGGTGACTTCCGTGCCTCCGTCGTTCCTTCACGAACTCCGGGCGACGCCGGGGGTCCAAGGGGTGGCAGTGGTCCATGAGGCTCCTAACCAGAGCGAAGAGGGACGATCGTTCGGGGTCGTCGCGTGCGACGAACTCGCCAGGACGCCGGCCATCGGCCGATGCGCACCGCGGGCCGCCGCGGCGTCCGTCGGATACTTCCTCTCGAAAGTCCTGGGGCACACCGCCCACGCGTCGACCACGACCTGGCCCTCTTGGAACCTGTCGGCGACTCAGCTCGCATCCCTCCCCGTGAGCGCGGTCGTCGTCGCGACGAACGGGTCTTCGAGTGCGATCGAACGGGTGCGAACGGAGCTCGAGCGCGCATTCCCGCTCCAGGGCACACCGGTGACCGTGGAGGCACTCGATCCCTCGACGGCGCGCCTGCTGACCATGATCCAGGCCATGACCGACGTCATCATCGTGGCCAGCCTGATCATCGCTGCGTGCAGCCTTGCCGTGAACATCGCGGCCGGTCTCGGCGAGCGGAGGCGGTCATTCAGCCTGCTCAGACTTACGGGGGTCCCGCGAGAACTCCTGCACCGGATCGTGACGCTGGAGAGTGCGCTGCCCCTGCTCCTCGTCGCTGCAGTCTCCATCGTCGTCGGGCTGCTGGCGGCCGCCCTCTACCTGCACTCGCAGGTAGGGCTCGCCTTCAGCCTTCCGGGATTCTCCTACTGGGCCACAATGATCGGAGGGCTGGCCGCGTCGATGGCGATCATCGCCGCGACGTTCCCCATCCTCGATCGGATCACGGGGCCCGAGGTCGCCCGGAACGAGTGATCACAATAGCCAGACGGAAGAATGCTGTTGGTCGGTGGCGGAGTCCCCAGTTCAAAGGGGGAGTCGGCGAGTGTCAGGCACCAGGACCGGTCACCGTGACCAAAGACGTCACGAGCCACGTAGAGATCGTCGGAGGGTGGTGGCACCGTTGGGTTCCCCCGATGATCCACGCCGAGTCGATCTCAGCATCGAACGGCTCGACCTGACGGGCTGATCTCGCTCACCTCGCTTAATACGACGCCCGTCCGCGTCGGGAACGGCGGGGCGGCGCGGACGTCTCTGGCCTCGAGGCGCTCGCCACACACCTAGCACACCAACACCGCGGTGAAGATGTGGCCGCAGGCCTTGTGGGTCACCTGGAGAGGTGGCCCGTCGGGTGCGGCGTAGCGGTCGCCCCACTGGCGCGCCGACCATCCCCAGGCGCCCTGCTCCCACAGTCTTACGTAAACGCATCCCCCCTGCCGACAATCGAAGGCTTCAACGTTCCCGTCTTGGAGCCCAATGGTTGGTGGATCCGACCGATGGCTCGACCACAGGTCGCCCGGCGGTCACCACTTGGCGACCGACCACATCGTCGACCTCTACGATGAATCACGTAGCGCTCATCTGGCCGTTCCTCACCGATGAGTCCCCATGACCTGGCCGGTCACCATCAAGAGATGTAATGCTGGCCGGTGGCCGCCGGGTGCGAACGCCGACGTTTTCTTGCGGCCTCGTGCGCGCGATAAGTCTGGTGCGGGACCGTGGGGGTGACCATCCCCCCGTTCCCGGGTACCTCGAATAGGAGGAACGGGGCTCCGAACAGCTCAATGGCAGTTGCAATCAAGCGGCCGTTGGGACAGATTCGAGCGGGAGCGAGGCGGAAGGGACGAGTTCAGGTCGAGATGATGTCGCCCCGACCCATGCGGTCGATCGTCCCATGAACTCTCAGGCAGGCAGGACTGGCGTCTATGGGCGGGTCGAGGGGGTTCCGCTGCAGGCGAAATCACCCGGGTCGGGTGAGGTGGGGCCGCCACCCACTCAGGCATTGTTGAAGGGCAGGACCGAGACGTTGACCTGCCCTACCGAGCACGTATCGAGAGAGGCCCCGAATGAGCGCTACCGACAGACCCTCCGTGCTGTTCGTCTACTACTCGTTCACCCAACAGACGAAAAAAGTGGTCGACGCCATGGCCGAGGTGCTCCAGAGCCGCGGTTGTGATGTACATCTCGCGGCGATCAAGTTGACTGACTCACGCTACCTGAAGCGGTTCAGCGAATTTCCGATGCCCCATCCATGGCTCGACGTGCTAAAGATGATCCCGGCCGAGTTGCTATCGAACCGGCCGGCGGAGATCGGGATCCCCGACGTCGTTACCGACCGGGAGTACGATTTCGTGTGCATCGGTTCACCGACGTGGTGGCTCTCGACGGATCTCCCGATCCGCTCCTTCTTGCAGTCCGACGCGGCGGGAATACTCCTCAAGGGGAAGCCCTTTGCCGCCGCAGTGCTCGGCCGCCGGTACTGGAAGCACAATATCAAGACGGTGCGCCGGCTCGGGATCAAGCAGGGCGGAAACTACGCCGACGGTATTCACTTTACCTATGGGGGCGGTCAGGTCCGATCGCTGCTGTCCCTTGTGAGCTATCTCGGGTCCGGGGAGTACCGCGAGCGGTATCACGGGCTCAAGATTCCGCCCACCAACCTCCAGGAGAGGCAGCTCGATGAAGCCCGTACGTTCGCGGGTGGTCTGGCAGATCGCCTCGGGGCCAAGGTCGACGACTAGTCCGCCGCCGTGCACGCGGGTGTCAAACCGGAAGTCGGTGTTGATGGATACCTCAATCTCTGAGAAGAGCTGGAATCCTCTCTTCCGGCTTCCGGTAGGAGCGGATCCGTCAGCCATGAGGACGGGACCCGATCCAGGGAGGAACCAACCCAAGGGATGCAAGAACCGCGCATGACCGGGTCAACAGCCAGTACGACTATCCGTCTTGGCCTTTGGGCTCGATTCGGGCTCCTCATCGCCGTATTGGCCAGCTCGGTCGTCGTCGTGGGCAAAGTTCAACCTGGAGCTGCCGCTGCATCACGGGTCATGAAGCGGGGTGTCGTAACCATTGCCATGGCGATGGTCGGTGACCCCGGCAACCCCTCGGTTGGCGTCCTTCAGACGTTCGCGACGACGAGGGGCTTTACGAAAGGCAACGTCGTCAGCCCACCGGAGAACACGGGGAGCACCGGCATCTACAAGAGCTGCGCCGTCGCACCAGTGCCAGCGGGCTTCTCCTGTCTCACCGTCGGCGGCGTCAACTACACCTACGGGATCGGCGAGTTCGATGTAACGGTGAGCCAGTACGTAACCTTCCTCAACACAGTCGATCCCCGCGGGAGGAATGCGCTCGACCTCTACTTCGACGACATGAACCCCGTCAACTGGCCGCAGTACGGCTCCGTCCGCTATACGCCGGGAACGGCGCTGGGCCAGCACTACTCGGTCGCCTATCCGCAATGGGCCAAGATGCCGTTCAATTTCGCCAGCTTCAGCCGGGCGGCCCGCTTCGCGAACTCGCTGACCAACGGGACCGTTCTCTCCAAGACGTCGTCGTCCTCGGGAGGCTTCAACTACGTCACCTACAAGGTGCGCCTATCGCCAAGGACCGCAACAGGCATGTACAACATGGCGAACCCGGCGACAACGCGGACCCGGTCCAACGGGTTCGTCGTTCCGAGCAACAACGAGTGGGTGAAGGCCGCCTACTACGACCCCCGAGGTGGTGGGACCGACTCCTACTGGGCCTACCCGACGGGTCCTTTCAACCAACCGAACGTGGCCGTGCTCAATCCCGGGACCGGTGCTGTCGAGAACGCGTCCGACCAGCCGTTGGCAACCTACAACCCGAACGATCCCAACAGCGCTGTGGACACACCGGGTGCGCCGCCGGGAACGGCCCCTACCTGGTGTCCGTATCAGGCTGGGTCGACTTGCGGTGCCCTCCCACCAGACTTCCCGACGGGGCTCGACCTTCAAAAGAACTACACGGCGAATGTGAGCCCGGTCGGCGCAGACGAAACCCCCTCCCCCTGGGGCACCTACGACCAGGGCGGCAACGTGGTCGAGGTCCTCGACACCTTGGCGCCACAACCTCCCGGTTACAATTTCCTTCGGAACTGGCGCTACGACCACGGTGGCGTGGCCAATGCGCCGGCCTACCAAATGGAGATCTCTGCCTTCGGTTACAACCCGTCAGCTGGGGTCATCCCCCAGGTCTATCCGTGGGTCGGCTTCCGGGTCGGCGTCGTTGGCAATCTGAAATAAGGGTCCACGCATGAGTGAGCAGCGCGTTCAAGCGCGCCCCTGCCGGTCAGCTCATCGAAATTCCTATTGGGCTATTTCCTTAGGAATGCGCAGGTACGAGATCGTGACCCCCTGAGATGCCTACTGGTAGCCCCTACCAGTTTGGTGGGCACATTCTGGCGACAAGGTCGACGTCTGGTTGCTGGCGCAAACGGCATGAGTAGTGATGGGACTATGTTCGAACCCCTTCTGCACGGGACCCTGAAGGCGTCCTGAGCAGTGCCTCCCGCCCGGGGCTGTCACGCGCGGTATCCGCGGCCAGAGCGAAACCGCTCGGCCCGCGGCGTCCGGACCCCGAGCAGGAGCTGGCATGTGCGAGCGGTTTGAGGTCAGCGCCGGGACATCCGATTGCGGGTGATCCTGTTCGGGACCTGAGGGGTCAGGCTGGCCTTGTCGAGCCGACGCTTCAGCACCAGTTTCCGAGGACGAAAAGAGGCAGACTCCGATGTCTGGAGCATCGTTCAGTGCGTGCACCCGACTCCACTGTCACTCCCGGGACATCATGGCCACTGCCTCGCGTTCGAGGTCCACATAGGGCTCGCCACTCACGTCAACCGCCACCCGATTGATGATCCCGCCCGTGAAGCTATGCGGATGGGGACCCGGGTAGTCGTCGGTTACGGGCTCACCGCTGTCGCGTCCGATACAGAGCCCTTCCCCTCCAATGGCGAACTTCCCCGGTTGGGTCCTGATTCTGCCCTCTCCGACCTTGGTCTCGCCGTAAAAGAGCGACAAGATACCCGTGGCCACTCCGGGTGGGTCCTCGCCGTCCTTCTCAAAGGCCGCCGACAAGATGAGGTTGTCTCCCGTGGGCACATCCACGGTCGCCACCACGGTCTCCAATGCCATCCCGACGAAGTTGTAGGCGTAGTGAAGCCGGTTGTCCTTGATGTAGAGCGCATGGCCGCCAAATCTCGCCCCATGAGCGAAGAGCACGCCGCTGGCTCCCGGTGCGGGAATGTCCACCAGAGCGCCGATGGCGTAGGAGCGGTTGCGGACGTTCACCGCCTGGGACTCGGGCACCTCGGCCCCGCCCGGGTAATACACGTAGCGGTTGCGGGCCGCGGTTAGAACCGGGCGAGGCGTGAGGATGATTTCGAGGGCGGAGCGGTCGTCCAGCGGGAAGGCCCCGTTGAACCCGGCCTCGGCGTGCCACAGGTTGATCAATTCCTGGAGCCGCTGGGGTTCCTGTTCGGCGAGGTCGTGGACCTCGGAGCGATCGACGTCGGTGTGGTACAGCTCCCAGGCGTCCGCACCGAAGTTGCTCCACCCGGCGATGGTGGGATGGGTCGTGACCGCTTTCCATCCGTCGTGCCAGATCCCGCGCGACCCGAGCATGGAGTAGAACTGCGTGCTCCTCGAAGTCGGGGCGCACGGGGCGTCGAAGCTGTAGCGCATGCTCACCCCGTCGAATGGGCTCTGCACGTGGCCTTTGACGGTCTCGGGTGCCTCTTCGCCGAGCACGTCCAACAGCGTGGGGACCAAGTCGACGGCGTGGTGGTACTGGGTCCTGATCTCGCCCCGAGCCGTGGTCCCTCTTGGCCACGAGATTATGCAGGCGTCGCTCGTGCCCCCGTTGTACTCGTAGCGCTTCCACAGCTTGAACGGGGTGTTGAAGGCCATGGCCCAACCCGTTGGGTAATGGTTGTAGGTCTTGGGGCTGCCGAGGTCGTCGATGGCGGCGAGGTTCGAGGCGATGTCGTCGGGGATGCCGTTGAAGAACTTGCATTCGTTGACCGAGCCATTAGGGCCCCCTTCACCGCTGGCACCGTTGTCCGATACCACGACGACGACGGTGTTCTCGCGTTGGCCGATCTCCTCCAGGCAGGTCAGGAGCCGGCCGATCTGGTCATCGGCGTGGGCGAGGAAGCCGGCGAAGACCTCGGCCATCCGACGAAACAACCGCTTCTCGTCGTCTGATAACGAGTCCCACGGCCGCACGATGTCGAGGGCGGGGAAGGGCTGGCCGGCCGGACCGGTGCGGGTCTCGGGCGTGCCTATCGGATTGAGTGGCGAGAGATCCGTATCGGGGGGCAAGATGCCCAGTTCCTTCTGACGGGCGAGGGTTTGTTCGCGCAGCGCTTCATAACCCATGTCGAAGCGGCCCTTGAACTTGTCGATCCAGTCGACCGGTGCGTGGTGGGGGGCGTGACAGGCCCCGGGTGCGTAGTACAAGAAGAACGGCTTCTCGGGGGCCAGCACCTTGGCATCCCTTATGAACTCGATCGCCTTGTCAGTGATGTCCACCGAGAAGTGGTATCCCTCTTCGGGCGACTGGGGCTGGTCGACCATGTGGTTGTCGTAGACCAGGTCGGGATACCACTGGTTGGTCTCAGCCCCGAGAAAGCCGTAGAAGCGCTCGAATCCCCGCCCTGTCGGCCAGTTGCGCCGGGTCGAGGCCAGGTTCATCTCGGCCTCCGGGCACAGATGCCACTTGCCCACCGCGTAGGTGTTCCATCCCCGCTCGCCCAGGATCTCGGCGATGGTGGCGTTCTCGGGCGGGATCACCCCACTGGCGTTGGGGAAGCCAATCGCGGCCTCGGTGATACAAGCCATGGAGTTGCGGGTGTGGTTGCGTCCGGTGAGGAGGCACGACCGGGTCGGCGAGCACAGTGCGGTGGTATGCCACTGGGTGTAACGAAGCCCATCGGCGGCGATGCGGTCGATGTTGGGGGTCTCGATGGGTCCGCCGTAGCAGCTCATCGCGGAGAATCCGACGTCATCGAGCACGATATAGACGACGTTGGGCTCACCCTCTGATGCCCGCGGGGCGTCGAAGGGCGCCCAGTCCGGCACGGAATCCCGGATGTCCAGATTCACTACGCCTTTGAACTTGGCCACCATTGGTCACCTCCTCGTCGACCCCGTAAGTCTCGCGCAGGCACTGGCCATTTGCTCCCTCATGGGACCCGCGGTGCAACAACTCGACAAGTCGGAGCGAGCAATTCGCGCCGGACTGGTCTCGACTCAGCTGATGGGGCTGGCCTTCGTTCGCTACGTCTTGAATTTTGACCCGATCGCGTCGATGTCCGACGCGGAGATCGTTGCCGCCGTTGCGCCAAACGTTCAGCATTTTCTCGACGGCGACCTCATCCCTGGGAGGTGACATCACGAATGAGCTGACGCGGGACTCCTGGGCTAATCCCGGCGGCGCCCTGCGACAGCGGTCCAAGCGAGTCCCCAAGATGGGTGAGCGGAGCCGGACCCACCCGACGGGATAGCTGACTCGCATTGGACGTTCTCCCAGCTCAGCGAGGGGTTCGAACATCGTCGTTTGCCTTGGTTGAGGAGTGCCGGTGGAATACCTGCCGTGACCAGGGAAAACGTTGTCATTCCCGACAACACCGTGGAGGTGAAGGTGGTGAAGGGACTCGAACCCTCGGCCTCTACATTGCGAACGTAGGGCTTTTGGCGTTTTGACCAGGACCTTTCCCAGGACTTCCTGGTGGTGGCGTAGGCCTCCAGCTCGGCCGTGAGAAGCCGACGATGATGATCAGCTCACTGCGAGCCCCTGGAGATCCTCCTTCCCGGAAGTGAGCGCTCAAGCCACCAACATCGAGCCTGCCGCTTCGATCCCCTGGTCGGTACCTCCGGCGAGATTGTGTGCGGTACGTGACCGTCTCCAGGCGCTCCAGACCCTTCCGACGATGTACACGGCGGCGGCAATTGTGCCGACGGGAAAGCCGACCGGCCAGTTGCGCAGGTAGGCCAGGGCAAGAGAGGCCCACACCGTCATCAGCGCCAGCGCCACCGACAGGGCGATGGCAACCGGCGGCCTATCGGTGAAACACCGGGCGGCGGCCGGCGGACCGACCATGAGGCTGAACATCAACAGGGCCCCGACGACGGGCACCGAGGCGGTGGTGGCCAGGGCGAGGATGACCAGGAACAGCACCTCCATCCGGTAGGCGCGCACGCCACGCGCCTCGCCCATCTCGGGCAGCACCGACGTGAGCATGAGGGGCCGGTACATCAACGCCACGGCGAAGATGGTGGCGGCGGCGAGGAGCGCGGTGGGGACGATCTCGTTGGTACTGACCCCCAGCACCTCGCCGAACAACAGGGAGTAGATGGCCTGGGCGTACTCGACGCTGTAGCTCAAGAACAGCTCACCCAGCCCGAGCAGCATGACCAGCACCAGGGCGGTGACGACGTCGTGGCGGCCCCGCCTGCCCAGCCAGGCGATGCCCAAGGCACTGGCCAGGGCGAAGGCGCCCATGCCGTACACGGCGCTGATGCCGATGAGATAGGCGGCCGCCGCCCCGGTAAAAGCCGATTGGGGCAGGGCGTGGGCCGCGAACGCGGAGCCGCGCACCACGACGAAGAAGCCGACCACACCGGCCACGACCGCGACGATGGAACCCACGATCCAGGCGTTCTCCATGAAGCCGGAGAACATCATCGCCCCCCTGCGGCGAGGCGATCCTGGTGGGCCCGCGCCCGCTTGGTCCGCACCCAGCCCACGAGGTCGGCGGCGAGGTAGAGCACGAAGATCACCGCGACCACGCTGAAGCTCACCGGCCAGCCGTGATGGCCGGGCCAGTCCGAACTGTCGTAGGCGAAGAGGATCCCCAACCACATCGCTATTACGCCGATGCCGGCGGCCGCGCCCATGGCTGCGCCCGGCCTCTTGGTCAGGCGCAGCGCGGTCGCCGCGGGGCCGATCAGCAGCGCGGTGCTGAGTATGGCGCCGACAGCGGTCGCGGAGAGGGCCACCGCCAGAGCCACCATCAAGATGAAGGCTGCTCCGATCAGGCGCACCCGAACGCCGCGGACCCGCGCCATGTCGCCACTGAGGGAGCTGAAGAGCAGTGGGCGGTACAGCACCGCAGCGCCGGCGAGGATCACCAGGCTGAAGATCACCATGGCCGGCACCGTCGGCCCGCTGATCGTGAACAGGGAGCCGAAGAGGACTGTCGTGGTGGCGCCGGTCGTGCTCGAGACGGTGGTGTCCCAAAACAAGAACAACGCGGCCAGGCCCAGTGCCGCGCCGAGGACCACGCCGGTCGCCACGTCGCGCCCCCGGTGGCGCTCGACGCCGAGGAGCTCCATGGCGCCAGCGGCGGCGACGGCCACGGCCAAGAACCCCCACAGGGCGCCGATGCCGAGCAGAACGGCTGCCGAACCACCGGTAGTGTCCATGTCGGCGAACGAGTGGCCGGCGAAGGACTGGCCTCGCACCACGGTGAACACGCCGACCACGCCCGACATCAGCGCCACCACCCCACCGGCTAGCAGGGCAATCTGGACCGGACCGTTGGAGAAGAAACCCGGCTCGAAGACGACGTTGGCCGCCAGGCTGTTCATGTCCGTTCCAACGAGGCCGGGGCCGGTCCCAGAATCTCGGTGTCGACGTGCGATCCCGCCACCACCAGGATCCGTCCTTCGACGCGGAGCACCGTGACCGGGTGCCCGTAGAGCTCGCTCAGCGCCTCGCTGCGCACGACCTCGTCCACCGTGCCACTGGCCGCCCGGCCGGCGGCCACGTAGACAGCCCGGTCCATTGCTGGCAGCAGCGGGTTCATGTCGTGGGCCGAGAGCAGGATGGCGACGTGGTGCTCGGATGCGATACGCCGCAGCAAGTCGACGATTTCGTGACCACTGGCGATGTCGAGGTTCGCTAGAGGCTCGTCGAGGCACAGAAGCTCCGGCTCGCCGATCAGGGCATGGGCGATCAGGACCCGCTGTTGCTCGCCGCCCGAGAGATTGCCCACCCGCGAATCAGCGAAGTGCGCGGCGTCGACCGCCTCAAGCATCTGATCGACCCTTCGGCGCCGGGCTCCCGAGGGCATGGGGAGTCCGAAGCGGTGCCCGTCGAGCCCCAGTCCGACGACGTCGCGGGCCCGGAGGGGCAGGTCGGGGTCGATGAGGACCTTCTGCGGGACGTAGCCGACCGACCGGTTGCGCCGGGTGCGCGGTTTCCCATTCATCAGGACTTGTCCAGAGGTCGGCTCCTGGAGCCCGAGGATCACCCGCAGGATCGTGGTCTTGCCCGCACCATTCGACCCGATCAATCCCGTGAACTCGCCCGGCCGGACCGAGAAGCTCACATCATGGAGGATCTCCCGGCCCGACAGCCACACGCCGATCCGGTCGAGAGCCAGCACATCACCTGGCGCGGGTGCCTGGTTCATCGCTAGAGCTTCTGCGTGGAGGTGCCGTGGGCTAGTGCGTTATAGAGGGCGGTCGTTTCGGCTTCCATCCACGTCTGGTACTTGTAACCGGGGACCGGCATTGTCTCGTAGACCCCGACGACGGGGATGTCGTCCTTGTGGGCCAGCGACAGGAGGGTCTGGGTGATCGAGTTGGTGACCTGCTGGTTGTAGACGAAGACCTTGACCTTGTGTTGGTTGAACAGGTTCTCTTGGAACGAGTTGTCCTGGGGAGTGGTGTCCACCCCGTTCATAACGTCGGCGGAGAAGGACCAGGGAGTGAGGTCATCGGTGCCGGCGGCCTGGAGCATGTAGTCACCTACGGGCTCGGTCGTGGCCACTGGGGCACCGGGGAAGGCGGCCTTGACCTTCGCAATATCGGCCAACCAGGGCTTCAGCGAGTTGATGAACGCCGTAGCGTTGGCGTGGAAGTAAGAGGCGTGGGCCGGCTGCAGCTCGGACAGGCTGGTCGCGAGCGCCGTGGCGACCGCAGGCATGGTCCTCGGGTTGTACCACAAGTGCGGGTTGGGGGTATCGGTCGGTAGGCCGAGCAGGTGCTGGACAACGATGACCTTGCGCCCGGAGTTGGGCGACGCGCTCTCGATGGTATTCATGAATGTGTCGTAGCCCACGCCGTTCTGCACAATCAGCTGCGCCGCGCTCACCTGTTGAGCGGTGCGGGGACTCGACTCGAAGACGTGGGGGTCGGTGTTGGGATTGTTGAGGACCGACGAAACCTGGAGGTACTTGCCTCCGATCTGGCCGATCACGTTGGCGTACTCATTCTCCGCCCCGACGGCAACGATGACCTTCGCGCTGGCGCCGGCCGATGCGGCATCCGCACACCCGGTCGCCACAAATGCCACCAAACCGACGAAGGCGAGGGCCACATTCGCCGAGTGTGCCCGAAGACTCGCCGCGAACCTGTTCAGATTCTCTCCTGTGGTGATCATCTCTGCGGTCGTCATCCGAAAAACCTATCCTCAGACTGAGTCTCAACACAAGTTCAGGTCGGGGAAGTTCCTTTTCGGAAGGTTGCATAAACACATCCGCATGTGTTTATATACAGATGGTGTCAGTGGCAACGCAGACCTACGAAGCGGCCGGGGAACTCCTCCGGGTGTTGGCCGCGCCAGCCCGACTGGCCATCGTGGTCGAGTTGGCCGAACGGCCCTCCTACGTCCACGAGCTCGTCGAACGGCTGGGGATGAGCCAGCCCTTGGTGTCCCAACACCTCCGGGTACTGCGAGGTGCCAGGTTGGTGAGCGTCGAACGCCACGGCCGCGAAGCGGTGTACTCGCTCATCGACCATCACGTTGCGCACATCGTCGCTGACGCCGTCAACCATGCGAAGGAGACCCCATGACCACAACCGAACACACCCTTCATGAGGATCACGGACACGTCCACGGGCCCGACTGTGGCCATGTCGCTGTCGACCACGACGGACATGTGGATTACATCCATGACGGGCACGCCCACAGCGAGCACGAAGGCCATTACGACGAGCATCCACTCCCCCATGTCGAACACACGGGCCATGACCACAAGCACGGCAGTGACTGCGGACACGAAACCATCGAGCACGATGGCCACGTGGACTTCATCCACGACGGGCATCGCCACGCCGCCCATGACGGGCACTACGACGAGCACTGATCCGACGGGCCGGACATTCCGCATACGGCCCATGCCCGCTCGATCAGAGGTGAAACGACGATGACGGCATTCGATGCTGCCGACGACGTCCACGATGTCGTGGAGGATCGCCTGCGACGGGCCGACCAGCGCTATACCACAGGCCGACGAGCCATCATCGAACTACTTGTTGGAGCCGGGCACCCGGTCAGCATTGGCGACATCGCTGATCGTCTGCCCGATCTTCCACGCAGCTCCGCCTACCGCCACCTCGTCGACCTCCAAGTCGCCGGCGTGGTGCGGCGCATCGCCGCAAACGACGAGTTCGCCCGCTACGAACTGGCCGAGGAGTTCACTGAACACCACCACCACCTCCTTTGCACCCACTGCGGCAAGGTCATCGATGTCACTCCCACCCCTGCCTTCGAGCGAAGTGTGGCTTCCACGGTCGACCGACTTGCAGAAGCCGAAGGATTCGAACCGCAGAGCCACCGACTCGACATTCTCGGACTCTGCAAGGGTTGCTGTTAGGAACTCCATCAGACGTCGGCAGGATGTTGCCTCCGCGACAGGACGTGCGGCGGGCAAGATCCCCAAACCGGCGAGGAGCCCTACCGCTGGCAAACCCCGCCTTCGATCGGCTCCGGTACGGCGTCCGCGGTCAAAGTCGAGATTCCCCCAGCATCAGTAACTACTGCGTTGTTGACGCCGAGATCGCGTTCAGGGGAGGATTGTGCTACAGTGTCGCACATGGAGATCGGGGTGCGTGATCTACGGAATCGAACCGGTCAGGTCATCGACGCCGTCCGGGCAGGTGAGCGGGTGGTCCTCACCGTCCACGGCGAGGCGATCGCCGACATCGTCCCTCATGCCCAGCGGTCCCGCTGGGTCCCAGGAGATCTCCTGCGTCGCGGACTGGCAGAGCGGGCAGCGGATCCGGGTCTACGCGATGACCTTGACGTGCTCGCCGGGCAGACCTTGGATGAGCTTTGAGCGATCGCGCCGGGCTCCTCGACACCTCGGTGTTCATTGCTCGTGAGGTGGACCGACCGCTCGGGAAGTTGCCCGACCGGGTGACGGTGTCGGTCGTGACCCTCGGCGAGCTCGAACTGGGTGTGCTGAGCGCCGCAGATGACACGTCGCGCGCCCGCCGAGCGGGCACGCTGACACTGGCACGGAGGGTGGATCCTGTACCGATCAGCGAGCCGGTCATGACGGCCTGGGCGCGTCTCGTCGTGGACTGCCGGAACGCCGGCATCCAGCGAACCGTGAAGCTGACCGACACCCTGATAGCAGCCACTGCCATCGATCTCGGGTTGCCCGTGGTGACCCAAGACGACGACTATGACCAGATGGCGAGAGCCCACCCCCCGCTACAGGTCCGTAAGGTGTGAGCCAGTTGTCTGGACGGTAGCGCACTGTTGACGACGGGTGAGTGGGACGAAGCACTCATGCAGGCCCGGACCGGGTTGGGCATCGCCGCCGATGATCATCGCGGCGTCGAGGAAGCAGCGTGCCACGGAAGGTCACGTAGGTCACGCCCGAACGGAGTGGGAGGGCGGCTGCGAACCGGCGCCCACGTCCGATCGGCTGGCTCTCGCCATACGCAGCGAAGGCGCCGGTTCCCTGTTGACGATGATCACGATCCTCGGCGAGCGGCAGGACATCTTCGGCCCCGACGCGGGCGGTGCTTGTGGCCGCGCGCACGATGGTTCGCCACCAGCCAGACGGCAGTTGCGGCTCCCAGGGCGACCGCAACGACCGCCACGGTTCGCATGACGGACTCCAACGCTGCTTCACAGCGCTCGTCGGTGGAGACTGTTGACTGCCAACCATCGCGGGCCGGCCAATCGCGACGAGGTCCTTTCGCGCCCCGCTCAGGCTGGCGGCGGGGACGGCCGATCACCCTTGACCAGGGCCGCTTCACGATCCGTATAGGTGTAGGCGAGAGCCAGTGCCCCGAAGGGAACGATAACGCGGAGCAGGACCTGGCGAGAATCGGTCGCACCGGCGAACACGAGCGATACGACCCCGACCAGGAAAGCAAATCCCCAAACGATGGAGATCTTGCGGTTGAAGGCATGGAAGCCCGGCGTATCCCAGACTTCGCGCGGGGCCTGGTCCCGGGCATAACTCTCCGTGAACGGATGGCCGACCAACACGGACCCGAACACGATCACGCACAAGGACCCATGGGCCACGGCCTGGGCGTAGCGGCCCCACGTAACGATGTCGCTGGGATGAACGATGGCCAGCACCACCAGCAGACCCACGAAGTAGATGACACCGGCGACATCGAAGAGATGGGCCTTGTGACGGGTCATGGCCCGCGCCAGCACCACGATGGCGGCTAGCCCAGCTACGCCGGCGGCCACATACACGTTGGTCACCCGGACGGCCATGATGAAGAGCACCCAGGGGGCGAAGCTCCAGATGAGTTCAGACACTGTCTCGTCCTTTCTTTGGGGACTGCTCGGGGGTCGTGGAGCGATCCTCGGCTCGGTACAGACTCTCCATCACGGCGATGAACTCGAGGTTTCCGGAGAACGATCGGGCGTCGGAGCTGCCCGCTGCCTGGGCCGTGCCCGAGGGCCGCCCGTCCTCGGCTAAATGGATGTCGACGATGATTTCCATGCCACCAGCCTGAACGACGCGGTCCACCGCCGCCCTAGGGCAACTCCCTAATTCTTGGATGCTGAAGAGCTTTAGAGCACGCAGGGCTCCGCACAACTAAGGAACTCTGGGCTTGATCCGGTTCGACGGACAGGTTGCTTGTGTTGATCATGCCGCCTGACAGTCGGCATTGCGGTCAATGAGGCTCTCGTACTCAGCGGGGCTGCAGTAGCCGAGGGAGCTG